>PQAH01000068.1 GCA_003105195.1 Bradyrhizobiaceae bacterium
GCGAGCGGACCGTCGCGAACACCCGGCCCTCGCGCATCGCGAGCTCGGCCGGGGTGTAGTAGGCGAGCGAATGGCCGCGCGCCTGCGCCTCCAGCAGGAGCGCGAAAGTCGAATCGCCGCGGATGTTTATCCGCTCGATCGGGTCCATCTGCACCGCAACCGTGAGCACCATCGGCATCGGTCTGCCATTTTTCTTCGAGGAAGTTTCCGCGATTACCGAAGCTTAACCAAGCGCCAGCAATTTACGGAAAACCTCTGGATAAACGAGAAAGTCCCCGACGATGCCGAAGCTTTCGATCGCTGCCAAGCTCTATGCCATCTTTGCCCTCCTCGCCACCGCGACCCTCGCGCTGGCCGGCGTCGCGGTGATGAATGCCCGGCACCATGCGGCGATGACCGCCGAGTACGAGACCTCCCTGGTCGGCACCCAGAACGTGGAGCGCGTGAACGGCCTGATCTACGCCGTCGTCATGGAATCGCGCGGCGTCTACATGTCGCCCGACACCACGGCGGCCAGGCGTTTCGGGGGCCTGCTGCTCAAGTTCAACGAGCGCATCGCCAAGGTCGTGGAGGACTGGCGCCGCAACGTGCGCGCCGACGACGCGCAGCAGTTTGCCGAATTCTCCCAGCGGATCGAGAAGTTCATCGAGTTCCGCAAGGAGCTCGCCCGTCTCGGCAGCGAAGTGAGCCCTGCCAAGGGCCGCGAATGGGGCGACAACGAAGCCAACCGCAGCGTCCGCACGGCGCTGAACAAGGATCTCGAGGGTCTCGCCGCCGTCTACGATGCGCGCACCAAGCGCATCTATGCCGAGCTGCAGAGCAACATGCGCACGACCATCTGGATCCTGAGCGTGCTGGCGCTCGCCGCCCTCGGCCTCGCGGCGGTCGGTGCTTTCATCATCTGGCGTTCGGTGACCCGGCCGCTGGGCGACATCACGCGCATCACCGAGCAGGTGGCGGGCGGCGCCATGGACGTGAGGATTCCCTATGGCGAGCGCGGCGACGAGATCGGCGCCCTGGCGCGGTCCATCACGGTCTTCCAGGACGCCATGCAGCGCAACGAGGATCTGAACCGCACGGTGCGCAGCGACGCCGAAACGCGCGCCCGGCGCGAGGAGAAGGTCGCCGAGGAGATCAACCGCTTCAACGGCGACGTCGAGGCGACGCTGGCCGAGCTCGGCCGCATCTCGGACGAGATGCTGAAGGCCTCCGTGCAGCTCTCGGCGGCTTCGGACCAGGCCGCGAGCCGGACCGAAGGCGCCGCGCAGGCTTCCGCGGAGGCGTCCTCCAATGTGCGCGACATCGCCTCGGCCGCCGAGGAGCTGTCCGCCTCCGTGATGGAGATCGACCGGCAGGTCGCGCAGTCGAGCCAGATCGCCGGCAAGGCGGTGGGCGAAGCGGAGCGCACCAACAGCGAGATCAAGGCCCTCGACGATGCGGCCAAGCGCATCGGCGACGTCGTCAAGCTGATCACGGCGGTCGCCGAGCAGACCAACCTGCTCGCCCTCAATGCCACCATCGAGGCGGCGCGCGCCGGCGAGGCCGGCAAGGGCTTCGCGGTGGTCGCCCAGGAGGTCAAGGCGCTCGCCGGCCAGACCGCCAAGGCGACCGAGGAGATCACGGCTCAGATCTCGGGCATGCAGCAGGCGACGGAGCGTTCGGTGAACGCCATCGCCAACATCCAGAGCACCATTCGCGAGGTCGGCGAGATCACCTCCGCGATCGCGGCGGCCGTGACCGAACAGGGCGCCGCCACGCGCGAGATCGCGCGCAGTGCCGAGACCGCCTCGCACCGCACGCGCGAGACCGCGAGCGACGTCAAGCAGGTGAGCGAAGCCGCAACCGAGACGCGCGCCAACGCCGCCAATGTGAAGAGCGTCGCCGGCGATCTCGGCACCGCCGCCCAGCGCGTGCGCGCCCAGGTCGACGACTTCTTCCAGCGGCTCCGCAGCGCATGATCCCGAAAAGCGGGGATCCGGTCTTCGGCAAGGGATCCTGCACCGACGCCCCGATCACGGCCCGGCGTCGAAGGCCGCGGGGAGGTGACGCGGCAGGCGCCACGGCGCGACCAGCACGACGTCGAAACGCATCGGCCGCGCCGCGTCGCCGGGATGGCGCGCGAGCCAGGCGGCCGCGGCCGCGACGATGCGACGGCGCTGGCGCGGCGTGACCGCCTCGGCCGCCTCGTCGAGCCGCGCGCGCGCCTTCACCTCGACGAACACCAGCAGGTCGCCGCGCCGCGCCACGATGTCGATCTCGCCGACCGGACTTTTCCAGCGCCGCGCCGCGATGCGGTAGCCCTTGGCGAGGAGCAGGGCGGCCGCGCGGGTCTCGGCCGAGAGCCCGAGGCGAAAGGCGGCCTGCCGCTCGCGTGACGAGGCGTTAACCATAATGGCCTTGCACTCCCGAGCCCCCGGCTCAAGGTTTTGACTTAATTAACCTTCACTCACATTATGCACCAAGGTCGTGGACTGGCGCCGCCGCAGTGTGGCGTACCCCGGGGGAGGCTCGCCGTGTCCCGAATCGCTCAGCAAACGCGGCGTCGTCGGCGGGTCTCGCGCCGTTTCGCGACGGCGGCGGCGCTCGCCGCGGCGGCGCTTCTCGGCGCCTGCAGCGGCGGCAGCCTGTTCCCGGGCGAYTTCTTCGGCGGCGCGCCGCAGCCYTCGSCSWCCGCGCCCGCGASCCAGATCGGCACCGGYCAGGTCAAGGTSGGGCTCATTCTTCCCCTGTCGGCCGCCGGCAATGCCGGTGTGGTGGCGCAGTCGATGCGCAACGCCGCCGACATGGCGCTCGCCGAGTTCCAGAACCCCAATATCCAGCTCCTCGTGAAGGACGATGGCGGGACCCAGCAGGGAGCGCTGCTGGCTGCCCAGGCCGCGGTCGCGGAAGGAGCCGAGGTGATTCTCGGGCCGTTGTTCGCGGTCTCGGTGACCGGCGCCGCCCAGGCGGCGCGTCCGCGCGGCATTCCGATCATCGCGTTCTCGACCGACACCAATGTGGCGGCGCGCGGCGTCTATCTCTTGAGCTTCCTGCCCGAGTCCGACGTCGACCGCGTCGTCGACTACGCGTTCGCGCGCGGCAAGCGGTCCTTCGCAGCCGCGATTCCCGACAATGCCTATGGGACCGTGGTCGAAGCCGAGTTCAGGCAGGCGGTCGCACGCAAGGGCGGCCGCGTGGTCGGCATCGAGCGCTATCCGCCCGACAAGGTCCAGCTGCAGGGCCCGGTGCAGCGGATCGCCCAGGCGGCGCGCCAAGCCGACGCGGTGTTCATTCCGGACGGCGCCGATGCGGTGCCCGAAGTCGTGCAGGTGCTCGTGGCCGGCGGCGTCAACCCGAAGCGCGTGCAGCTGATCGGCACCGGCCTCTGGGACGATCCGCGCGTTCATGGCGATGCGAGCCTGCAGAACGGCTGGTTCGCGGCGCCCGATGCCGCGGGCTTCCGCAGCTTCTCCAATCGCTATCGCCAGCGTTACGGGCAGGACCCGGTGCGCACCGCGACGCTCGCCTATGACGCGGTGTCGCTGGTCGCCGCCCTGGTGAAGACGCAAGGCGCGCAGCGCTTCTCGGACGAGATCCTCACCAACGCCTCGGGCTTCTCGGGCGTCGACGGCATCTTCCGGTTCCGCCCCGACGGCACCAATCAGCGCGGGCTCGCGGTCCTGCGCGTGACGCCCTCCGGCGGCCAGGTCGTGAGCCCGGCTCCGAAGGCGTTCACCTCGTCCGGCACCTGACGCGCGATCCCGAAAAGCGGGCACCGGTTTTCGGGCAAGATCACGCGCACCGACGCGTGATCCCGAAAAGTGGGCACCGGTTTTCGGGCAAGATCACGCGCACCTGACGCGTGATCCCGAAAAGTGGGCACCGGTTTTCGGACGAGATCACGCGCAGATGAATCTCAGGCCGCGAGATCCGCGACCACCGCATCGAGGATCGGAAAGCCCGCATGGGTCACGCGCAGCCGGCCGTCCCGGGTCAGCTCGATGAAACCCTCCTTGCGCAAGGTCGCGACGCGCAGCGTGTCGAGACTCTGTCCCGATAGCGCCGCATAGCGCGCGAGGTCGATACCTTCCGCGAGGCGAAGCCCCATCAGCAGGAACTCGTCCGCCTGCTCGCTCCGGCCGAGCGGCTCGTCGCTGACCAGCCCGTGCCCGTTCGCTTCGACGCGCATCAGCCAGGATTCGGGGCGCCTCTCGGTCGCGGTCGCGCGGCGCCGTCCGTCCACCACCAGCCGTCCGTGGGCGCCGGGACCGATTCCCGCATATTCGCCGCAGCGCCAGTAGACGAGGTTGTGCCGGCACTCGGAACCGGGCCGCGCGTGATTGGAGACCTCGTAGGCGGGCAGCCCGTGCGCCTCGCACACCTCCTGGGTCACGTCGTAGAGCGCGCGCGCCGCGTCGTTGTCCGGGATCGCAAGCTTGCCGGCCGCATGCAGCGCCGCGAACGGTGTCTCCTGCTCGATGGTGAGCTGATAGAGCGAGAGGTGCTCGGCGGCTTCCGCGATCGCGTGCGCGAGCTCGGCGCGCCATGCTGCGACCGTCTGGCCCGGCCGCGCATAGATCAGGTCGAACGAGCTGCGGTCGAAGACCGAGCGCGCCATCGCCACGGCCGCGAGCGCCTCGCGCGCCGAGTGCAGCCGGCCGAGGGCACGCAAGGCATCGTCGTCGAGCGCCTGCACGCCGAGCGAGACCCGGTTGACGCCCGCCGCGCGGTAGCCGCGAAAGCGCTCGGCCTCGACGCTGGTCGGGTTGGCTTCGAGCGTGACCTCGACATCCGGCGCCACCGTCCAGTGCGCCGCGATCGCATCCAGGATCGCGCCCACCGTGGCGGGCGCCATCAGCGAGGGCGTGCCGCCGCCGAAGAAGATCGTCGAGACGGCGCGGCCGGGCGTGCGCGCTGCGGTCGCCGCGATCTCGGTCGCGAAGGCGCGCGCGAACCGCGCCTCGTCGATCCCGGCATGCCGCACATGGCTGTTGAAGTCGCAATAGGGGCACTTGGACAGGCAGAACGGCCAGTGCACGTACACCCCGAATCCCGGGTCGAAGGCAGTCGTCATGGGCCCCATATGGCACTTTCCGCGAGTCGCGTCACGGATCCGCGAGCATGCGCACCCGCACGCTAGAATTTCTTCTCCGGCAGGCACGCCGCGGCGAGCAGCAGGAAGGCGCGGGCGCGGTGCGACAGGCCTCGTCCCTGCGGCGGCAGCCCGTGCTTCTCCTCGCCCGTCATCTCGCCGAAGGTGCGCGCGAATCCGTCGGGCAGGAACATGGGATCGTAGCCGAAGCCGCGCTCCCCGCGCGGCGGCCAGACCAGGGTGCCGTCGACGCGCCCTTCGAACTCCTCCAGGTGGCCGTCGGGCCAGGCCACGCACAGGGCCGAGACGAAATGCGCGCGCCGCTGCTGCGGCGTGAAGGCGTCGCGCTCGCGCAGCATGCCTTCCACCTTCTCCATGGCGTGCCGGAAGTCCTTGCTCTCTCCGGCCCAGCGCGCCGAATGGATGCCGGGCGCGCCGTCGAGCGCGTCCACCGCGAGCCCCGAATCGTCCGCGAAGGCCGGCAGGCCGGCCGCGCTCGCGGCCGCGCTCGCCTTGATGCGCGCGTTCTCGCGAAAGCTGGCGCCGGTCTCCTCCGGCTCCGGCAGCCGCAGCTCGCCGGCCGCCACGGCTTCGACGCCGTGGCGCCCGAGCAGCTCGCGCATCTCCCTGAGCTTGCCGGGATTGTGGGTCGCGATGATCAGCCGGCCCGTGATCTGGCGATGCATGGCGGGACCCGACGCGCGAAGCTCACATCACGGCGAGCTTCTGCAGGTCCACGAGCTTGGCGATGCCCTTGCGGGCGAGCGCGATCAGCGCGATCAGCTCCTCCTCGGTGAACGGCGTCTTCTCGGCCGTCGCCTGCACCTCGACCAGGCGGCCCGAACCCGTCATCACGAAGTTGCCGTCGGTCTCGGCCTCCGAGTCCTCCGGGTAGTCGAGATCGAGCAGCGGCGCGCCCTTTGAGATGCCGCACGACACGGCGGCCACGTGGTCGCGCAGCGGATCGCTCTTGAGCATGTCGCGGGTCCTCATCCAGGTGAGGCAGTCGTGCAGCGCCACCCAGGCGCCCGTGATCGCCGCGGTGCGCGTGCCGCCGTCGGCCTGGATCACGTCGCAGTCGACGGTGATCTGCCGCTCGCCCAGGGCGATCAGGTCCGTCACCGAGCGCAGCGAACGTCCGATCAGCCGCTGGATCTCCAGTGTCCGTCCGCCCTGGCGTCCGCTCGAGGCCTCGCGCCGGGTGCGCTCGAGGGTCGCGCGCGGCAGCATGCCGTATTCCGCCGTCACCCAGCCGCGGCCCTGCCCCTTGAGCCAGGGCGGCAATCGCTCCTCCAGCGTCGCCGTCACCAGGACATGGGTATCGCCGAACTTCACGAAGCAAGAGCCCTCGGCATACTTGACGACCGCGCGATCGAGCGAGATGGCGCGCAGCTCGTCCGGCTGACGGCGACTGGGCCGCATTGCGATGTCCTTGTCCGATGCGATCGAGTAGCCGACGCTTGTAAGTGGCGGGGATGGGGCCGGCAAGGGATTCTTGCTCCGCGGCGCGCGCCGTGCGACGCCTGAGACGTCCGTGGCCGTCCCGGGGTCTTGCTTGGATTCGCGCTCCAGCCTGTTGCGCCCGATCGCGGCGTTCCGCCCGAGCTATCTGCCGCTCATCCTGGTCTATTTCGCCTATGGCGCGCTCGGCCTGGTCGACGTCAGCCGCGACATGTGGGTCAAGGAGAGCCTCACCTTGACGCCGGCGGAGCTCGCCGGCATCGGCGTATGGCTGACCTTGCCCTGGACCGTGAAGATGGTGTTCGGGGAGCTCGTCGACAGCGTCCCGATCCTCGGCTCCCAGCGCAAGTCCTACCTGCTGATCGGCGCGGCCGGCATGGCCGCGGGGCTCCTCACGCTGGCGGGCGCAGCCGGCGGCTGGCTCGCCTTCGCGCGTCCCGACCAGCTCTTCGTGCTCGGCGCCCTGCTGATCGTCGTCGGCACCGTCGTCCAGGACGTGGTTGCGGACGCCATGTCGACCGAGGTGGTGTCGCGCGTCGACCCCTCGGGCGCCCCGCGGCCCGACGACGTGGTGCGCGCCGAGCTCGGCATGGTGCAGGTGCTCGGGCGGCTCGCGCTCTCGAGCGGCCTGCTCGCGGTCGCGGGCCTGTCGGGCTGGCTCGCCGGCCTGTTCGACCGCGAGACCGTGTTCCTCATGGGCCTCGCCATTCCCCTGTTCACGGTTGCGAGCGCCCTCCTGGTCGGTGCCGAGGTGGCGAGGCCGCGCCCGATCGACTGGCGCATCCTCGGCGGCGGCATCGGCTTCGGCGCCGTGGTGGCGGCCCTCGGGCTCGGCGGCGTTCCCTACGCCCAGGAGCTGATCTTCGTGATCTCGATGGCGGTGATCTGCACCATGCTGGTCTTCGTGACGCGCGAGCTCGACCACAAGACGCGCCTCGCCATCCTGTTCACGACCCTCATCATCTTCGCGTTCCGTGCGACGCCCTCGGTCGGCGACGGCTACTTCTGGTGGACCCTGGACGTGCTGAAGTTCGACGAGGCGTTCTACGGCACCCTGCGTCAGACCGCGGCCTTCATCGCCATCCTCGCGATGTGGCTCTTTTCCAAGCAGCTCACCGAGTATTCGGTGAAATGGACCCTGTTCTGGCTCGCGGTTGCCGGAACCCTGCTCTCGCTGCCGAATATCGGCCTCTACTACGGCCTGCACCGCTGGACCGAGCAGCAGTTCGGCTTCGGCGCGCGCACCATCGCGCTGGTCGACGCCGCCACCAGCTCGCCCTTCGCGCAGCTCAGCATGATCCCGCTGCTCACCCTGATCGCCTTCTACGCCCCGGCCGGCCGCCGGGCGACCTGGTTCGCGCTGATGGCCTCGCTGATGAACATGGCTCTGGTCGCCGGGCAGCTGCAGACCAAGTATTTCAACCAGCTGTTTCCCGTGGGGCGCGGCGACTACGGCGAGCTCGGCACGCTGCTCCTGATCGCGACGGCGCTGGGCTTCGCGATCCCCGTGACCGTCATCGCGCTGCTCGGGCGGCGGGTCTAGCGCATGTTCGACCGAAACGAACACCGGTTCGGCGCAGAAAATGCGTCTCGAGCGAGAAGCCTGGGCACATTCCGCTTCGATCGAGGCGGAATGCGCCTTGATCTGCCGGCTTGAACTCGGCCCTCCGGATGGACAAATCTTGCCCGTGGAGGGAAACGGTGTCCCAGGACGTCACGACCGGTACCAGCCCGGCCGGCCTCGCCCAGCTCAACGAGCGCTCGCGCGAGATCTTCCGGCAGATCGTCGAGAGCTATCTCGCCACCGGCGAGCCGGTTGGCTCGCGCAACCTGTCGCGCATCATTCCGATGACGCTGTCGCCGGCCTCGGTGCGCAACGTCATGGCGGATCTCGAGCAGCTCGGCCTGATCTATGCGCCGCATACCTCCGCGGGCCGCCTGCCGACCGAGCGCGGCCTGCGCTTCTTCGTCGACGCGCTGATGCAGGTGGGCGATCTCGGCGAGACCGACCGGCGCGCCATCGAGTCTCAGGTCGCGGCCGCGGGCTCCGCCAAGTCGGTCGAGGCGGTGCTCACCGAGGCGTCGGCCCTGCTCTCGGGCCTCACCCGCGCGGCCGGCGTGGTGCTGGCCACCAAGCAGAACCTGCGGCTCAAGCACATCGAGTTCGTGCGGCTCGAGCCCGAGCGCGCGCTGGCCGTGCTGGTCTCCGAGGACGGCAATGTGGAGAACCGCATCTTCACGCTGCCCGCCGGCCTGCCGACCTCGGCGCTGATCGAGGCATCGAACTTCCTCAATGCCCATGTCCGCGGTCGCACGCTCGCCGAGGCCAAGGCCGAGCTCGAGCGCGCGCTCGAGGAGAGTCGCGCCGAGGTCGACCAGCTCACCCAGAAGATCATCGCGGCGGGGCTCGCGACCTGGTCGGGCGGCGAGCGCGACGAGCGCCAACTGATCGTGCGCGGCCACGCCAACCTGCTCGACGACCTGCATGCGCTCGAGGATCTGGAGCGCGTGCGCCTCCTGCTCGACGACCTCGAGACCAAACGCGGGGTCGTGGACCTGCTCGGCCGCGCCGAGGTCGCCGATGGGGTGCGCATCTTCATCGGCTCGGAGAACAAGCTGTTCTCGCTGTCGGGCTCCTCGACCATCATTGCGCCCTATCGCGACAGCTCCGGCCGCATCATCGGCATCGTCGGCGTGATCGGGCCGACCCGGCTCAATTACGCGCGCATCATCCCGATGGTCGACTACACGGCCCGCGTGGTCGGCAAGGTGCTGGGGAGCTGAGGCGGGGCCCGGGAGCGGGCCCGCCGAACCTTGATTTTTCCGCCAGAGCCCTGATATCCGGGGGCGAAAGCTCACCGCGCATGGGTCCGGACCGGGCCCGGCCTTCGGGCCATGCGCAGCAAGTCGCGACCCGACAGGACGGAACAGCGATGACGGATACACCCGCCCGCGCCGACACACCCGCCCGCGCCGACCAAGCCACGCCCGCGGAGACGGCCGCCGCTCCGCAAGCCGATTCCACGGCGGAGCTCGCCCGCGAGGCGGCCGAGCACAAGGACCGCTGGCTGCGCACGCTCGCCGAGATGGAGAACCTGCGCCGCCGCACCGAGCGCGAGGTCGCCGACGCCCGCCTCTACGGCATCGCCAATTTCGCGCGCGACGTCGTCGGTGTCGCCGACAATATGGGGCGCGCCCTGCAGGCGCTCGATGCCGAGCTCCGCGACAAGGCGGACGCCGGCCTCAAGGCGCTTCTCGACGGCGTCGACCTCACCGAGCGCGAGCTCCTCAACGTGCTCGAGAAGCACGGCATCCGGAAGCTGGATCCCCAGGGCCAGAAGTTCGACCCCAACCTGCATCAGGCCATGTTCGAGGTGCCGGACCCCTCGGTCCCGGCCGGAATGGTCGTGCAGGTCGTCCAGTCCGGCTACACGATCGGCGAGCGCGTGCTGCGCCCGGCCCTGGTCGGTGTCTCCAAGGGCGGGCCGAAGGCGCCGCCCGCCGCGGCATCGGAGTCGGCGGAGACGCCGGCGAACGACAACTCCGGAAATTCGGACTCCGCCGGCTGAACCTGCGGCGCGTCGGTCACCGGATCTCGACGCCGTCGCGGATGCCGCGGAAGCGCGCATAGACGTCGTCCCACGCGTCCTTGCGCGCGATGCCGAACATCTGGATATGCGCGCCGGGTCCGAAGCGCAGCCACTGCACGACCATCACGTCGATTCCGGATTTCGTGTCCTTGGCTTCCGCGACGATCTGGTGGCCCTGCTGGCCGCCGATCCGCAACGGCTCCGCGCTCAGGAAGCGGATGTCCTTGATCCCCGGCGCCGCCGAGAAGATGCGGCGCGCGAACGTATCGCGCTCCTCGGCTTTCGGACTCTCGCCGGACTTCACGCCAATGATGAAGAAAGGCTGCTCCACCGGCGATGCCTGGTCCTTGGGACCCTCCGTCAGGACGGCGGTGCCGTCGCGGGCACCGACGATGATCCGGAAGCCCGCGAGATCCGCGAGCCGATAGGGGAGCACCGCGAGCTTCTCGCCATCCGGTATCGTCTCGCGCACGGCGACCGTCGTGAGGGCCTGCCGGGCAGCCGCCTCGACGCCGGCCTTCTGCGCCTCCTCGGAGAGCCGCAGCGTCACCAGCGCGGTCACGCCCGAGACCGTGGCCACCATCACGGTCTCGCGCTGCTTCACGCCGGCCGCCTCGTGCATGCCGCTCACCACGAAGCCCTCGCCGTCCGCGAGCTTGATCGGCTCGCGCGTCTCGACCGTCAGGCCGCGCTGCTTCAGGGCCTCGGCATTGAAGCCGGATTCGAGGTTCTTGAAGGCTTCGCCCGGCAGGCTGATCAGCAGGATCGCGGCATTGGCCTCGGGGTTCTCGAAGCCCGGAAATTTGGTGCTGGCGACGAAGCCGGCGGGTGGCACCAGGCCGAGGCGCGAATTGAGCGGGAACACCGGTTCGGCCGCAATGGCGGTACCCGCAAGCGTCGCGGCCAGAAGTCCGGCGCCGAGCAGCAGTGCGATCCTGGTCATCGATTTCCCTTTCCGGTGTCGTGCCGGGCCGAACGCGCCTGGCATCCGTGTCGACCGTGGCAGGATTACGACGGGGCGTCCGGAACCCTATTGCCCGGGCACGCCCAGGCTCCCGAACCGCCCGCCCTGCGGCTCACGGGGCCTCCGAGGCCGGGTTCACGCGCCGGAGCGTGAGATTGAGGCGGCCGCCCTGCGGCAGCAGGCGCGACGTGCCCGTCAGCACGCGGTCGACCCCGTGGAAGGCGAGCCGGCTCTCCCCGCCGAGCACGACGACGTCCCCCGAGGCGAGGCGGAACGACTGCGTCGGGTCGCTGCGCCGCGTGCCGCCGACGCGGAACCGGCAGGTATCGCCGAGCGACACCGAGACCACGGGCGCCGCGAAGTCCCGCTCGTCCCGGTCCTGGTGCAGCCCGAGCCGCGCGCCCGGGCCGTAGAAATTGATCAGGCACGCCTCTGGCGGATGCGGATAGCCCGACAGCCGCGCCCAGATGTCGAGGAGCAGTAGCGGCATTGCGGGCCACGGCGCGCCGGTCTCCGGATGCGTCGGCTGGTAGCGATAGCCGGTCTCGTCCGAGACCCAGCCGAGCGGGCCGCAATTGCTCATGCGCACCGAAAGCGGCCTGCCGCTGCGCGGCATGCACGGGGTGATCAGCGGCGCCGCGCGCACGACCGCGCGGATGGCGTCGCGCAGCGCCAGCTGTTCATCGGGGTCGAGGAGCCCCGGCAGCCATCGCAGGCCTTGCGGCAGAGCCTTCCGCACCATCACGCATCCCGCGCCGTTTCATCACCAGCGGTCCCTGTACGAGATAGCGATCCGCGGGGCCTCGAGCCACCCGGTCCCGGACGCCCTGGCCGGCACGGCTCGCCTCGGCGGCCGGCCGCCCCGGGCTACGGGGGTGCCGGCGGGTGCGGCGATCAAGGATTTCTTGACGAATTGAAAGGGCCGGCCGCCGCCCCGGCGGTCGCGATCTCGCCGCAAAGTCGCGGCCCCCGCCTTGCGGCCGCAAAGGCCTGTCCTATATGACCGATGAACGCCGCCGGGGGGCGGCGAAGTCGTTAAACCGCTTAGGGGATCGGGCCAGGGGCAGTCCGCGGGCATGGGTGTCCGCCGAAGGTCCTTTCCGGGCGCTGACAAGGCCCGGCCGATCTGCCGGAAAAGAGAGAGGATCGACATGGGCAAGGTCATCGGTATCGACCTCGGCACCACCAATTCCTGCGTCGCCGTCATGGAAGGCACGACGCCGAAAGTGATCGAGAACGCCGAGGGCATGCGCACGACGCCCTCGATCGTCGCCTTCGCGGACGAGGGCGAGCGCCTCGTCGGCCAGCCCGCCAAGCGGCAGGCCGTGACCAATCCGGAACGCACCATTTTCGCGGTCAAGCGCCTGATCGGCCGGCGCTACGACGACCCGACCGTCGAGAAGGACAAGAAGCTCGTTCCCTACAAGATCGAGCGCGCCTCCAACGGCGATGCCTGGGTCTCGGTCGAGGGCAAGCAGTATTCGCCCTCCCAGATCTCGGCCTTCATCCTGCAGAAGATGAAGGAAACCGCCGAGGCCTATCTCGGTCAGAAGGTCGAGCAGGCCGTCATCACGGTCCCGGCCTACTTCAACGACGCCCAGCGCCAAGCCACCAAGGACGCCGGCAAGATCGCCGGCCTCGAGGTGCTGCGCATCATCAACGAGCCGACCGCGGCCGCGCTCGCCTATGGCCTCGACAAGAAGAAGACCGGCACCATCGCGGTCTACGACCTCGGCGGCGGCACCTTCGACATCTCGATCCTCGAGATCGGCGACGGCGTGTTCGAGGTGAAGTCGACCAACGGCGACACCTTCCTGGGCGGCGAGGACTTCGACATGCGCCTGGTCGGCTACCTGGCCGACGAGTTCCAGAAGGAGCAGGGCATCGACCTGCGCCACGACAAGCTCGCGCTGCAGCGCCTCAAGGAGGCCGCCGAGAAGGCGAAGATCGAGCTCTCCTCCACGACGCAGACCGAGATCAACCTGCCCTTCATCACGGCGGACGCGACCGGTCCCAAGCACCTGACGCTGAAGCTCACCCGCGCCAAGTTCGAGGCGCTGGTCGACGATCTCATCCAGCGGACCGTCGAGCCCTGCCGGCTCGCGCTCAAGGACGCCGGCATCTCGGCCGGCGAGATCGACGAGGTGGTGCTGGTCGGCGGCATGACGCGCATGCCGAAGGTGCAGGAGGCCGTGAAACAGTTCTTCGGCAAGGAGCCCCACAAGGGCGTCAACCCGGACGAGGTCGTCGCCATCGGCGCCGCCATCCAGGCGGGTGTGCTGCAGGGCGACGTGAAGGACGTGCTGCTGCTCGACGTGACCCCGCTCTCGCTCGGCATCGAGACGCTGGGCGGCGTGTTCACCCGCATCATCGACCGCAACACCACCATCCCGACCAAGAAGACCCAGGTGTTCTCGACCGCCGAGGACAACCAGACCGCGGTCACGATCCGCGTGTTCCAGGGCGAGCGCGAGATGGCGGCGGACAACAAGCTGCTGGCGCAGTTCGATCTGGTCGGCATTCCGCCGGCCCCGCGCGGCGTGCCGCAGATCGAGGTCACCTTCGACATCGACGCCAACGGCATCGTCAACGTCTCGGCCAAGGACAAGGCCACCGGCAAGGAGCAGCAGATCCGCATCCAGGCCTCGGGCGGTCTCAACGACGCCGACATCGAGAAGATGGTGAAGGACGCGGAGGCGCACGCGGCCGAGGACAAGCAGCGCAAGGCACTGGCCGAAGCCAAGAACCACGCCGACGCCATGATCCACGCCACCGAGAAGGCGCTCGCCGAGCACGGCGCCAAGGTCGGCGAGGGCGAGCGGCGGGCGATCGAGAACGCCATGGCGGACCTCAAGGAAGCCGTGAAATCCGAGGACGCCGAGGCCATCAAGGCGAAGACCAACACGCTCGCCCAGGCCTCCATGAAGCTGGGCGAGGCCATGTACGCCCAGGCGCAGAAGGACGAGGCGGGCGGCGGCCAAGGCGGCGACGGCGGCGAGGCTGGGGCCGGTGGCGCCGGCAAGGAGGATGTCGTCGACGCGGAGTTCACCGAGGTCGACGACGACAAGAAGAAGTCCGCGTGATCTCGCGGCGTCCGGTACGATGCGGCACTGCCCACATCATCCGGCGGCATCGGGGTCGACCCCAATCCATGGCCGGGCTATGCCCGGCCATGATCGTGTCTGACAGGAGGCGGCCCCCGGTCTCGGGGTCGTGGGGGCGGGCGGATGTCCAAGCGCGACTACTATGAGGTTCTCGGCGTGTCGCGCGCGGCGAGCGAAGCGGAGCTCAAGTCCGCCTATCGCAAGCTTGCGATGAAATGGCATCCGGACCGTAACTCGGGCGACCAGACCAGCGAGGCGCGTTTCAAGGAGATCAACGAGGCCTACGACGTCCTCAAGGACGACCAGAAGCGCGCTGCCTACGACCGCTTCGGCCATGCGGCCTTCGAGCAGGGCGGCGGGGCCGGGCCGGGCTTCGGCGCCGACTTCGCCTCGACCTTCTCGGACATCTTCGACGACCTGTTCGGCATGGGCGGGCGGCGCGCGCGCGGCACTGGACGCGAGCGCGGCGCCGATCTGCGCTACAACATGGAGATCAGCCTCGCCGATGCCTACACGGGCAAGACCGCCCAAGTCCGCATCCCGACCGCCGTGGTCTGCGAGACCTGCTCCGGCTCCGGCGCCAAGGCCGGCTCCAAGCCCAAGACCTGCGCGACCTGCGGCGGCCACGGCAAGATCCGCCATGCCCAGGGCTTCTTCACCCTGGAGCGCACCTGCCCGGCCTGCCAGGGCCGCGGCCAGGTGATCGAGGATCCCTGCAAGTCCTGTGGCGGCTCCGGCCGCACCACGCGCGAGCGCACGCTGTCCGTCAACGTGCCGCCCGGCGTCGAGGATGGCACCCGCATCCGCCTTTCGGGCGAGGGCGAGGCCGGGCTGCGCGGAGGGCCGCCGGGCGATCTCTATATCTTCCTCTCGCTCGCCCCGCATCCGTTCTTCCAGCGCGACGGGTCCGACCTGCACTGTCGGGTGCCGATCTCCCTGGTCACGGCCGCGCTCGGCGGCGGCTTCGAGGTGCCGACCATCGACGGCGGCAAGACCCGCGTGAAGGTGCCGGAAGGGACCCAGTCCGGCCGCCGCTTCCGGCTGCAAGGCAAGGGCATGCCGGTGCTGCGTTCGCGCGAGGTCGGCGACATGTACGTCCAGGTCGTGGTCGAGACCCCGCAGAACCTGACCAAGCGGCAACGCGAGCTGCTGCAGGAATTCGAGAAGCAGTCCTCGCAGGACACCCATCCGGAATCCGCGGGCTTTTTCAGCCGGGTCAAGGAGTTCTTCGACGGGCTCGGCAGCCGGACCGGCACCAGCTGAGATTCGCTTGACCCCGGCCGGGGTCCCGACTACCGATGACGGTTCCGTGACGGCCGCGCCGTCCTGACGGGTGTGTTCGCAATGCCGCCGCTCCAGGCCCTCCAGGTGTTCGAGAAGAAGATCGAGAAACGCATCAGGCTTTTCGAGCAGAAGCTGGAGCAGAACATCGAGAAGGGCCTGCGCAGGTTCGAGCAGAAGAAGGGCATCCGCCTCGACGACGAGGTGCGCTTCATCCGTTCCTGGATCGAGAAGCCGCTCGCCATCGGTGCGGTCACGCCGTCGAGCCGGATCCTCGCCCGCACCATGGCGAGCTTCGTCGAGCCGGCGATTCCCGGCCCCGTCGTCGAGCTCGGCCCCGGCACCGGCCCGGTCACCGAGGCGCTGGTGAGTCGCGGCATCGATCCGGCCCGCCTCGTGCTGGTCGAGTTCAATCCCGCCTTCTGCCAGCTGCTGCGCGCCCGCTTCCCGGCCGCGACCGTCGTGCAGGGCGATGCCTATCGTCTCAGGCGGCTGCTCGAGGACGAGCTCGAGGAGCCGGCGGCCGCCATCGTGTCCGGCCTGCCGCTGGTCACCAAGCCGATCCGCACGCGTCTGCGGCTCCTGCGCGAGGCCCTCGACCTGCTGCGCCCCGGCGCCCCCTATGTGCAGTTCACCTATTCGGTGGTGCCGCCGATTCCGCGCTTCGCCGACGTGCACGTGGAAGCCTCGGAGCGCATCTGGCTCAACCTGCCGCCCGCGCGGGTCTGGAGCTATCGCACCGATCCGCGCTTCGCTGCCTGACCGTCCCTGCGCGTCCCGTATTGACGTGCGGCGCGCAATTCCTGCCAATTCCTTCGGCGCAGGATCCGCGACAAGTGGTTACCGGTTTTCCGCCAGGATCAGGCGCGAGAACGGATGACGCATACCGGAGCCCGCATGGCGACGCTCGCGCCTCGTGACCGCCTCATCGTCGCCCTCGACCTTCCCACCGTGCGCGAGGCCGAGGCCCTGGTGGAGCGGCTCGACGACGCCGTGACGTTCTACAAGATCGGCTACCAGCTCGCCTTCGAGCGGGGGCTGCCCTTCGCGGCCGCGCTCGCGGCCGCGGGCAAGCGCGTGTTCCTCGACATGAAGCTGCACGACATCGGCAACACGGTCGCGCGCGGCGTCGAGAACGTGGCGCGCATGGGCGTCGCCTTCCTCACGGTCCATGCCTATCCGCAGACCATGCGGGCCGCCGTCGCGGCGAGCCGCGGCTCCGGCCTGCAGATCCTCGCCGTGACGGTGCTCACCTCCTATGACGACGCCGATGCGGCCGAGGCCGGCTATGCCGGGACCGTGAAAGAGCTGGTGGCCGCCAAGTCCCGCAAGGCGCAGGAGATCGGCGTCGCCGGCATCGTCTGCTCCCCCGAGGAGGCGGGCGCCTTGCGCCGCATCCTTGCGCGCGAGACCCTGCTGGTGACGCCCGGCGTGCGGCCCGCGGGCGCCGACCCCGGCGACCAGAAGCGCATCACCACGCCCGCGCAGGCGATCCGCGACGGCGTCGATCATCTCGTGGTCGGCCGTCCGATCGTCGCGGCGGCGGATCCGAGCGCCGCGGCCGAGGCGATCGTCGCCGAGATCGCGGCGGCCGCAAGCTGAAGGAGGAGCAGATGTCCAAGGGCTATTGGATCGGTCATGTCGATGTGAAGGACCCAGAAGGCTACAAGGGCTATATCGCGGCCAATGCCGAGCCGTTCCGCAAGTACGGCGCCAGGTTCCTGGTGCGCGGCGGCAAGTTCGAGGCGCCGGAAGGCCGCAGCCGCGCGCGCAACGTGGTGATCGAGTTCAAGGACTACGAGACCGCGCTCGCCTGCTACCATTCGCCCGAATACCAGAAGGCGCTCGCGCTGCGCCTTCCCTATTCGGACGGAGACATCATGATCATCGAGGGCTATGACGGTCCGCAGCCGTGACGCTTTCGTGTCGTTGGTCGATCCATTCCGGAATCGCGCTTATCAAGGCGCTGGGCGGGCGCTACATCGGTCGCCCGGGGAGGACCTGAGCCATGGCCGAGATGCGACTGATCGTGGCCGGCGCCGGCGGGCGCATGGGGCGCACCCTCGTCAAGGCGATCGCCGGCATCGAGGGGGTCGTCCTCGCCGGCGCCTTCGACGCGCCGGGCTCCGCCGCGATCGGGCGTGACGCCGGCGAGCTGGCGGGCCTCGGCGCCAACGGGATCGCGGTCGCGGCCGACCCGGCGCCCCTCGCGAGCGATGGCGACGCCATCCTCGACTTCACGATTCCGGCCGCGAGCCTCGCGCTCGCCGAGATCGCGGCCGAAGCCCGCATCGTGCACGTCATCGGCACCACGGGCTTCGCGCCCGAGCACGAGAAGCTGCTCGCGGCCGCGGCCCGGCGCACCGCGATCGTGAAGTCCGGCAACATGAGTCTCGGCGTCAACCTGCTCGCCGCCCTGGCGCGTCGCGTCGCCAGGACCCTCGACGAGGAGTTCGACATCGAGATCCTCGAGATGCACCACAACAAGAAGATCGACGCCCCCTCGGGCACCGCATTGCTGCTCGGCCAGGCGGCGGCCGAAGGCCGCGGCATCGATCTCGCGCAGCGCTCCGTGCGCGTGCGCGACGGCCACACCGGCGCCCGCTGCGCCGGCGACATCGGCTTTGCGACGCTGCGCGGCGGCACCGTGGTGGGCGAGCACAGCGTGATCTTCGCGGGTCCCGCCGAGCGCATCGAGCTCGCCCACAAGGCCGAGGACCGCATGATCTTCGCCCGCGGCGCCGTCAAGGCCGCGCTCTGGGCCAAGGGCCGCCCGCCCGGCCTCTACTCCATGGCCGACGTGCTGGGGCTCGGCGGCTTCTGATGGCCACCGGCAAGGACCTGCGCCGGCTCGCCCTCGCGCTCGACGGCACCACCGAGGCGCCGCATTTCGACCGCGCCGCCTTCAAGGTGGCGCGCATCTACGTGACGCTCGCGGCCGACGGCCGGACCGCCAATTTCAAGTTCACGCCCGACGAGCAGGAGTTCAAGTGCCTGCTGGCGCCGGAGGCCTTCGCCCCGGTGCCGAATGCCTGGGGCCGCCAGGGCTGGACCACCGCGACGCTCGCGAAGCTGAACGATGCGGAGCTCGGGAGCGCGCTCGAGACCGCCTGGGCGCACGCACGGCCGAAGAAGGCGGCGCGCAAGCGGCCTTGAGTATCAGGCCGTCGTCGCGATCAGCGAAACACCCGTCATTTCCGGCGGCTGCTTCAGCCCCATCAGTTCCAGCAGGGTCGGCGCGAGATCCGAGAGCCGCCCCTCGCGCAACGCGACGTCGTCGCGCCCCATGAGCAGCACCGGCACCGGGTTGGTGGTGTGCGCCGTGTGCGGGCCGCCGGTCACGGGATCGCGCATCAGCTCGCAATTGCCGTGGTCCGCCGTCACCAGCAGCGCGCCGCCCGTCTTCGTGATCGCGTCCGCGATACGGCCAAGCCCCGTATCGACGGTCTCCACCGCCGTGATCGCCGCGGCGAGCACGCCGGTATGCCCGACCATGTCGGGATTGGCATAGTTCAGCACGATCAGGTCGTACTTGCCGGACAGGATCGCTTCGACGGCCTTGTCGGTCAGCTCCGGCGCCGACATCTCGGGCCGGAGGTCGTAGGTCGCGACCTTCGGGGAGGGGACCATGATGCGGTCCTCGCCCGGATAGCAGTGCTCCTCGCCGCCGTTCAGGAAATACGTGACGTGCGGATACTTCTCGGTCTCGGCCATGCGCAGCTGCGTGCGGCCGGCATCGGCCACCACCTTGCCCAGCACGTTGTCGAGCGGCTGCGGCGGGAAGATCGCATCCATGAAATGGTCGAGCGCCTCGCTGTAGGGCGTCATGCCGGCCGCGGCGGCGATGCGCACCACGCGCTTGCGCGCAAAGCCCGGGAACTCCGGATCGAGCAGTGCCGCCAGGATCTCGCGCACCCGGTCGGCGCGGAAGTTGAAGCACAGCACGCCGTCGCCGTCGCGCATCCCGCGATAGCCGCCGATCACGGCCGGCATGATGAACTCGTCCGTCACCTTGTGCGCATAGGCATCCGCGACCGCCGCGCCCGCTTCCGCGAAGCCGGGGCCGGCGGCCTCGGCGATCGCCGCATGGGCCTTGGCGACGCGCTCCCAGCGCGTGTCGCGGTCCATCGCATAGTAGCGGCCGCTCACGGTGGCGATCGGCACGTTCGCGGGCAGTGCTGCCTGGAGTCGCGCGATGTCCGCGCCGGCCGATTGCGGTGGCGTATCGCGGCCGTCCGTGAAGGCGTGCACCACCGTCGGCACACCGGCCGCCGCGAGGATGCGGGCGAGCGCTGCGCCGTGGTCCTGGTGCGAATGCACGCCGCCCGGCGAGACCAGCCCCATGAGATGGCAGGTGCCGCCGCTCGCCTTGAGCTTTTCGACCAGTGTGATTAGCGCCGGCGCGCGCGCGATCTCGCCGGTCGCGATCGCGTCGCCGATGCGCGGCAGGTCCTGCATCACGACCCGGCCGGCGCCGATATTGAGATGGCCGACCTCGGAATTGCCCATCTGGCCGTGCGGCAGGCCGACGTCCTTGCCCGAGGTGAAGAGCCGTGCATGCGGACAGCTGCGCCACAGCCGGTCGAACACCGGCGTGCGCGCCAGCCGTACCGCATTGTCGGCTTCCTCCTCGCGACAGCCCCAGCCGTCCAGCACCACCAGCATCACGGGACGTGTTGTCATGCAAGCCATTGAATCGGCGGCAGAAACCGTCGACCACCCTCGGGTTCATCGGTTGTGTGCGTCACATGTGGGCGATCGCGGCGCGCCCGTCAACAAGGGGGCTGCGTCAGTCGGCCTCGACCCGGCCTGCTTCCCATCCCAGCATCGCGCGCTTGCGGGTCAGTCCCCAGTGATAGCCCGTGATGTCGCCGGAGCGGCCGAGCACGCGATGGCACGGCACCACGAAGGAGATCGGGTTCTTCCCCACCGCGGCGCCGACCGCGCGCGAAGCCTTCGGACTGCCGAGCTTCGCCGCGATGTCCGAATAGGTGGTGGCGCGCCCGAGCGGGATGCCGAGCAGCGTCTCCCAGACCCGCACCTCGAAGTCCGTGCCGATCAGCACCACGCGCAAGGGCCGGTCCGGCCGCCATTCGGCCGAATCGAAGATGCGCCGCGCGAGCGCGGCGGTTCGGCTTGCATCCTCGACATACTGTGCCCGCGGCCAGCGGCCGCGCATGTCGGCGAGCGCGGCGCGCTCCTCGCCCGGATCCGCGAAGGCGAGCCCCGCGAGCCCGCGCTCCGTGACCATCACGAGCGCGAGGCCGAACGGGGAGGGATGGAAGCCGTACGAGATGGTCACGCCTTCTCCGCCGGACTTCCATTCGCCGGGCGACATGGCCTCATGGGTGACGAACAGGTCGTGC
Organism: Bradyrhizobiaceae bacterium; assembly: GCA_003105195.1. Taxonomy (GTDB): domain Bacteria; phylum Pseudomonadota; class Alphaproteobacteria; order Rhizobiales; family Xanthobacteraceae; genus FEB-22. The sequence continues at coordinate 20,838 of PQAH01000068.1, forward strand.
AGGCGCCCCGGCCCCGACAGCCCGACCTCGTAGGACGCGTCGAGCACGCTCGCCGAATCGCGCAGGATGCGCCGCGCATGGTCGAGCGTGATCGCCTGCAGGAAGGCCTTCGGCGTCAGCCCCGCCCATCGCCGGAACAGCTGGTGCAGCTCGTCCGCCGTCACGCCCGCCGCATGGGCGATCGCCTCCACCTCGGGCTGGTCGCGCCACTTCTGCGAGATGTAGGCGATCGCGCGCCGCACGATGTCGTAGTCCGCGGCCGCCGACGCGAGCGGCTCGCCGATCCGGTCCGGCGCGAGCATGGCGTCCTCCAGGGTCATGGCTCGCTCGCAGCGTAGGGGTCGGGCCGCCGCCGGCCACCCGATTTCCGGATCACGGCAGGGCCGTGCGGGTCGGGCCGCGCCGCGCCTCGCCGAGCGCGGCCGCCAGCGCGGCCGCGAAGCTCTCCCGCTCGTCCGGGCCGAGATGGCTCGCGACCGCGAGGCGCCGGCCGCGCGACACCAGGAACAGGCGCCGCAGGCCGAACTCCTCGTCGCCTTCCCGGTCGAGCCGGACCCAGAGCGGGTTGAGCGACCATTCGGCAACCTCGCCGCGGTGGCTCACCTTGCGCACCCTGAGCTCCGAGGACGTCATGGTGACCTCCTCATAGGCCGCGGCCGCGCGGTAGTTGGCCCGGAACGCCCACCAGATCAGCAGCACGTCCAGGCCGAAGAAGCCGAACACCGGCCAGGCGCCGATCAGCAGGAAGAACATGCCGCCGACGAAGCTCACCACCGCAACCGCCGTCATCACCACGACGAAGCCCGTGCCGCCGAGCGAGCGATGCGGCGTGATGACGGCGGAAAACAGTGTGGGCTCGCGGGTCGACACGTTGCCTGGACTCATTTCGTCCCACTATACGGGGTCCATGGCCCGCAAGGCGACCCCCCCGAAAAAGCCGCCCCGGCGCGCGCCGGCAGCCGAGCTGACGCGCGCCGGCAGAATTCCGGCGCGCCGGCCGAAGGCGCCCGGGGCGCGGCCGCCCCGGCCTTGGAGCGCCGCGGAGGTCGAGGAGGCGTTCCGCCGCTTCCGCGTCGCCGATCCCGAGCCGAAGGGCGAGCTCGCGCACGTCAATCCCTACACCCTCCTGGTCGCGGTCGTGCTCTCGGCCCAGGCGACCGATGCGGGCGTCAACAAGGCGACCCGGCCGCTGTTCGCGCAAGTCGACACCCCGGCGAAGATGCTCACCCTCGGCGAGGAGCGGCTGCGCGATGCCATCAAGACCATCGGCCTCTACCGCAACAAGGCGAAGAACGTCATCGAGCTCTCGCGCCGCCTCGTCGCCGAGCACGGCGGCGAGGTGCCGCGTGACCGCGCGGCGCTGGAAGCGCTGCCGGGCGTCGGGCGCAAGACCGCCAATGTGGTGCTCAACATCGCCTTCGGCGAGCCCACCATCGCGGTCGACACCCACATTTTCCGCGTCGGCAACCGCACCGGGCTCGCGCCCGGCCTCACGCCTTTCGAGGTCGAGATGGCGCTCGAGACGGTGGTGCCCGAGCCCTACAAGCGCCACGCCCACCACTGGCTGATCCTGCACGGCCGCTACACCTGCATCGCCCGCAAGCCGCTGTGCGAGAGATGCCTGATCAACGACCTCTGCCGCTGGCCCGGGAAGAGCGCGGGGCCGACGCCGTAGGGGTGCCCCGGCCTACCGGACCGGCTCGATCAACTCCCTTCGCGGTCCGCCCGCCAACCGTTTGTGGACGTGCACCATGAAGGCCGTGCCGAACAGCGGGGTCGCGAGGTTGACGATCGGGATCGAGACGAACGCCGCGATGAACAGGCCCGCGAGGAAGATGCGGCGCGCATGCACGCGCCGCAGCGCCTTCGCCTCCTCCACGGGATGGAACCGCATGGCCGCGAGCAGGAAGTATTCCCGTCCGAGCAGCCAGGCATTGGCGAGGAAGAACACCACCAGCCCGAGCCCGGCGAGCAGCAGGAACGGCACGGCGCAGAGATAGACCAGCAGTGCGAGCGCGCCGGTCTTGATGCCCTCGACCACGGCGCGCGCGATCGGCAGCGCGGTCCCGGGCGCCTCCGCCGGATAGTGCGTGCGCTCCACGTGGTCGGCGATCTCGTCGGTGAAGAGGCTGCCGACGAGTGCCGTCACCGCCGGCATCAGGAACACCGCGCCCACCACGAGGCCGAGCCCCGCCACGATGGCGAGGATCCACGCGAGCACCGTGATCGGCGTCTGCCACCCCGATCCGAGCGCGCCCTGCGCCCAGGTGCCGCCTTCCGCGGTCAGCCAGGCGATCGACCAAGAGAGTCCGATGCCGAGCACGGCCAGGATGACGACGGCGAGCCCGATGCAGCGCAGCAGCAACGACCGGAACGACGGCGAGACCATTTGGTTCAGCGCCTTCATGGCCGCATCGATCATGGCGCGTCTCCGTGGGTTCGCCGGGCGCCGGCGGAGGAATGCGTGAATCGGAACGTCAGCCGCGTTCCGCGCCATCGCGGGAATCCGCGACGATGCGCGTGCCGTTCCGGATCGTGATGCGGCGGGCCGGATGCTCCGCCAGCACGGCCTTGAAGATCGCGCGTGCGAGAGGTGCGTTCAGCGCGCGCGCCAGCGTCCGCTCGACGTTCTCGCCGGCCTGGTCCCAGAGCTCGATGCGATAGGGAAGCTGCTGCTCGGGCGGCGGCGTCCTGTCGAGCCGCGCGACACTGGACCTCTCCCGCTCGTGCTCCGCCATCGCGCGCTCCCCGCGCCTCAGCGCCCCGGAAGTCCGGCGTCAATGTCCGGGCCCGTTCCACCGGGAAATGATGCTGTCCTTGTGACGCAACGAAATGTAGCGATCCGGGAACTCCCGGGTGGCCGCGTAGAACGCCGCATAGCCGATGCTCCCGTTGGCCGTGACCGCGAGGACCTGCTCGACCGACATGCGGGCTTCGTCCCAAAGCTCCACCCGGTAGGGCAGGTCCCCCGGCTCGAACTGGGTCGAACCGGGCGGATCGTTGACGCGTCCGGCATCCTCGGGCTCGCCGCTCGCGGCCGCCCCGTACGGACTGTCTCCCGACAGCAGGGTCCTGGAACTGAGGTGCATCCTGGGCGTTCTGGTTCCGGGTATGGCCGTCCGATCGCAGCTACATGCGAGCGAAAGCGACGTCGAGCGCCAACTATACAATCGCACTGCGCGCCGTGATAGGGTCCGCGCGTTCACCGAAAGCAGAAGGTCTGTGTCCGCGGATCCTCCAGTCCCGTCGAAGCCCCTGATCCGGCCCGTTGCGTCCATGAGCGACGCAGAGCGCATGCTGCTGCTGGTCGAGGCGGTCTCCGACTACGCGATCTACATGCTCGACCTGGACGGCTTCGTGAGCACTTGGAACAAGGGGGCGGAGCAGCTCGAGGGCTATCGGCCGAACGAGATCGTCGGCCAGCATTTCTCCCGCTTCTTCACGCCCGAGGACCAGGCCGCGGGCCTGCCGCACCGCATCCTGCAGGAGACCCGGGAGACCGGACGCTTCGAAAGCGAGGGCTGGCGTGTCCGCAAGGACGGCAGCCGCTTCTGGGCGACCAGCGTCGCCCAGGCGATCCGCGATTCCGCGGGTGAGCTGATCGGCTTCGCCAAGATCACGCGCGACATGACCGAGCGCCGTGCCGCGCACGAGGCCCTGGCCGAGAGCGAGCGGCGCTTCCGGCTGCTGGTCAACGGCGTGATCGACTACGCGATCTACATGATCGATCCGAGCGGCGTGATCACCAACTGGAACGCGGGCGCCGAGCGCATCAAGGGCTATGCCAGCCGGGAGATCGTCGGCCAGCATTTCAGCCGCTTCTACGTCAAGGAGGATCGCGCGGCCGGCCTTCCGGCGCGCGCGCTCGACCTCGCGCGACGCAGCGGCCGCTACGAGGCGGAGGGCTGGCGGTTACGCAAGGACGGCAGCCGCTTCTGGGCCTCCGTCACGATCGACGCCGTCCGCGACGACGACGGCGAGCTGATCGGCTTCGCCAAGATCACCCGCGACATCACGGAGCGCCAGCGCGCCCAGGATGCCTTGCGCGAGAGCGAGCGGCAGTTCCGGCTGCTGGTGAACGGCGTGACCGACTACGCGCTCTACATGCTGGATCCGAACGGCATCATCACCAACTGGAACGTCGGCGCCGAGCGCATCAAGGGCTACATGGCCGACGAGGTGCTGGGCCAGCACTTCTCCCGCTTCTACACCGAGGCGGACCGCGCCGCCGGCCTTCCGGCGCGCATGCTCCATCTGGCCGAACGGGAAGGGCGCGCCGAGGCGGAAGGATGGCGCGTGCGCAAGGATGGCGGCCTGTTCTGGGCCCATGTCATCATCGACGCGGTTCACGACGAGCAGGGCGGGCTCATCGGCTTCGCCAAGATCACGCGCGACATCTCGGAGCGCCGCGAGGCGCAGAAGGCCCTCCAGGAGACGCAGACGCAGCTGGCGCGGGCGCAGAAGATGGAAGCCCTCGGGCAGCTCACGGGCGGCGTGGCGCACGACTTCAACAATCTCCTGATGATCGTCAGCGGCCATGCCCGCATCGTCAAGAAGCTGCTGGCTGGCGACCCGAAGGGGCTGCGCGCCGCCGAGGCGATCGAGCTCGCGGCCAAGCGCGGCGAGTCGCTGACCCGGCAGCTGCTCACCTTCTCGCGCCGCCAGAGCCTCAATCCGGTGGTCGTGAGCCTCGACGAGACCATCGAGGCCATCCGCACCATGCTGGCGAGCTCGATCGGTACGGCGGCCCGGCTGGTCACCGCAGTGCCGCCGGTCGTCTGGCCCGTCGAGGTGGACCTGAACGAGCTCGAGCTCGCGCTCGTGAACCTCGTGGTCAACGCACGGGATGCCGGGTCACGCGACGGCGTCATCAGCATCTCGGCCGAGAATGTCCATCTTCGTCCCGAAGACACCGCCGAGCGGCTGGAGGGCGACTTCGTGGCGGTGACCGTCGCGGACACGGGCTGCGGCATCCCGGAGGACATTCTCGCCAGGGTCTTCGATCCTTTCTTCACGACCAAGCAGACCGACAAAGGCACCGGGCTCGGCCTCTCTCAGGTCCACGGCTTCGCGCACCAGTCGGGCGGCACCGTCGTGATCGCGAGCCAGGTGGGGCGCGGCACCCGCGTGACCCTCTTTCTCCCGCGCGTCGATGCCTTGCCGTTGCGGGCGGAGCGCGAAGAGGAGATGCCGGCGATGACCGGCGGCTCCGTCCTGCTGGTCGAGGACAACCCGGAGGTCGCGGAGGCGACCGCGTCGCTGCTGGAGGAGCTCGGCTACCGGGTCACGGCGGCCGGCGGGGCCGATGCCGCCCTGAAGGCGCTGGACGAAGGCGTATTCGATCTGGTCTTCAGCGACATCGTCATGGCGGGTCCGACCGATGGCCTCGCGCTGGCGCGCAGCATCCGCGCGCGTCATCCGGCGCTTCCGATCCTGCTGGCCACGGGATACAGCCAGGCCGCCGCCGAGGGCGCCCACGACTTCGTGGTGCTGCGCAAGCCCTACCAGCTCTCCGACCTCAGCCGCGCCGTGGCCGCAGTCCTGGCGCGGGCGCAGCAAGGCGAGCCGCCGCCGAACCTGGTCAGCATCCGCGATGCCCGCCGCAGCCGCGCCAGGAAGGACCATCCATCCTCCGAATAGCGCTCACGACGCGAAGCGAGGCCCGCCGACGAGTCTCGCAGGGCGCATTCCGACCGAGTGGACACCGGTCCAGCACGGAAAAATCCGACCGGATCAGACCAGGGACGAGTGCGCACTCCGTCCGATCGAAACGGAATGCGCACTCGTTGCGTGAGCCGCACCTCGGGCCGTAGCGCGCAGATCAGGCGCGCACCTCCTGGCGCTGGAAGCACACATAGCCGATCACGAACAGCACGATGCTGGCCGCCACCAACCCGACCGTCTGCGGCCAGGCGATCAGCAGGCTCTGGCCGAGCGGCAGCGGAGCGCCGATCACCGCGCCGTGCAACTGGCTGAGGAAGATGGTGCCGAGCGCCCGCGTGCTCGGATTGAACAGCGCCACCATCGCCTCGGTGAACAGCTGGCTGGGCGAGAGCCGCAGCAGTGCCTGCTGCCACTCCAGCATCGCGATGCCGGGCTGTCCGGTGAGCATCGCCCGCAGGTCCGGCGGCGCGATCGCGGAGGCGATCGCCGGCGCCAGCAGCGGCCACAGCACGGCGAGGAACAGCCAGATGCCGAGGGTGGTCAGTGCCGCGGTCGCAGGCGAGCGGAACACGACCGAGAACAGCATCGCGGCCGCGAGCCAGACGCCCGCATAGGCGATCGCGATCACCAGCACCGCGAGCGCCCGCGCGATCTCCTCGGTGCCCGGCGGCACGCCGAGCATGATCAGGCCGAGGCCGATCACCAGCAGCCACAGGCCCGACAGGCTGATCGCGAGCGTGATCAGCCCGGCGAGGAATTTGCCGAGCAGCAGCGCGTCGCGATAGATCGGCTGCGCCAGGATGCGCGAGAGTGTGCGCCTGTTGTACTCGCCATTGATCGCGTCGAAGCCGAGCCCGATCGCCATCAGCGGGATCAGGAAGCCCAGGATCGACATGAAGGACGGCAGCTGCCCGCTCGCCGAGGTGAACAGTCTGAGGAACACGAACGGGTCCTCGGCGGTCGTGTCGCGCACCTGCCGGATGGCGCCGTAGAGCGCGGCGAGCGCGGTCAACAGCACCAGCAGCTCGAGCACGCGCATGCGCGCGCTCGAGAGATGATCGGCGAGCTCCTTCATCGTCACGGCCGAGAGCCCCCGCCAGGGTGATCCTTCACGCCGCATCGCGCACCTCCCCGGGCTCGCTCTGACGCTGGAAGAAGCCTGCATAGATCGCCTCGAGGCTCGGCCCCTCGACCGAGAGCCGCCTGAGCTGGCCGCCGCCGTTCACGACTGCGCGGGCGGCCTCGGGCCGTACGTCCCGGCCGGCGAGCAGGCGATATCGGTCGGGGCCGATCCGCTCGACGCGGCTCACCCCTTCGATGCCGCCGAGCCGCAGCTCGAGCCCCGCGCCTTCCGCCTCGATCTCCACCGCGAAGCCGCCGCCCAGCACTTCGCGCCCGAGCTCGGCGACGCTGCCCATCAGAGCGATGCGTCCGGACTGGAACAGCGCGACGCGGTCGCACACCCGTTGCACCCGGTCGAGCAGGTGCGAGGACAGCAGCACCGTGACGCCTTCCGCCTTGAGCGCGCGGATCATCTGCAGGAACTCGTCCGTCGATTGCGGATCGAGGCCCGAGGTCGGCTCGTCGAGGATCGCGATCTCGGCGCCCTTCATCAGGATCTCGGCGAGACCGAGGCGCTGGCGCATGCCGCGCGAGAAGGTCGCGACCCGCTTGTCGGCGACCTCCGTCAGGCGCACGCGGGCGAGCGCGTCCTCGATGCGCTCCCGCCGGTCCGCCGGCGGAAAGCCGATCAGCCGGGCCGTATAGGCCAGGTTCTCGCGGGCGGTCAGGTTGTCGTAGAAGCCGACCGTGTCCGGCAGGTAGCCGACACGCCGCTTCACGGCCAAGGGATCGCGGGCCGGATCGTGACCGAGAACCCGGATCTCTCCTCCCGAGACCTCGGTCAGCCCGAGCATCATCAGGATTGTGGTGGTCTTGCCGGCGCCGTTCGGTCCCAGAAGCCCGAAGATCTCGCCCTTCTCCACGGCGAAACTGATGCCATTGACCGCGATGGCACCGCCGTAGCGTTTGGTGAGATCGCGCGCCGCGATGACATGCGCGCTCATCGCCGTCCGAACCTCGCAACGGCGCCCACCATGGCGAGCAGGGCCGCGCCGATGATTCCGGCGCCGGCGACGCCCCACAGCGTCGAGGTCGAGACCGTGACGCGGAAGTCGGCGGAGGCATTCTCGCTGCGCGAATTGGCGCGCACCGTCATCATGTAGTCGCCCGCCAGCGCCTTGCCGACCGGCGTGAGCTGGGCCTGCACCTCCTTGTGTGCGCCGGGCGCGAGCCGGTCGACGGTCTTGGGCTCGAACTCGACCTTCCAGCCGTTCGGCGCCGAGGCGCTCAGCTCGATCTCCTCGGCCGGGGCGCTGCCGGAGTTGGACACGATGACCGCAACCGTGCTCTGCGCGCCGGCTTCGGCGCGCGCGCTCATCAGGCCGTCACGTCCCGACAGGCGCAGCTGCGGCTGGCCGACGATCTCCAGGGCCACCTCCGCGGTGGCGGTGGCGTCCTCGGCCGTGACCCGCACCGAAACCGGATAGGTGCCGGCGCCAACCGTGGACGGCGGGCGCACCTTGAGCTTGATGTCCTTCGACTGGCCCGCCTCGATCGGTATCGAGCTCAGCTCCTGGGAGCCGTAGGCCTCGGTGAACGACGTGTCGAAATTCCGCGGTGCATTCGCCGAGAAGCTCACCAGCAGGTTACGGCCGCTGTCGTTCTTGATCGTCAGCTGATACTCGAAGCTCGACTTCGCGCTGCCGCGCAGCGCGGGCAGCTTCGAATCCACCTTGAGCTTGGCGGGCAGCTCCTTGGCGAGCGTCACCGCGATCGGAAGGCTGGCGCGGGTGTTCTGTCCCTCCGCATTGACCGTGAGCGTATGTGTGCCGGTGTCGGTCCCGGCCGGAATGTCCAGGCGCAACTGCAGCGAGACGCTCCCGTCGGTCGCCGGCATGGCGGCCGCGACGGGTTGACCGCCGCCGAGCAGCGTCGCGGTCCAGCCGGCCGGCACGCCGCCGACTTCGAGAGCCAGGCGCTCGGGCGGAGACCCGTAGTTCTGCAGCTTGAGACCGAGGGAGGAGGTGGAGCCCGGCCGTACCGAGACGGCCGGATAGTCGGTCAGGAGGTAGAGCCCCTTGACGTCACGCGGCTTGTCCTGAGCCAGGGCCGCGGGGGCGAGAAGCGCGAGCGGAGCCGTCAAGGCACCGATGATGAAGCGATGCATGGCGAAATCCCCAAGCTGGATTGACGCGAAACCAGTCCCTCTCGTCCTGCTTCGGATTCCGACCCCCATCCTGGGCGCGCCGAGGAAGGGGCACGGGCAGGACGGCGGAAGATATTTTTTTTGATCCCCGGATCGGCAAGACCCGTGCGACGAATTTTCCGCCCGGCGGCGATTCCGAACCGCTCGCCTATGTCGAGCAGCGCGGGTGCGCTCTCAACTTTTCCTTGTCCTCGGAACGAACCGCCGGCCGTGGGGTCAGGCCGAATCGCGGTCGTGGCTTGCGAGGAAATCCCTTGTCGCTGCGAGAGCCTGGCGCGACCACGCCTCGACGCCGACCGCGGCCTTGCGCGCGTCGTTCGGGATCTCGACGCTGATCGGCAGGTCGCGCGGCAGCTGCGCGAAGATGCCGGCGAGGTCGATGCCGCCCTCTCCGGGCAGGAGCCGCTCGCTGCGGGCGGCGCGGATCAGCGCCTCCTGGCTCTCGGGGATGCCCGCCGGCGCGTCGCAGATCTGCGCATAGCCGAGCCGCTCGCGCGGAATCGCGGCCAGATCGGCGAGCGTCGTGCGCGACCTCCCGGCATGCAGGGCATCGACCAGCAGGCGCGCGTTGGGCTGCCCCGCGCGGGTGACGATACGCAGCGCGGTCCGGGCGTCCGGCACCCTGGTCCACGGCATGAACTCGAGGTCGGCGGTCAGGCCGTGGCGCGCAGCCGCCGCGCAGAAGGCCGCGAAGGACGCGGTCAGGCGGGCCTCGTCCGGATCGTCACCCGCCACCAGGATCGCGCGCGCCCCGACCGCGCTGCACGCGTCGAGGAACGGCTGAAAGGCGTCCCGGCGGAAGTCCGGCCCGATTCGGACGATTTCCATATCGAGCACCGGAACGCCGGTCTCGCGGATGCGCGTCCGGGTCTCGCGCATGAGCGCCGGGTCCTCGATCAGCGGGCTGCACGGTCCGCCCGGCACCGCCGGCAGCACGCGCAGGCCGACCGCCTGATAGCCGAGCCGCGCCGCCAGCGCGATCTGCCCGGGCGGATCGAGGGGAGCGCTTGTCAGATAGGCGAGCGAGATGACACGAGGCATGGTTGCTCCGGCATGACGGACCCGCTGGCTTGTCGGCCGGGCCGGCCGGAAACGCAATCCGTCGGGCGGCCTTGCGGGCCCGCGGGCTGGCCGCGCATGCGGATCCAACCTATCCTGACCCCCGCAAGCATGGGAGTCCCGCGATGTGCCGCAACATCCGCACGCTGTTCAACTTCGCGCCGCCGGCGACCGACGACGAGATCCGCGCCTCCGCGCTGCAGTTCGTGCGCAAGCTGAGCGGGTTCAATCAGCCGTCGAAGGCCAACGAGCCGGCGTTCGACCGCGCCGTCGACGAGGTCGCGGCGGCGGCGCGCCGGCTCATCGATTCGCTGCACACAGCGAGTCCGGCGCGCGACCGCGCGGTCGAGGCCGCGAAGGCGCGCGCCCGCGCGCGCTTCGCTTGATCCGGGCACCGGATCCGGGGATGGATTCCTGCGCGCGGGCGCCGATTGCCGCCGTCAGCGGCGCGTGATGACGACCTCGAGATACTCGCTCGGCGCCGCCATGTAGCCGTCGTTCGCCCGGTTGAACCGCCCGACCAGCGCCATGAGGTCGGCCGTGAGCGCGGCCTGCGCCGAGAGGTCGAGCGCCGCGAAGGCCTTCAGCACCGGGCCGTAATAGGTCTTGAAGATGTCCAGCCAGTGCACCGGCGAGTGATAGCGGAACACGAAGCGGCGCGGCTCCGCGACGATCGCGGAGGCGTGCGGTCCGAACAGCTCCACGAGCCGGGCGCGCGTGCCCCACAGCGACGGCGAGCGCACGCCGGCGGGCGGCGGCAGGTGTGCGCCGATCGTCTTGAACAGCTGGCCGATGAAGCCGTCGGGCGTCCAGTTGGCGAGCCCGATCTTGCCCCCGGGCCGGCAGACCCGGATCATCTCGGCGGCGGCGCGTTCCTGGTCCGGCGTGAACATCACGCCGAAGGTGGAGACGACCGCGTCGAAGCTCGCATCCGCGAAGGGCAGGTTCTCGGCGTCGGCCTCGCGGAAGTCGATCGCGAGGCCTTCGGCGGCGGCGCGCTCGCGCCCGCGCGCCAGCAGCGCCGGCACGTAGTCGGTGGACGTCACGTCGCACCAGCGGCGAGCCGCCGCGAGCGAGACGTTGCCGTTGCCGGCCGCGACGTCGAGCACTTTCTGGCCCGCCCGCAGGTCGAGGGTCTCGCAGAGCGATTCCCCGACGATCTGCAGGGTCGTGCCGACCACCGCATAGTCGCCCGAGGACCAGGCGCCCTGCTGGCGCGTCTTGATGGCGGCGAAATCGATCTCCGGTGCTCGGCTCTGCCGGGCCGCGGCCATGGATGGGCTCATGGCGTTACCTCCGCTGGGCGAATGTTACGGCTCCGCCCCGCCCGCGGGGTGGCGAAGACCGAGCCCGACGCGGTGCGCGTCGCGGCCGTCGCGGACCAATGTGGCGACACGGCGTGGGCGGAGGCGTAGGAATCGGCGTGGAAACGGCCGTGGGAACCCGTTCGCGCGCCCGGGTATTGTCGCACCGGGCGGCGCGCGGGGCGGGCGGAGGCCCAGGAGGGACGGGACATGACCTGGTTCTACGAGAAGCTCGCCCTGGCCTACTTCGTCACCGCGACCACGGCCCTGATCCTCCTCGCGCTGCTGCTGCTGGGCGCCGCGCTCTGGGAGGTCGTCAACGCCTTCCTGTCGTTCGACCTTCTGAAGGTCGTCGACAGCATCGGCCTCATGATCATCGGCTTCGCGGTGGTCGAGACCGCGAAATTCATCGCCGAGGAGGAGGTGATCCGGCAGCGGGAGCTGCGCTCGGCGGTCGAGTCCCGCAGGTCGCTGACCAAGTTCATCACCATCATGGTCATCGCCGGCAGCCTCGAGGCCCTCGTGATGGTGTTCAAGACGAGCCGGACCAGCATTCCGGAAACGGTCTATCCGGCGATCCTGTTCATGGCGTCGATCCTCGCTTTGATCGGGCTCGGCGTCTATCAGTTCCTTTCCAGCCGCATCGAGACGCGACCCGATGGAGAGGAGAAACGCAAGGAGAAATGAGAGGCCCCGCGCGCGGGCTGGAGCATCCTCCGCCGCGGCAAGACGGGAGGAAGCTATGCCGCGATGGTCCGGCGCTTGCGCCGGCGCACCGTGCGGGTGGCGCCGTAGTCGGGGACGAGGGTGACGACCTCCTCCTCGATCGGCTCCGGCTCCTCGAGCGGCAGCGGCACGTCGGACCAGTGGAGCCGGCGATAGTCGAAGCCGTTCTCCACGGTCGGCTTCACGACCGCGAAATAGGGCGAGATGTCGAAGTCGCGCGGTGCATAGAGCGAGTGATGGCGGATCTCGAGGATCTCGCGCCGCGCCTGCCGGCTCTCGACATGCGTGACCTTCGGCAGAATGGGGTAGCGCACGGATCCGAAGGCCTGTGCGATCAGCGCCGAGCAGATGATGCGTGTCGGATCCCCCGAACCGAGCGCCATCATGCGCCGGCGCCAGCGCTGCGGCACCGGCAGCGGCATCAGGTAGCGCATCAGGTCCGTGATGTTCTTCAGATCGTAGGCGAGCCCGATGCGCTCGGCCGCATAGGCGCAGACGCGCGCGCAGTCATCATCGGTCAAGCCGGTCGGGCGGCAGACGCGGGTATGAAAGCGCGCGTATTTCGACAGCGGCGCCGCCACGACGCCGTGGCCGATATTGGCCTCCACCAGCACCAGCGGTTCGCCGTCATCAGTTGTGCGGTCGCCGATCGGTCCGACATAGAGCGCGGCATGCGACCAGGTNNGTCACCCCGGTGCCGATCTCGGCCTCGATCAGTGAGTAGGGCTCCCCGTCCTCGCTCGCGAGCCCCGGATATTCCCCGACAAAGAGCGCCGCATGCGACCAGGTCGACTGGGTGAGATACTTGATGACACCCGAGATGTGGTTGTTGCCCTCGACGAGGAGCACGTCACCGGGGCGCAGCACGCGCGCCAGGGCTCGCGGGTCGCTCGGCGTGAACGGCTCGTAGCCGGAGATCGGCTTCTCGAGGTAGCGGGCGATCAGTCGCCCCATGTTTTCGAGCACGCGGCCCATGCATCGCATCCCCCGGCGCATGCCTCGGCGCACCTTCCTGGTGCGTCGTTGCGAGCAGGCGCCCTCAAGGCTCGCGCGGGGTTCTCCCCCCACGTCATTGGCTCAAATTAGATGCGAAACTTCTTGCGTTTCGGTTCACGGTTCCGGTTAGCGAAGCGCGAATCTTGCGCTAGCTTCGTGGTTCTCGTGACCGATCGGGCGGGGTTGATGCATTTTGGCAAGGCTTTGGAAACCATGACTCTCAGTCGCCGGGGCTTCGTCGGTGGCGCGGCCGCGCTCGCGGCCTCTCCGGCGCTCGCCC
>PQAH01000069.1 GCA_003105195.1 Bradyrhizobiaceae bacterium
GGGCTCGGCCTCGCCCAGCTCGGCGACGCACGACTTGAGCCGGGCGAGCGTCGCATGCGCGCGCGCGAGGGAGCGGTCGGCGGCGATGCGCTCGGCGAGCGCGGCGCGCGCGGCCGGCGCCAGCTCGCCGTCGACCAGCGCATTGAGGCGCTCGGTATCGTCCTGCGGCTCAACCGCCATGGCGCGACCTCAGGGGCCTGACGCTGCTCTGCTCGATCGCGGCGAGCAGCGCGCTGCGCGCGCGGGCGACGCGGCTCATCACGGTGCCGATCGGGACGCCGGTCAGGCCGGCGGCCTCGGCATAGCTGAAGCCCGCGATGTCGATCAAGGCGATGATCTCCCGGTGCGGCGGCTCCAGCGCCGCGAGCCCCTGCTCCACGGTCAGCTTGGCGATGCGCGCCGCATCGTAGCTCCACAGGTCCACATGGGCCTCCGGCAATGCGGCGGCGGTGAGGCGCCGGCGCCGCTTGAGCTCGTCGAGGGCCGCGTTGCGCACGATCTGGAACATCCAGGCCCGGTAGGCCGGCGCATCCGCCGGCACCTGCCGGGCGCCGAGCGCGCGCGCGGCCGCCTCCTGCACCAGGTCGCGCGCCGCCTCCTGCTCGCCCAGCATGGTGCGCGCGAACGCCACCAGCCGCGGCAGCAGCCGGGCGAGCTCGCCATGCGGCTCGCGCGTCATGCGCGACATGTCCCGGGGGTTAACACCACATTCACCCGCAAGTCCGAAGCTTGGCAAGCATAGCCCGGAGATTCGCCTGTGCTCAATGTGCAACACGGCGGGTCTTGATGCATCGCAAGGCTTCCCAGGGGATCCGGGGCGACTATCGCGCTGCAGCGTCACCCGCTATGGTGCGGAACGAAGCACGCCTTGCGCGTGTTGAAGCAAGGAACAACGAGGTCTCCATGCGCCTGGCGCCCCTTTCGGCTCTCGCCCTCGCGACCGTGCTCGCAACCGCGCTGGTCTCCGACCCGGCCGATGCGCAGCGGCGGCGAGGCTACCAGGCGCAGGGCGAGCGCATCACCTTCGTCGACGAGACCGGCCGCGTGCGCACGCGCATCACGGTGCGGCCGCGCTCCTATCTCGACGCCGGCACCGAGGTCGGCCGCTACGAACGTCCGGATTTCCGCTCCTATGCGGAGCCGCCCGGCTATACGGCCTTCGACGTCGTGCGCCACAACGAGCGCATGCACCGGTATCCGCTCCCGGGCCCCTACTACATTCCGGGCTACGTGCCGGGCTTCTGAGCCGAGGGCCGGCGCGGCCGGTTGCCCATGGCCACGGCCAACCGTTTCCGCCGCAAGCTCCGGCGCAGCCTCTGGAAACGGCTCGATCGCCTGGTCCACGGCGACCGCTACTTCATGGCGGATTATCTCGGTGCGCGCTTCATGGTGCGCGCCACCAACGTCATCGGCCGCGAGATCAGTGCCGGCACCTACGACCTCGATCAGCTCGACCATATGATCGCGGCCTGCGCGCGGCTGCGGCCCACGGTGTTCCTCGACATCGGCGCCAATGCGGGCCTCTACACCTGCATTCTTCTGAAGCGCGGTCTCGTGCCGCGCGCGGTCGCCTTCGAGCCCGACCGGCGCAACGCGGTCCATTTGCGCGCCAACCTGCTGGTGAACGACCTTACCGATCGGGTCGACCTGCGCGAGATCGCGCTGGGCGACTCCCCGGGCCGCCTGCGCCTCGTGCCGGGCCCCGAAAGCAACACCGGCGCCTCGCGCCTCGTCGCCGCAGGTGACGAAGGCTACGAGGTCGAGGTCGCGCGCTTCGACGACCTGCTCGCGCTCGCCGGCGAAACGCTGGCGCTCAAGCTCGACGTCGAGTTCCACGAGCCGGAGGCGCTCGCCGGCATGCCCGGCCTGCTGCACGACAACCGCGGCATCGCCCAGATCGAGTCCTGGGACCACCGCGACACCGTGATCGCCACGATGCAAGGCCACGGCTGGCACCTCACCGCCGAGTTCGGCCCCGACCTCGTGTTCGAGAAGTAGGGTGCAATAGGCGCACCCAAGTCGGGCTTGCCGACTTGGGTGCGCCGTATTGCACCAAAGGCTGCTCGGGAGACGAGGCCGGTGCAATATGCCGCTGACGCGGCTATTGCACCCTACGGGCCGCGCTACCCCGCCAGCGTCTCCATCTCGGCGATGATGGCGTCGCCCATCTGGGCGGTGCCGACCACGGTGGCGCCCGGCGACGCGATGTCGGCGGTGCGCAGGCCCTTGGCGAGCGCGGCGGCGATCGCCTGGTCGATCAGGTCCGCCTCCTTGAGCATGCCGAAGGAATAGCGCAGCGCCATCGCGAAGGAGGCGATCATGGCGATCGGGTTGGCGAGGCCCTTGCCCGCGATATCGGGAGCCGAGCCGTGCACCGGCTCGTAGAGCGCGCGGCGCTTCTTCGTTTTCGGGTCGACCTCGCCGAGCGAGGCGGAGGGCAGCATGCCGAGCGAGCCCGTCAGCATGGCGGCGACGTCGGACAGCATGTCGCCGAACAGGTTGTCGGTGACGATCACGTCGAACTGCTTCGGCCAGCGCACCAGCTGCATGCCGCCCGCGTCGGCCAGCATGTGCTCGAGCGTCACGTCCGCGAACTCTCGCGCGTGCACGGCCTCGATCACCTCGTGCCAGAGCACGCCCGTCTTCATGACGTTGCGCTTCTCCATCGAGGTCACCTTGTTGCGCCGCTTGCGCGCGAGCTCGAAGGCGACGCGGCCGATGCGCTCGATCTCGTAGGTGTCGTAGACCTGGGTGTCGACGGCGCGCTTCTGGCCGTTGCCGAGATCCGTGATGGTCTTCGGCTCGCCGAAATAGACCCCGCCCGTCAGCTCGCGCAGGATGATGATGTCGAGTCCGTCCACGACCTCGCGCTTGAGGCTCGAGGACTCGGCGAGCGCCGGATAGCAGATCGCGGGCCGGATGTTGGCGAACAGGCCGAGATCCTTGCGCAGGCGCAGGAGGCCGGCCTCGGGGCGCACCTCGTAGGGCACCTTGTCCCACTTCGGCCCGCCGACGGCGCCGAAGATCACGGCGTCGGCCGCCTTGGCGCTCTCCATGGTGGCGTCCGTGATCGCGACCTGGTGCGCGTCGTAGGCGCAGCCGCCGACCAGCCCCTCCTCGGTCTCGTAGCGTCCCATGCCGCGCCGGTTCATCCAGGCGATCAGCTTCTTCACCTCGGCCATGACCTCGGGCCCGATGCCGTCGCCCGGAAGGAGAAGGAGCTTCATGGTCGCCATCTGGGTCGCCTCGCGTCGTTGGGTCGGGGCCTTGCTAAAGGCCGCGACCCCGAATGGCAAGGCGATGAACCCCGCGCCGGGGCCGCGCGACCAAGGGCAGGACCGGGTCAGGGACTTTCGCCATGCTCAAGATCGTGCTGTCCAGCCTCGCCCTCGGTTTCGCCGCCAACGCGGTGATCGCGGGGCTCGCCACCGGCGCCCTTGCCTGGACTTCCGTGCCGGTCGCTTGCGCGCTGCTGATCGTGGCGACCCTCTACGGCTTCATCGGCCCGCGGCCGGTGCAAGGGCCCTCCGAGGACCGCCTCTCGCTCTCGCCCCAGCCCGGCTGAGCGCGGCTCCCGATCGCGGCCGTCACGGCCGCGTGCGCGCTTGCCTCGTGGCCGCCTGCCGGATACCTGGACCCGGCACGGGAGCCGCCATGACCAAGACCAGCGCCGGCAATTTCTTCGAGGACTTCCGGATCGGCCAAGAGATCCGCCACGCGACGCCGCGCACCGTCACGGCCGGCGACGTCGCGCTCTACAATGGCCTGTTCGGAGCCCGCTTCGCGGTGCAGTCGTCCGACGCCTTCGCGGCGGCGATCGGCTTTCCCCGCGCGCCGGTGGACGACCTCCTGGTGTTTCACGTGGTGTTCGGCAAGACGGTGCCCGACATCTCGCTCAACGCCGTCGCCAATCTCGGCTATGCGGACTGCCGCTTCCTCGGCCCGGTCTATCCGGGCGACACGCTCAATGCCGTCTCCGAGGTGATCGGCCTGCGCGAGACCTCCAACCGCAAGTCCGGCGTGGTCCATGTGCGCTCGACCGGCTTCCGGCAGGACGGCACCCGGGTGCTCGACTATGTGCGCTGGGTGATGGTGCGCAAGCGCGACGAGGCGGCGCCCGCGCCGGAAGCCGCCGCGCCCGCCCTGCCCGAGGCGGTCGCGCCGGACGCACTCGGCGCGGCCTGCCCGCCGATCGACACCGGGGCCTACGACTTCGCGCTGGCGGGCAGCCCGCATCGCTACGGCGACTACGCGGTCGGCGAGCGGATCGACCACGTCGACGGCATGACGGTCGAGGAGGCCGAGCACCAGATCGCGACCCGGCTCTACCAGAACACGGCGCGGGTCCACTTCAACCAGTTCAGCGAAAGCCAGGGCCGCTTCGGCCGCCGCCTGATCTATGGCGGGCACGTGATCTCGCTCGCCCGCGCGCTCTCCTTCAACGGCCTCGCCAACGCCTTCCGGATCGCCGCCATCAACGGCGGGCGCCACGTCGCGCCGCTGTTCGCCGGCGACACCGTGTTCGCCTGGTCCGAGGTGCTCGCCCGGGCCGAGCTGTCGGGACGCCGCGACCTCGGCGCGCTGCGCCTGCGCACGGTCGCGACCAAGGACCAGCCCTGCCGCGAGTTCCCGCTCAGGAGCGGCGAGGCCGACGACCCCGCCGTGATCCTCGACCTCGACTACTGGGTGCTGATTCCGCGCTGACCGATTCCTCGGATGGCGCGCTCGAAGAGGGCATGGCTGCAGGATGCCGAGGCTCCCGTCCGATACGGTGCTGATGGTCGTCGACGTGCAGATGGCGATCGACGATCCAGCCTGGGGCCCGCGCAACAATCCGGACGCCGAGACGAAGATCGCGGCGCTGATCGCGGCCTGGCGCGAGGCCGCGATGCCGCTGGTGCACGTGCGCCACGATTCGGTCGCGCCGCGCTCGCCCTATCGGCCCGGGACCCCCGGCCATGCCTTCAAGCCCGCGGCGCTGCCGCGGGACGGCGAGGCGGTCGTCGGCAAGACCGTCAACTCGGCCTTCGTCGGCACCGCGCTCGAGGAGATGCTCACGCAACGCGGCGCCACGACGCTCGCGGTCTGCGGCGTGCTCACCCACAACTCGGTCGAGGCCACCGTGCGCCACGCCGGCAATCTCGGCTACCGCGTCTTCGTCGCCGCCGATGCCTGCTGGGCCGTCGATGTCCGCGACCTGACGGGCCGCGTCTGGAGCGCCGAGGACGTGCACCAGCTCTCGCTCGCCGTCATGCACCGCGAATACGCGACCGTGACCGACACCGCCGCGCTCCTCCAGGGCGCGCTGGTCGCCCGGGCCGTCAAGGCGATGCGAAAGGGGAGAAAGCGGCAAATCACCGCCGTCATCCCGGGCAGGCGAGAATCGTAGGGTGGGCATTGCGCCTTCTCGGCCGGGCCCCGCGCTCCGACGTCACGCGCGCAGTGCCCACGCGGACGCAAGACGCGTGGGCAAGATCGCCCGGATGGTCACCGCGGGTGGCACACGCTTCACACGCGATCTTACCCGCCCTACTGGATCACCCCGCAGGCGATGCGGCCGCCGGCATTGCCGGCCGGGTCGCTCTTGTAGTCGTCCACGCCCGCGTGGATGACGAGCGCGGTGCCGTCGGCATGGAACACCGAGTTCGGCTTGCCCTTTTCCAGCGTGATCATGGTGTTGAGCACCTGCGCCTCGAGCGCGCCCCCGGCCGGGATGTGCAGGTTCGGCATGTCGCCCGCGTGCGGCCCCTCGGCCACGTGAAGCCCGTGCTTCTTGCCGCCCGGATTGAAGTGGCCGCCCGCCGAGGTGAAGGGCGGCTCGCACTTGCCGACCGCGTGCACGTGGAAGGCATGCTCGCCCGGCGGCAGGCCCTTGAGCGAGACCTTGACCAGCACGCCGGCCGGCGTCTGCGTCAGCTCGGCGCTGCCGACGTCCTTGCCCTGCGCGTCCTTGATCGCGGCCTTCGCGGTCTGGGCGGCCGCCGTGGCGGGGCCGAGCGCCACCGCGGCTGCGAGACAGCCGGCGGCCAACACAGCGATGTGATTCATGATCGTCTCCCGGGGGTGTCCGATCGCGCGCGATCGGGCGGAACATCGAACCGTAAGGGCTCTCCCTCGAAAGATAAACAGCTTCGGGGTCGCATGTTCCGCGGGCCGGGTCGGGCGAACCGCCCTATCCGGCGTCCGATATCGCGTCCGGGTCGATCCGCAGGTGGCGCACGAACTCGCGCGCATAGGGCGGCAGCTCGTCGAGGCGCCGCACGCAGATCGTGAGATCGCGCACCGCCCACGGATCCGTGAGGTCGACCGCCGCGATGTCCATGCTGCGGGCGGCGCGGCTGGCGGTGGTCTCGGGGACGATGCCGATGCCGACATTGCGCTCGACCAGCCGGCAGACCGCGTCGAAGCTGCGCAGCTGCACGCGCAGCCGCAGCGGCCGGCCGATGCGCGCGGCCTTGTCGGCGAGGAAGCGCTGCAGCGCGCTCGCCCGGTCGAGGCCGACAAAATCCTGGTCGAGCACCTGCGCGAAGCCGGCCCGGCTGCGCCCGGCAAGCGGATGGTCGCGCGCCACTACCAGCACGAAGCGGTCGCGCCGGAACGGAAACGTCTCGAGGTCGCCGGCATCGACGGTGCCGGCCACGATGCCGAGATCCGCCACGCCCTCGGCGATCAGGCCGACGATCTCGTCTGAGAGCCGCTCTTCCAGGTCGACGCTGACCTGGGGATGGCCGATCAGGAAGGAGCTCAGCGCCTCGGGCAGGAATTCGGTGAGCGCATTGGTGTTGGAGAGCACCCGGATCTGTCCCGCGAGCCCGCCCGCATAGGCGCCGAGGTCCTCGCGCAGCCGCTCGGCCTGGCGCAGGATGGTACGCGCGTGCTGCAGGAGCGTGCGCCCCGCCTGGGTGGGCGTCACCCCCTGGCGGCCGCGCACCAGCAGCGCGGCCCCGATCGCCTCCTCCATCTGGCGGATGCGGGTCGAGGCGGCGGCGAGCGCCAGATGCGCCCGTTCGGCGCCGCGCGTGATGCTGCCAGCCTCCACGACGTGGCGGAACAGGCTGAGATCGGCGAGGTCGAAGCGCACAGGCTATCCCTTCGTATTTCGTGAAGCCAGGCTACGCAATTTCCTGATTGTGATCGATGATTTCTTACCGCATGTTTCGCCTAGGGCGAAGTCGCCGCGGAGAAGCCGCCGAAATTGGCCTCCGCGGTGCTAGCTTTGCGGCCACCCGCCGCGGCGGGACGTCCCGCGGCGGCACATCCCGGGCGGGACATCCATTCATCCGACCGGCGGCAGCGCCCCCGGGGACACGAGGATCCAAGATGGCCGACACCAGGGCCCCATCCGCGCGCCCGATCTCCCCGCACCTGAGCATCTTCCGCCCGATCCTGACCATGATGATGTCCATCGTGCACCGGATCACGGGGGCGGCGCTCTATTTCGGCACGCTGCTGCTGCTCTGGTGGCTGATCGCGGCCGCCTCGGGCCCCAACGCCTTCGCCCAGGTGCAATGGTTCATGGGAACCTTCATCGGGCGGCTGGTCCTGTTCGGCTACACCTGGGCGCTGGTCCACCACATGCTCGGCGGCATCCGTCACCTGATCTGGGACGTCGGTTACGGCTTCGGCGCGAGCGAGCGCGAATGGCTCGCCCGCATGGGCCTGATCGGCTCGATCGGGATCACCTTCGTGCTCTGGACCGTCGGCTACATGGTGATGGGAGGCGCGCGATGAAGGACATGCGCACCCCGCGTGCGCGGGTCCGCGGCCTCGGCGCCGCGCGCTCCGGCACCACCCATTTCTGGCACGAGCGGCTGACCGCGGTCGCACTGGTGCCGCTCGTGATCGGCTTCATCGTGATCCTGCTGTCGCTCCTCGGCCGCAACCATGCCGCGACCCTGCAGATCCTCGGCTCGCCGCTGGTCGCGATCGTGATGCTCCTGTTCGTCCTCACGGGCGCCTATCACATGAAGCTCGGCATGCAGGTGATCATCGAGGACTACGTCCACGACGAGGGGCTCAAGCTCGCGCTCCTGATCGCCAACGTCTTCTTCGCGGCGGCGGCCGGCCTCGCCGGAGTCTGGGCCATCCTCAAGATCTCCTTCGGAGTGTGACCATGGCGACCAATGGCGCTCCCGCCGTGAACGGCCGGGCCTACCCGATCGAGGACCACAGCTACGACGTGGTGGTGGTCGGCGCCGGCGGCGCGGGCCTGCGCGCGGTGGTCGGCTGCTGCGAGGCCGGGCTGCGCACCGCCTGCATCACCAAGGTGTTCCCGACCCGCTCGCACACGGTGGCGGCGCAGGGCGGCATCTCGGCCGCGCTCGGCAACATGGGCGAGGACGACTGGCGCTGGCACATGTACGACACCGTCAAGGGATCGGACTGGCTCGGCGACCAGGACGCGATCGAGTATCTCTGCCGCAACGCGCCCGCCGCGGTCTACGAGCTCGAGCACTGGGGCGTGCCCTTCTCGCGCACCGAGGAGGGCAAGATCTACCAGCGTCCCTTCGGCGGCATGACGACCCACTTCGGCAAGGGCACGGCGCAGCGCACCTGCGCGGCCGCCGACCGCACCGGCCACGCCATGCTGCACACCATGTACGGGCAGGCGGTGCGCCACGCCGCCGAGTTCTTCATCGAGTATTTCGCCATCGACCTGATCATGGACGAGGACGGCCGCTGCTGCGGCGTGGTGGCGCTCCGGCTCGACGACGGCACCATCCATCGCTTCCGCGCGCAGATGACGGTGCTCGCGACCGGCGGCTACGGGCGCACCTATTTCTCCTGCACCTCGGCGCACACCTGCACGGGCGACGGCAACGGCATGGTGCTGCGCGCCGGGCTGCCCCTGCAGGACATGGAGTTCGTCCAGTTCCACCCGACCGGCATCTACGGCGCGGGCTGCCTGATCACCGAGGGCGCGCGCGGCGAGGGCGGCTACCTGGTCAATTCCGAGGGCGAGCGCTTCATGGAGCGCTACGCGCCCTCCGCCAAGGACCTCGCCTCGCGCGACGTCGTCTCGCGCTCCATGACGATCGAGATCCGCGAGGGCCGCGGCGTCGGCAAGAACCGGGACCACATCTATCTGCACCTCGACCATCTCGACCCGGCGGTGCTGCACGAGCGCCTGCCCGGCATCTCGGAGAGCGCGCGCATCTTCGCGGGCGTCGACGTCACCCGCGAGCCGATCCCGGTGCTGCCGACCGTGCACTACAACATGGGCGGCATCCCGACGAACTATCACGGCGAGGTGCTGACCAAGAAGGACGGCAACCCGGACCATGTGGTGCCGGGCCTGATGGCGGTCGGCGAGGCCGCCTGCGTCTCGGTGCACGGCGCGAACCGCCTCGGCTCCAACTCGCTGATCGACCTCGTGGTGTTCGGCCGGGCCGCCGCCAGGCGCTGTGTCGAGGTCGTCACCGCGGGCGAGCGGCAGGCCGAGCTGCCGAAGGACTCGGCCGACCGGGCGCTCGCGCGTCTCGACCGCTTCCGCCACGCGAGCGGCGGCACGCCCACCGCCGAGATGCGGCTGGAGATGCAGAAGGTGATGCAGGCGAACTGCGCCGTGTTCCGCACCGGGGAGGTGCTGGACGAGGGCCACAGGCGGATCCACGAGGTGTTCGCGGGGCTTCCCGACATCGGCGTCACCGATCGCTCGCTCACCTGGAATTCCGACCTGGTCGAGACGCTCGAGTTCGACAATCTGATCGCCCAGGCGGTCGTCACCATGGACTCGGCGCAGAACCGCACCGAGAGCCGCGGCGCGCATGCCCGCGAGGACTTCCCCGAGCGCGACGACAAGACCTGGATGAAGCACACGCTCGCCTGGTTCGACGACGCGACCGGCAAGGTGACGATCGATTACCGCCCGGTGCACACCTACACGCTGACGAACGAGATCTCCTACATCGAGCCGAAGGCGAGGGTCTATTAGTTCGTCATGGCCGGGCTCGTCCCGGTCATCCACGTCCTTGTTCGCCGAAGCGCGGCAAGTCGTGGATGCCCGGCACGAGGCCGGGCATGACGCGGAGGAACCTGCGAAGCCTCGGAACACGGAAGAGACGCAAGATGGTCGAGCTCACCCTTCCCAAGAACTCCCGCGTCACCGAGGGCAGGACCTGGCCCAAGCCCGAGGGCGCGACCAACCTGCGCGAGCTCCGCGTCTATCGCTGGAATCCGGACGACGGCGAGAACCCGCGCCTCGACACCTACTGGGTCGACATGGACGACTGCGGCCCGATGATCCTGGACGCCCTCATCTGGATCAAGAACAGGATCGACCCGACGCTCACCTTCCGCCGCTCCTGCCGCGAAGGCGTGTGCGGCTCCTGCGCCATGAACATCGACGGGCTCAACACGCTCGCCTGCACCTGCGGCATGGACGAGGTGAAGGGCACGGTCAAAGTCTATCCGCTGCCGCACCAGCCGGTCGTCAAGGACCTGGTCCCGGACCTCACCAATTTCTACGCCCAGCACGCCTCCGTCGAGCCCTGGCTCAAGACCGAGACGGCGGCGCCCGGCACCGAATGGAAGCAGAGCCGCGAGGACCGCGCCAAGCTCGACGGGCTCTACGAGTGCATCCTGTGCGCCTGCTGCTCCACGGCCTGCCCGAGCTACTGGTGGAATTCCGAGCGTTTCCTCGGCCCGGCTGCGCTGCTGCAGGCGAACCGCTGGCTCAAGGACTCGCGCGACGAGGCGACCGGCGAGCGCCTCGACGGTCTCGAGGACCCGTTCCGCCTCTACCGTTGCCACACGATCATGAACTGCGCCCGCGTCTGCCCCAAGGGCCTCAACCCGGCCGAGGCGATCGCCGAGATCAAGCGCAAGATGGTCGAGCGGCAGGTGTGAGGCAGCCGCGGCGGCCGGCGAGGTCGGCCGACCGGGTCCGCCGGATCACAGCGAAGCGGACGTCCACGCCACCAGCTCGGTCGCCGCCTTCTGGAAGGCTTTGTCGAGCGCGGCGGCGGCGGCGGCGGCGTCCGTCACGCGGGTCGGCTCCTTCACGTGGAAGTGCTGCGCCGCGGCCATCGCGCCGTCGTCCCCCACGATCTTGGCCGTGAACTCGATCTCGGCCACCGGCGTGTCCCCCGCCGTGATCTGGAAGCGTCGCAGGTCGATCAGCAGCTGGTACTTGGGCGTCAGGGTGTCGATCGGCTTGGTCACGGTGCCGAGGAACTTGGCGTTCTCGAAGCTCTGCACGATCCGCGCCTGCAGCAGCTTCGGCAGGCTGTCGCTCCAGCGCGCGTTCTCGAACGACGGGTCCTCGCCGCCGCTCGGCCGGACCAGGACCTTCTGCGTGTCGTACAGCAGGATCGTGGTCAGCTCCGGCACCACCATGGAACCGGGCAGGGGCTTGTCGGTCGCCGGGAACGAGCGCGGCACCGTCAGGTCGTAGATGACGGACGCCGCGCCCGCCGGACCGCCTCCGGTCATGCGCTCCAGGCCCTTGAGGATGCCGTCGACCTTGTCGGAGTTGCGGGCGAGCGCCGCCGCGAAGGTGTTGATGTTGTTGATCGTGTCCCGCAGCGAATCGGCGTTCTCGCCGAGGATCCGCTCCAGGCTGCGCAGCGCGTTGCGCGCCGCGAGCGTCATGCTCACGCCCGCGCCGGGATCCGCGAGAAGGAGGGGCGGCGCTGAGCCCGAGCTCTCGGGCAGCTTCTGCGTGCCCCCTTCCAGCGTGACGACCGGCACGCCGGTCAGGCCCTGGAAGTCGAGCCCGATGCGCGTATCGGCCCGTACCGGCGTGTTGGCGACGACCGCGATCGTCGCCTCCACCTGCTTCGCGTTGTC
The DNA here is from genome assembly GCA_003105195.1 of Bradyrhizobiaceae bacterium. Lineage (GTDB taxonomy): Bacteria > Pseudomonadota > Alphaproteobacteria > Rhizobiales > Xanthobacteraceae > FEB-22. The sequence continues at coordinate 11,791 of PQAH01000069.1, forward strand.
GGGATCGAGCCGCAGCTCGGTGACCTCGCCGACCCGGATCCCGTTGAACAGGACCGCCGCGCCTTTCAGCAGGCCCGATACCGTGTTCTCGAAGCGGATGGTATAGAACGTTCGCTTGCCCAGTCCGCCGGCGGTGTTGAGCCAGTAGACGAAGCCGAACACGGCGCCGATCGCGGCGAGCACGAACAGTCCGATCAGGGCGAGGGGTGCGCGGGTTTCCAACGGTCGACCTCAATGCATCGCGCGGGCGAGACGCGCCCGCTTGCCTCCGAAGTAAGCCTTGACCCAGGGGTGCTCCGAGGCGAGCACGGTTGCAATCGACCCCAGGGCGACGATCTTCCCGTCGGCGAGAGCCGCGACACGGTCGCAGATCGTGTGCAGGCTGTCGAGATCGTGCGTGACCATGAAGACCGTCAGCCCCAGCGTCTGCTGCAAGGTGGCGATCAGCTCGTCGAACTCCCCGGCCAGGATCGGGTCCAGGCCCGAGGTCGGCTCGTCGAGAAACAGGATCTCGGGATCGAGGGCGAGCGCGCGCGCCAGGGCGGCGCGCTTGGTCATGCCGCCGGAGAGCTGGGCCGGGTACTTGGCGCCGTCGTTCGGCGTGAGCCCGACCATGTCCAGCTTGGCGAGCGCCAGCTCCTCGAGCAGCGCGGGGGAGAGGTTCAGGTTCTCCCGCAGCGGGAACTGGACGTTCTGCAGCACGGTGAGCGAGGAGAACAGGGCGCCCTGCTGGAACAGGATGCCCCATCGCCGGCCGATCGCGCGGGTCTGCTCGGGTCCCGCGCCGTCCAGGGAAGTGCCCAGCACCTCGATGCGGCCCCGCCGCTTCGGGATCAGGCCGATGATGGTCCGCAGCAGGACCGACTTGCCGCCGCCCGAGGCGCCGACCAGGCCGAGAATCTCGCCGCGGCGCACCCTGAGCGACAGGCCGTCGAGCACGACCTGGTCGTCGAAGCCGACGACGAGGTCGTCCACCCGGATGATCGCCTCGGCCTGCGATACCTGCATGGCGTCACATTCCGATCGAGGCGAAGAAGACGGCGAACAGCCCGTCGAGCACGATCACCAGGAAGATCGACTTGACGACCGAGACGGTCGTCTGATGCCCGAGCGACTCGGCGCTGCCCGTGACCCTCAGCCCCTCGCTGCAGGCGATCACCCCGATCACGAGCGCCATGAACGGCGCCTTGATCATGCCCACCTCGAAGTGGGTCACGGAGACGACTTCCCGCAGGCGGGCGACGAACACCTCCGGGCTCATTCCGCCATAGAGCCAGGCGACCAATCCGCCGCCGTAGAGCGCCGCCATGGCGCCCACGAAAGCCAGGATCGGGAGCGCGATGACCAGCGCGAGCACGCGCGGCAGGATGAGGATCTCGACCGGGTCGAAGCCCATGGTGCGCAGGGCGTCGATCTCCTCGCGCATCTTCATCGAGCCGAGCTCGGCCGTATAGGCGCTGCCGGAGCGTCCCGCGACCATGATCGAGACGATCAGGACGCCGAGCTCCCGCAGGACCAGGATGCCGACCATGTCGACGACGTAGGACTCCGCGCCGAACTTGCGGAAATGGAAGATTCCCTGCTGCGCGATGATGGCGCCGATCAGGAAGGTGATCAGCAGGATGATCGGCACGGCCTGCCAGCCCACGCGGAACACGTGGTACACGGCCGAGGTGAGCCGGAAGGTCTGCGGATGCCGGAGCACGCGCAGGATCGCGATCGCCAGGGCCGCGAGCATCTCCAGGAACACGACGAGGTCGGTCCGGACATCGAGGGCGGCGCGACCGACGTTCTCCAGGACCGCCACCGGTCGCGAGGTGACGACCGGGACCGCCGCCGGCGCGCGGTTCACCTCGTGGATCTTGTCGAACAGCCCGCGGTAGCGGTCCGAGAGGTCGACGAGGCCGGCCTCCGATCCGCGGCCGTCGGTCGTTCGCATCAGCCGCTCCAGCAGCCAGGCCCCGAGCGTGTCGAGCTCCTCGATCGCGGCCGCATTGATGGTCAGCGCACGCGCCCGGGAGACCGTCGGCGCGGCGGCCTCGACCAGCCGCTGCAGGACGTCGACATGCTCGATCGTCCAGGATCCCGCCGCCGTAAATTCCGCGCGCTCCCCGGCGATCGTCCCGCTCAAGCTCGGCTGGGAGCCCATGGCGCCTTCCCCTGACCAGACCTGTCGATCACAAGGCCCCGGCTGGGCGGCCGGGGCCTTGACCGGACGCAATGCTAGAGCATTTTTTGCCGAAGTGGGTACCTGTTCGCCGCAGGAAATGCGACCAGATCAACAATTTAGGGCGCATTCACATGCGATCGAAACGGAATACGCCCCAAGGCCCGACAAGGTCTGGTCGCGCAGCCCGTCACGACGTCGCCCACGCTCGCGCACCCGCGGCCCCGACGCTCATCGCGAGCGTCGGGTGAGGGAGATGCTGACCTCGGACATCTCGCTTCCCGGCGAGCGGATCGAGATCGCCTGGCGGTTGCCGCGCGTCGTCATGTCGAGCAGCGCGTTGAAGGTCTGGCTTTCCGCCCTAAGATTCATGCGGTTCCCGGAGATACGGCCCACGAGCTGCCCCGAGACGCGGCGGGTCGTCTCGATCCAGTTGCCCGAGATTGCCTGGCCGGTCGCGATGGTGTCGCTCTGCAGCTCGAACTTGTAGCTGTCGCTGCTGCAGCTCAGCCGCAGGTCCACCTTGTTGCGGCTTTCCAGACGGTAGGTGGCCTGACAGCGGATGCGTTCCTTCGTCCCGTTCGACATCGCGATGGTTCCGTTGCCGGACCACGAGCCGGGCAGGTCGTCGAATGGGGCATCCGGGTCGGCCCGGGCGGGCAGCGCAGACAGCAGGAGGACGGCTGCGAATGCGCCAAGGACCCGTCGGGTAGCCCGGCGGGTCGGCGCCGGCGAGGAGCCGAGCGGGCGGCGGCGCAGCCTGCGCCCGCGAGGCGGAACTGGGGCATTGGTGAGGACCAAGACATCGCTCCCTGCTGTCTGGAAACGGCAGCTTCGACGGGGAAACTTGATTCCGGCAAGCGCCGGACCCGTACCGACATGTGAGCTTGCATCGCCAATGTCAAACCCGTTCTGGCCTCGGCCGCCGGGTGTCCTTGCGGCCGCCCGGCAACGGCCGGAAAATGGGCGTCTGGTGTCGGACCGCGCGACTCATCGGCACGTTCGGGCGGCCTTGCCGGGAGTCCCGGGCTTTCCGTCGCACGTTCGGGCCCGATTGCGATAATCTCCGGCCAGCCGAACCGAGGAGCACCCCATGCGCCGCCTCATCCTTGCGCTCGTCACCACCGCCGCGCTGCTGACTCCCGCTTCCGCCCGGACCGTCAAGGTCGCGGTCACCGCGATCGTCGAGCATCCCGCCCTCGACGCGGTGCGCGACGGCATTCGCGACGGGCTCGCGGCGGCCGGCTACAAGGACGGCGTCAATCTGGACTTCGTCTACCGCTCGGCGCAGGGCAATCCCGGCACCGCGGCGCAGATCGCGCGCCAGTTCGCGGGCGAATCGCCGGACGTGATCGTGCCGATCTCGACGCCTTCCGCGCAGGCCGCAGCCGCCGCCACCCGCACGATTCCGATCGTGTTCACGGCCGTGACCGACCCGCTCGCCGCCGGCCTCGTCGCCACGATCGAGGCGCCGGGCGGCAACGTCACCGGCATCTCCGACCTCTCGCCCATCGCCGCGCATGTGGCGCTGATCCGCGAGCTCGTTCCGGCCGCCAAGGCGGTGGGCTTCGTCTTCAACCCGGGGGAGGCGAACTCGGTCGCGCTGCTGCAGCGCTTCAAGAAGGAGGCGGGCGCGGCCGGCCTCGCGGTCGTCGAGGCGCCGGCGAACCGCTCGGCCGACGTGCAGGGGGCCGCGCGCGGCCTCGTCGGTCGCGCGCAGGCGATCTACGTGCCGACCGACAATACCGTGGTCTCGGCGCTCGAATCCGTGGTGGCGGTCGCCGGGCAGAACAAGCTGCCCTTCATTGCGGGCGACACCGATTCGGTCGCGCGCGGCGCCGTCGCCTCGATCGGCTTCAACTATCGCGAGGTCGGCCGGGAGACCGCGGCCCTGGTGGTGCGCGTGCTCAGGGGCGAGAAGCCGGGCGCGATTCCCGTCGCCTATGCGTCGGGCACGAACCTGGTGATCAACCGCAAGGCCGCGACCGCCCAGGGCGTGACATTGCCGCCGGCCGTCGTCTCGCGCGCCAGCCGGGTGATCGAGTAGCACCTTGTCCGCGATCGCATTCTGGGGCGCCGTCGAGCTCGGGCTCGTCTATGCCTTCGTGGCGGTCGGAGTGTTCATCGCCTTTCGCGTGCTCTCGTTCCCGGACCTCACGGTCGACGGCTCCTTTCCGCTCGGCGCCGCGGTCGCGGCCGTGATGATCACGGCGGGCCTCGATCCCTGGCTTGCCTGCCTCGCGGCGGCCCTGGCGGGCGCCGCGGCCGGGCTGGTCACGGCGTTCCTCAATGTCCGCTTCGGGATCCTCAACCTGCTCGCCTCGATCCTGACCATGATCGCGCTGTTCTCGATCAACCTGCGCGTCATGGGCCGGCCCAACGTCGCCCTGGTCAACCGGCCGACCGTGCTCACGCCCTTCTACGATCTCGGCCTCGCCGACCACCTGGTCCGCCCGCTGCTGCTGCTCGTCCTCGTGATCGCCACCGTTGCCCTCGTCGCCCGCTTCCTGGCGAGCGATTTCGGCCTCGCCATGCGGGCAACCGGCCAGAACCCGCGCATGGCGCTCGCGAACGGCATCGACACGGGGCGGCAGGTCTATGTCGGCATGGGGCTCTCCAACGCGCTGGTCGGCCTCGGCGGTGCGCTGTTCGCGCAGGTCGCGGGCTTCGCCGACGTCACCGCCGGGGTCGGCACCATCATCGTCGGGCTCGCCGCCGTGATCGTCGGCGAGACCCTGCTGCGCGCGCGCGGCATGCTGGTCGCGCTCGCGGCCTGCGTCGCAGGCTCTGTGCTCTACCGGATCGCGGTGCAGCTCGCGCTGTCCTCCGACGCCATCGGCCTCACGGCCTCGGACCTCAACCTCGCGACCGCCGTGCTGGTCACCATCGCGCTGGTGCTGCCTCGGCTGCGGGCGCGCGGCCTCGCCTGGCGCAGCCGGCCGACATGATCCGCGTCGACGGCCTGAAGGTCGTGTTCGCGCGCGGCACGCCGCTCGAGAAGACCGCGATCGCCCACGTGGATCTCGCCCTCGCGGAGGGCGAGTTCGTCACCGTGATCGGCTCCAATGGCGCCGGCAAGTCGACGCTGCTCGCCGCCATCGCGGGCGACGTGCCGGTGGCGGGCGGGCGCATCGCCATCGGCGGCCGCGACGTCACCGATTGGGCGCCGGCGCGCCGCGCCCGCCACGTGGCGCGCGTGTTCCAGGACCCGCTCGCGGGCTCCTGCGCGGAGCTCGCCATCGAGGAGAACCTCGCGATCGCGGCGGCGCGCGGCACCCGCCGCGGCTGGACCGCGGCGCTCGCCACGGCCCGCCGCCAGCTGTTCCGGTCGCGCGTGGCGGAGCTCGGACTCGGCCTCGAGGACCGGCTCGGCGACCGCATGGGCCTGCTCTCGGGCGGCCAGCGCCAGGCGCTCGCGCTGGTGATGGCGACCCTTGCGGGCTCCGAGGTGCTGCTTCTCGACGAGCACACGGCCGCGCTCGATCCCGCCATGGCCGAGTTCGTCCTCGACCTCACGCGCCGGCTGGTCGCCGCCCATCGTCTCACCACGCTGATGGTGACGCATTCCATGCGCCAGGCGCTCGATCTCGGCGGCCGCACCGTCATGCTGCACGAGGGCCGCGTCATCCTCGACGTCGCCGGGGAGGCCCGCGCCGGGCTTTCGGTGGACGATCTCGTCGCCATGTTCCGCCGCGTTCGCGGCGGCGCCCCCCTCGACGACGACGCGCTCATGACGAGTTGAACGCTTCGGCCCGGCTACACGGCGCGCAGCAGCCGGCTCTGCACGTCCAGCATCGCGGTCGCGAAGCCGTGGCTGTCGGCGATCATCTCGCGCATCAGTGACAGCGGCGTCGGATGCGGGGCGGTCACCTCGCCGACGACGCTGCCGAAGTCGAAGGTCAGCTCGGCGTCGAACTTCAGTGCCAGCTGCTGCATGCGCCGGTTGTCGGCGAGGCACGCCATGTGCAGGAGCTTGATGCCGCGATTGCGCGCCGCGAGCAGCGTGCGCTCGAGCAGGACGCCGCCGAGGCCGAGGCTCTGCCAGGGCGTCTCGATCGAGAACGCCGCCTCCGCCTCGTGGGCGAAGACCGTGCCGAGCGGCCGGAGCTCCGCCACGCCGCGCAGCGCGCCCGCGACGAAGAAGCCGTGCAGCACGCTTTCGAGGCCGCGCGAGACCTCCACATAGCGGTGGATGAACTCGTCGGACACGCCGCCGCCGAAGCGGTTGCGCCGGCTCTCGGGATCGAGCCGGAGCAGGTGGTCGCGGTAGGCATTGGTGTCGCCGATCCACAGTTTGCGGATCACGCCGCCGTCGATCTGGGATTCGTTCATCGGGGGTCTCCTGACGTTCGTCGTCTCAAAAGACCCTCCGGGTGCTTCCTCCGGCCGGTCGCGCGCCTCGGCCGGGTTGCCCGCAGCCCGCATGCGAATCCCTGCTGTTGGGGAAGCTAATGCTGCAGTGCAGCAACGATATGACAAAGGCGTGGCAGCAAAGAGATGCGCCGGATAATGGAGTTCACTTTGCAAGTGCGCAATTTATAGGCACAAGGCGCGTCCGGTGGAAGCGGGGCATGGCGGCCGCCCCAAGAATTAAGCGGCCGGCATCCGGCCGGCCGCTTGGGGCTTGTCCGACGTCCGACCAGCGATCAGTGGCCGGGGCCGTCGAAGGTCTGGGACGCGCGATCGAGATAGCTCTTCTCGATGTAGACGACGGGGCCGCCGCGGCCGACCTGCGCGCGCGCCTCGAAGACGCTGCGGCTGTCGAACTGGCCCGCGACCGGGTTCGGGTTGCGCTCGCCCGGGATGGCGTTGTTCTCGGCGAAAGCCGTCGAGGCGGTGGCCAGGATGAGCGCGGCGGAGAGAGCGATCTTGTTCATGGTAGTGACTCCTGAGGGTTGAGTTGGGGATTCGATTTTCGTCTTGCTTCGTCGAGGTTCGTGTCGCCCCCGGCGATGGGCGTGAGATACGCGCCGTCGCTTTCACTTGCCAATCACAAGGCCTCGCCGCCCATCACGGATCTTGTGAACGACATGTGAAGGGCGACGTGTGAACCCGTTCACAGTCGCAACCGTGGATGCAGGAAAGTCCCGTGGATTCGGAACGATTCGCACGTGCGCAATCGATGTGGCGTGCCGTTCGCACGCCTCCGAGAGCCCTCTGCACGGCCTCTGCCCGACATCACGTCGCCGTGCGCGTGCAAACCTGCTTTGCGACCCTGCATCACGCAACACGCCGGAAACATCGCGGTCACGCGGTCGAAATATTCGGCGTGCGCCGCGCTGTCGCGCGCACATGAAAAAGCGGCCGGCACGAGGCCGGCCGCTTCTCCGATTCGGCGCTGCGCCGCAGGCGTCAGAACCCGCCGCCGTAGAGCGAGGGCGCCGAGCGCGGGCCCCAGGGCTCGCCGTAATGGACCTGCACCTCGGCCTGCGGGGCGACCAACTGCGCGCGTCCCTCATAGGCGCTGCGGCCGCGCTGCGCCGGCGCGCCGGTCTGCAGCATGTTGCGGCCGCCCTCGTACCAGGCGGCCGGAGCCCCGGACGCATACATCGCGTGGGGATTGCGCTCGCCCGGAACGCCGGTGCCTTGGGCGAGGGCACCCGAGACGGACGCAGCGAGCAGCACGGCGGACAGGGCGATCTTGGTTCTCATCGTCATGATGGACTCCTGAAGGATCAGTTGGGGGTACGTCGTTCTTCGTCTTGGTTCGGCGGGGGTCGAGACCGTCCCGCCGATGCACGCGAGATACGGACAGCCTCGGCGATTTCCCAATCACGAACCCGCGCCGCACTTCACGGATCCGGTGAACGACTCGTGATGTGGCCACCGCGAGGCTTCGTCCGCGCCGCCGCGCAGACACGCGGAAGTGCCCGCCCCATCGAAACAAAAGTCATCGTGGAACAACGCGCGGCGCGCCGCCCGGCGGCGCCGCGGGAGCCGCGTTGCGATCCTCGAAACACTCCGTGCGCGCACGGGAGACAATCCGCTGCGCGGCGACGATGCCTGGTGCGCCCGCCTGTCGGCGGCGCGCCGTTAATCGGGTTTACACGCGGCGTGACGCACAATATCTGGTGAGCATCCGCTTCTCCCGCCCGCGATCCCCATGACGCTTCCGGTCAGTGCGCAGTACCACGCCCTCGTCGCGAGCGGCGAGATCGAGCGCGACCTCGCGCAGGAGGCGGTGGCGCGCAAGCTCACGCGGCTCGCCGAGCGGCTCGCCGAGCATCGCCTGGCGCGCAAGTCGTCTTCCCTCGGCTGGCTGTTCGGCAGCCGCGAGAAGCGCGAAGGCGCGATCCGCGGCCTCTACATCCACGGCGAGGTCGGCCGCGGCAAGACCATGCTGATGGACCTGTTCTTCGAGGCGAACCCGGTCGGCCGCAGGCGCCGCGTCCATTTCCACGAGTTCATGGCCGACGTGCACGAGCGCGTGCACGCGCTGCGCCGGGAGCTCAAGCACGGGGAAGTGAAGAACGGCGAGCCGATCGCGATGGCCGCGGCCCAGATCGCCGAGGAGGCCTGGCTCCTCTGCTTCGACGAGTTCCACGTCACCGACATCGCCGACGCGATGATTCTCGGCCGCCTGTTCACGGCGCTGTTCGCGCAGGGCGTGGTAGTGGTCGCGACCTCCAACGTGGCCCCGTCCGAGCTCTATCGCGAAGGCCTCAACCGCGCGCTGTTCCTGCCTTTTATCGCGCTGTTCGAGCAGCGCATGGAGGTGGTGCGGCTCGATGCGCGCGCCGACTTCCGCCTCGAGAAGCTCGCCGGCATGCGGGTCTGGCACGTGCCCGCCGACGCCGCTGCCGACGCCGTCCTCGATGCGGCCTGGCAGCGGCTCACCCACGGCCACGGCGGCGCGGCGCATGAGCTCGTCGTCAAGGGCCACGTTGTCCGCGTGCCGCGCGCCGCCATGGGCGCCGCCCGCTTCACGTTCCGCGAGCTGTGCGAGAAGCCGCTCGGCGCCTCCGACTATCTCAAGATCGCGCGCGAGTTCCACACCCTCGTGATCGACCGCGTGCCCGTCATGGACTACGACCAGCGCAACGCCGCCAAGCGCTTCATCATGCTGATCGACACGCTCTACGACAACGCCGTCAAGCTGGTCGCTTCGGCCGCCGCCGCGCCGCAGGATCTCTACCGCGCCCGCCACGGCGTCGAGGTGCACGAATTCCAGCGCACGGCCTCGCGTTTGATCGAGATGGGCTCCGCGGCCTATCTGGCGCTCCCGCACGGCCGGCGCGACGGTTCGGCCGCGGCATCTCCGGCCGGCATCGTCGAGACCTGAGTCGCATCCTTCGCGCCCGGCACGCCTTGTCCCGCGACAGCCGCCAAGCCCGGCACGCACAACTGGTCACGCTGCAGCGCAACCCTTCTGCGTCGCAGCAAGCAATCGGCGCTGACAAATGTCTGGCATAATGTATTATAAAGTTGTCCGAACACCAGGATGCCCTCCCGAGCCTCGCCGGATGTCGACTTGAACCCCTGTGTCGAAAGGTCTAACCACCGCGCGGCGGCGCGTCCTGCGGTCGCCTCTCTCTTTCACAGGATCTTCCCGACATGGCGCGTAACAAAATCGCATTGATCGGCGCAGGCCAGATCGGCGGCACGCTGGCCCACCTGGTTGGCCTCAAGGAGCTGGGCGACGTCGTGCTGTTCGACATCGCCGAGGGCATCCCGCAGGGCAAGGCGCTCGACATCGCGGAGTCCTCGCCGGTCGACGGCTTCGACGCGCGCTATACCGGCGTGAACGCCTACGAGGCGATCGAGGGCGCCGATGTCTGCATCGTCACGGCCGGCGTGCCGCGCAAGCCCGGCATGAGCCGCGACGACCTGCTCGGAATCAATCTCAAGGTGATGGAGCAGGTCGGCGCCGGCATCCGCAAATACGCGCCGAACGCATTCGTGATCTGCATCACCAACCCGCTCGACGCCATGGTATGGGCGCTGCAGAAGGCCTGCGGCCTGCCCAAGACCCATGTGGTCGGCATGGCCGGCGTGCTCGACTCGGCGCGCTTCCGCTACTTCCTGGCCGACGAGTTCAACGTGTCGGTGGAGGACGTCACCGCCTTCGTGCTCGGCGGCCACGGCGACACCATGGTGCCGCTCACGCGCTACTCCACGGTCGCCGGCATTCCGCTTCCCGACCTCGTGCGCATGGGCTGGACCACGCAGGCGCGCCTCGACGAGATCGTGCAGCGCACCCGCGACGGCGGCGCCGAGATCGTCAACCTGCTCAAGACCGGCTCCGCCTTCTACGCGCCGGCCGCCTCGGCGATCGCCATGGCCGAGAGCTACCTGCGCGACAAGAAGCGCGTGCTGCCCTGCGCGGCCCATCTCAACGGCGAATACGGCGTGCGCGACCTCTATGTCGGCGTGCCGACCGTGATCGGCGCCAAGGGCATCGAGCGCGTGGTCGAGATCGAGCTCAACGGCACCGAGCGCGAGATGTTCGACAAGTCCGTGATGTCGGTGCACTCGCTGGTCGAGGCCTGCAAGAAGATCGCGCCGACGCTCGGCAAGTAGCGCCGGTCGGCGACAGACGGGGACGGGACGAGATGAACATCCACGAGTACCAGGCCAAGGCCGTGCTGGCCGAGTTCGGCGTGGCGGTGGCGCGCGGCCTGCCGGCCTTCACGGTCGAGGAGGCCGTCAAGGCCGCGGACGAGCTCGGCGGGCCCGTCTGGGTCGTCAAGGCGCAGATCCATGCCGGCGGCCGCGGGAAGGCGGGCGGCGTCAAGGTCGTCAAGTCGGTCGACGACGTGAAGGCCGAGGCGACGCGTCTGCTCGGCGCGACCCTGGTGACGCACCAGACCGGGCCGAAGGGCAAGCAGGTCAACCGCCTCTATGTCGAGGAAGGCTCCGCGATCGAGCGGGAGTTCTATCTCTCGGCCCTGGTCGACCGCACCACCTCGCGGGTCGCCTTCGTGGTCTCGACCGAAGGCGGCATGGACATCGAGGAGGTCGCGCGCACGACGCCCGAGAAGATCCTCACCTTCTCGATCGATCCCGCGACCGGGGTCATGCCCTTCCACGGCCGCCGCGTCGCCAAGGCGCTCGGGCTTTCCGGCGACCTCGCCAAGCAGGCCGAGAGCCTCGTCGCCAAGCTCTACGCGGCCTTCGTCGCCAAGGACATGAGCCTGCTCGAGATCAATCCGCTGGTGGTAACCAAGTCGCAACAGCTGCTCTGCCTCGACGCCAAGATCGGCTTCGACGGCAACGCGCTCTACCGCCATGCCGACGTGACCGCGCTGCGCGACCTCACCGAGGAGGACGAGAAGGAGATCGAGGCGTCCAAGCACGACCTCAACTACATCGCCCTCGACGGCGCCATCGGCTGCATGGTCAACGGCGCCGGCCTCGCCATGGCGACCATGGACATCATCAAGCTCTACGGCATGACGCCGGCGAACTTCCTCGATGTCGGCGGCGGCGCCACCAAGGAGAAGGTGGTGGCGGCCTTCAAGATCATCACCTCGGACCCGAACGTGAAGGGCATCCTGGTCAACATCTTCGGCGGCATCATGCGCTGCGACATCATCGCGGCCGGCGTGGTCGAAGCCGTCAAGGAGGTCGGCCTCCAAGTGCCGCTGGTGGTGCGCCTCGAGGGCACCAATGTCGAGATCGGCAAGCAGATCCTCGCCGACTCCGGCCTCAACGTGATCCCGGCCGACGATCTCGACGACGCCGCCCAGAAGATCGTGAGCGCCGTGAAGGGCGCGTGACCGGTTCGAAGCGACTCGCGCACCTTTAAGGAAGGCAACCCGTGTCCATCCTCATCAACAAGTCGACCAAGGTGATCTGCCAGGGCTTCACCGGCAAGAACGGCACCTTCCATTCCGAGCGCGCCATCGAGTACGGCACCCGGATGGTGGGCGGCACCGCGCCCGGCAAGGGCGGCGCGACCCATCTCGGCCTGCCGGTGTTCGACACCGTGTTCGAGGC
>PQAH01000070.1 GCA_003105195.1 Bradyrhizobiaceae bacterium
CCGCAACGGCTACGAGCGGATGGCCGTCACCTTCGAGATCGAAGGCGATGCGCCGCCCGAGAAGCTTCGCGAGATCGTCGAGCAGGCCCGCGCCCGTTCCGCCGTCTACGACATCATCACCAACGGCGTGCCGGTCGCGTTCGAGACGGTCGCGCGCCGCTGAGCCGGTTGCCGGCGCACGCCGTCGCCGCGCGCGACGGCGTGCGCCGCCCGCATTCCTGGGAGCCATCGATGCACCGCACGGACGTCGTCGTCATCGGCGGCGGGCAGGCCGGACTCGCCATGAGTCGGTGCCTCGGCGACCGCGCCATCGCCCACGTCGTCCTCGAGCGCGGCCGCATCGCCGAGAGCTGGCGCAGCCACACGTGGGATTCGCTGCGCCTGCTGACGCCGAACTGGATGGCTCGCCTGCCCGGCTGGCGCTATCGCGGCGCCGATCCGAACGGCTTCATGACCCGTGAAGCGCTGATCCGCTATCTCGACGACTATGCGGCGTCGTTCCGCGCGCCGCTCGAGGCCGGGGCCGCGGTCCGTTCGGTCGAATTCGCCCATGGGCGCTATCGCATCGCCACCGATCGCGGCACCTGGGAGGCTCCCGTCGTCGTCATCGCGACCGGCCACAGTGCCGCTCCGCAGGTGCCGATGATGGCGCGCGGCCTCTCGCCCCGCATCCATCACGTCACCCCCGCGCGCTACAAGCGCGCCGACGATCTTCCTCCCGGCGGCGTGCTCGTCGTCGGCGCCTCGGCCTCGGGCATCCAGCTCGCCGACGAGATCCACGCCTCGGGCCGGCCCGTCACGATCGCGGTAGGCCGCCACACGCGGCTGCCGCGCCGCTATCGCGGCCAGGACATCATGTGGTGGCTCGATCGCATCGGCGTGCTCACGGAGCGCGCCGACGCGGTGCGCGACCTCGACGCCGCGCGCCGCCAGCCGTCACTACAGCTCATCGGCCACCCGGACGGCCGCGCCCTCGATCTCACCACCCTGCAGGCCGCCGGCGTGCGGATCACGGGCCGGGCCGTGGACATGTGCGGCACCCGGGTGCATTTCGCCGACGACCTCATGCAGACCGTCGCGGAGTCCGAGCGGCGCATGACCCGCGTGCTCGCCCGCATCGACAACGTCATCGCCTTGCACAATCTCGGCGCCGACGAGGTCCCGCCGCTGCCGCGGATCGCGCTCGCCGGCACGCGCACCGAGCTCGACCTCGCGCAGGAGGGGATCTCGACCGTGGTCTGGGCGACCGGCTATCGCCGCGGATTGCCCTGGCTGAAGGTCCCGGTGCGCGACATGACGGGCGAGATCCGGCATCGCGGCGGCGTGACGCCGGCGCCGGGTCTCTACCTGCTCGGCTGGCGTTTCATGCGCCGCCGCAATTCGAGCTTCATCGACGGCGTCGGCCGCGACGCCCGGGAGCTCGCCGACGAGATCGCGCTGCGCCTGCATGCCCGGCGCCACATGGCCGCGTGACGGCGCGGCGCCGGCCTCGCGAACATTCGCAAGAAAGCTCGGCAGCGCATCCCGATCTCATCGAATCGGGACACGCCGCCGCAGTCGCTGCAAAGCCGGATGGATCGCCGGGTGCGCGTCACGCCGCCCGGCTGACCTCGTGGGCTCCCGACGCATTCACGCCGAGATGCTCCGCGATCGCGCTGTTGACGATCGCCGCGTGGCTGAACGGCCCCATGTGGCCGGCGCCCGCCACCGTGACGAGGGCGGTCGCCTTCATGACGGCCGCGAGCTTGTGCGCGATCAGGGCCGTCGGCGGCGGCGCATGTTCGCCGCGCAGGACGAGAAGCGGGATGCGCAGCCGCCGATACGCCGCGAGCGGCGCCCGCTCGCCGAGCAGCGCCTCGAAGTCGAGGCTCGCCTTGGGCACGTAGCGGAGGAGGTCCGCCTGCACCTCGGGCTTGAGCGCGTCGAAGGCGCCCGCATGGTTCCAGTAGTCGATGAAGCGCCGCGCCGCGCGCCGCGGCAGGCCCGCCGCCACGTGGAACGCGATGTCGTCGGCCACCTCCTGGATCTCCTGTCGCGCGGCGCGGCCGTCGGCGCCGATCGAGCCGAGCACGTGGAACGGCGTCGGCTCGTAGAGCGCGAGGCTCGCCACGCGACGCGGGCGCTCCAGCGCGGCGCGCAGCGCCACGCCGCCGCCGTAGGAATGGCCGACCAGGTGCACCGGCCCGTCCTGGCGATCGATCAGGGCGACGATCGCGGCGGCCTCGTGCGTGAGCCGGAACGGTCGCGGACCGAGCCAATGCGGCGTGCTCCCGCAGCCGATCAGGTCGGGCGCGATCAGCGCGACCTCGTCGCCCAGCGTCTGCCGGAGCCGGTCCCAGGCGCGGCCCGAGCTTCCCGAGCAATGCAGGGCGATCACGGTGGACTTGTGCGCGCCAGGCGCGCGGGTCGTCGGACGGAGGGTCGTCATGATGGCTCTCCTCACTGTCCGGCGAACCGGGTCGAGCGGCGCGTCTCGTCGATCTGCCGGTCGACGATCAGGCGCGCCACGGCGCGGATGTCCGAGCGCGGCACGCCGATATCCTTGAGAATGTCGTCCGGCAGCTCCTGCAGCATGCGGCGGCAGGTGTGCAGCTTGTAGGCGCGCAGCAGCGCTGCGAGCACGCTGGCGAGGCTCTGGGGAATCCTTGCCGCGACACCGAATGCGCGGTCCGTCGCGGCCGTGGCCGATGCAGTCATGGCGAGCTCCTGTCGATGGTGACGCCAGACGGCGTCGCGTTGTCCGGAGCTTCGCGGCCTCGCGTGGTCGTGGCCGTGTGAGGTTGCGTGGATTCGTCGTTGCGTCGGAGACGCGCGGCAAGTGCCGGGGATCACGGGTGAATCCCCGCCGATCCGGGTCTTGCGCGCCGGCACGAAACGATCCCGAAACACGCCGAAACAACATTTCCGGCCCCGTAACGCCTTTCCCACGCTCCTTTCCACGACGCGTCCCACGCCCGCGCGCGATCGATCCGCCATGACAAGGCAGCGGATGTGTGGAGCGCTCGAATGACGGATGTTTCGATCCCGGCGGGTTCCTTGCGATCATGGGCGATTCCCGCCGACCTGATGCGGTGGGTCGTGGTCGCGGCCGCCACCCTCGCGATGGTGGCGGGCTTCGGCCTCACCGCCACGGTCGCCCTCATGGTCAAGCCGTTCGAGGCCGAGTCGGGCTGGCTGCGCGCCGATATCGCGTTCTCCTACACGCTGCTCTGCGCGGGCGCGGCGCTCGGCGGGCTCGTCGCCGGCTGGGCCAACGACCGGCTCGACACGCGCCCGATCGTCGTCTTCGGCACCGCCGTCATCGGCGCCGGCCTGGTCGCGATCTCGCGGCAGAACGACCTCAGCCTCATCCAGACCATCTACCTCGCGGTCGGCGTGTTCGGCTTCGCGTGCCTCTATACGCCGGTGCTCGCCACCGTGAGCCTCTGGTTCGACGCGCGCCGCGGCCTCGCCATGGGCATCGTCACGGCGGGCGGGGCCCTCGGCCAGGGCATCCTGCCGGTGCTCATGCAGCCGATCATCGCGGCACAGGGCTGGCGCTTCGCCTTCGCGGCCCTCGGCCTCGTCTATCTGATCCTGCTCGCGCCGCTGATGCTCCTCCTGCGCAAGCCGCCCGCCCTCCCGGCGAACGAGGCGGGCGCTCCGGTGCCGCCGGCATCGCGGGCCTGGGCGCTGCCACCCGTCGCCGGCATCGCCTGGATGTCGCTCGCGGCCCTGTTCTGCTGCGCCACCATGGCGGTGCCGCTCGTGCACCTGCTGGCGCTGTTCGCCGATCGCGGCCTCTCGGACTCGCTCGGCGGCAGCCTGGTGCTGATCATCATGCTCGCCGCCTCGGTGGGCCGCATTGTCTTCGGGATGGCGGCCGACCGGTTCGGCGTGGTGGCCGCCTATGCGGCCTCCGTGCTGCTGCAGACCGTGACGCTCTACGGGTTCGTCTCGGTCTCGGTGGTCTGGCTCTACGGGCTCGCCATCCTGTTCGGCTTCGGCTTCGGCGGCGTGATGACGACCCTCCTGCTCTGCGCGCGAGCCACCGTCTCGGCCGAGGCCAGCGGCCGGGCCACCTCCCTGGTCACCCTGTTCGCCTGGGTCGGCATGGGGGTCGGGGCCTACCAGGGCGGCTACTGCTTCGACCTCAGCGGCAGCTATGCGGTCTCCTTCGCCAGCGCAGCCCTCGCGGGTATCGCGAATCTGATCGTGATTTCAGGACTTTGGCTACATCTACGGCACTCCGAGCGCAGGCGCGCCGCACAAGCGTGATCGGCTCGGCTGAACCTGCAGCGCCCCTCGCGCGACCAAGGCCAAACGTTCCGGGGGGGCACCTCGGGACATCCGCCGCGACGCGCCAGACACGGAGTAGATCGTGCTGACCCTGCGCTTGCTTGGCGAGTTGGAGGTGTTACGCGACGGCGAGCGGCTCACGCTGCCGCCCTCCAAGAAGACGCGTGCGCTGCTGGCTTACCTGGCGGTCGTGGGACGGCCGCAGCGGCGCGAGCGGCTCTGCACGCAGTTCTGGGAGATCCCCGACGATCCGCGCGCCGCGCTTCGTTGGAGCCTCAGCCGGCTGCGTGCCCTGGTGGACGATCCCGATTGCGCCCGCATCGTCGCGAGCCGCGAGACCGTGGCCTTCGAGCCGCGCAACGCCGAGATCGACGTCGTCGAGCTGCGTCGGCGGATCACCCGGGAATTCCTCTCGCTCTCGGTCGCGGATCTCGAGGCGCTGGCCGGCAAGTTCCGCGGCGAGTTTCTCGAAGGCATGGACCTGCCGAACCTGCACGAGTTCCAGTCCTGGCTGCTGGCCGAGCGGGAGGACATCCGTCGCATCCAGGTGCGGATCCTCGCCGCCCTGGTGGGACGGCTCCCGGATCGCCTGGCCGCCTTGCCCTATGCGCGCGAGCTGGTGCAGATCGACCCCTTCAACGAGAGCGCGCGCGCCGGCCTGCTCCAGCTTCTTCTCGCCGTCGGACGGCAGGGCGAGGCCGAGCAGCACTTCGAGACCGCGATCCGCCTGTTCCGCGAGCTCGGCGACGGCGCCGAGCTCGGGCTGATGCGCAAGTGGCGCGAGATGCAGCAGCGTCCGAAGGTGACGGTGCCGCCCGCACCCGTCGCCGACAATCCCAGGCCCGCGCCCGCGCCTCCCGACCGCGCGCAGGCCGAGCGCCGCGCGGCGCCCCTCGTCGGGCGGGAAGCCGAATGGAAGGAGCTGGTCGCGATTCTCGACGAGGCGACGACGCAACGCCGGGTGACCGCGGTGCTGCTGACGGGCGAGCCCGGCCTCGGCAAGACCCGGCTCGTCGGCGACCTGCTGCGCGCGGCCCGGCAGCGCGGCTTCCGGACCTTCTCGGGCCACGCCTACGAGACCGAGCGCAGCCATCCCTACGGACCCTGGATGGAAGCCCTCGGCGCGCATGCGGCGGCGCCGGTCTCGCCCGATTCCGCGATCGGCGACCGCAGCGACGCCGCGGCCCTGCTCGCACGCGAACGGCTGTTCACGTCGATCACCCAGGGCATCTTCGGCGTCGATGCGCCCGAGGCGCCGGTGCTGGTTGCCCTGGACGACGTGCAATGGTTCGACGAGGCGTCCGCGCATCTGCTGCATTATGTGGTCCGCGTGAGCCTGAACGCCCCGGTCGTGCTCGCGCTGGCCGGACGCGACGGCGAGCTCACCGACAATGCCGCGATGCTCGGCGCACTGCGCGGCCTGCGCCACCGGCGGCTGCTGCACGAGATCGGCCTCGCGCCGCTGGCCCAGGGAGATCTCGAACGGCTCGTGCGCGCGGTCGCTCCCGATATCGACCCCGCGCCCGTGGTCGCCCAGGCGGCCGGCAATCCGCTGTTCGCGCTCGAGCTTGCGCGCGACGTCAAGGCGCGGCCGGACGAGCTGCCGCGTTCCCTCAAGGAGCTCACCCGCGATCGTATCGATCGCCTGCCGGCGGGAGCCGCCGACCTGCTGCGCTGGGCGAGCGTGGTCGGGCCGTCCTTCCCGGTCGACCGGCTGCTCGCCTTGCTGGGGCTCGATCTCGACGAGCTGACGGCGCGTCTGGAGGTCCTGGAGCGCCATGCGCTGCTGCGTGCGGTCGAATCCGAGAGCCGGTCGATCTGCTACGCCTTCGCGCATGATCTCATCCATCGCGCGATCTACACGGGCATTTCCGAGCCGCGCCGGCGGCTGATGCATCTCAAGATCGCCCGCGTGCTGCAGGAGACCGGTGACGAGTCGCTCGCCGCGGATATCTGCCATCATGCGGCGCACGCCGGCGAAGCCGGCATGGCGGCGGCCGCCTGTGTCCGCGCGGGGCGGCACTGCCTGCGGCTCTTCGCGAATGCCGAAGCCGAGGCGCTGGCGCGGCGCGGCGTCCGCTACGCGGCCGACCTGCCGGAGCCCGAGCAGGTCGAGCGCCTGCTGGAATTGACCCAGGTCGAGGTGCTGGCGCGCCGGCCGAAGGATCTCGCCGAGATCTCGGCCCGCATCGAAGCGCTCGCCGAGCGCGCGCTCGACCACGGCCGCATCGCCCATGCGCGGCTCGGCTTCTACCTGCTCAGCCACTTGCGCTGGGAGGGCGGGCTGTGGTCCGACGCCCAGCGCGACACCCTGCGCGCCGAGTTCCTCAGCCGCTCGGGCGACGAGCGCCAGCACGTGGTCGCCATGGCGGAGGCGGCCCGGTGCCTCGCCATGATCGAGCGCGATCTCGGCCAGGCCGAGGCGCTCCTGCTCGAGTCGGGCGCCACGGCGCGGCGCCTCGGCATCGAATCCGACGCGATCGCCGACGCGCAGGGACTGCTGCGCGCACACCAGGGCGCTTTCGAGGAAGCCGCGGAGCTGTTCGTGCGCGCCCGCATGCTGGCGCGGCGCGGCGGCGATCGGAGCAACGAGTTCCTGGCGCTCGAGCATCTCGTCACCATCCAGGTGCAGCGGCGCCAGTTCGTGGCGGCCGAAACGCTGTGCGCGGACCTGGTCGAGCTCGGCGACAAGCTGCGCGAGGGAAGCGAGGCGCCGTTCGCCCGTGCGCTGCACGCCATCTGCCGCCTGGCGCGCCGGGACCCGCAGGCCGAGATCGATCTCGAGGCCGCGCTCGCCACGCTGCGCCGCGCCGACGCCAAGCATCGCCTGGCCGTGTCCCTGATCTGCGCGGCGGAGCTCGATGTGGAGCGGGGGCTGCTCGATCGCGCGAACCAGCGCGCCGAAGAGGCGCTGCACATCGCCGCGGTCCTGGAACGGCGCAGCGACGAGACCCTGGCGCACGCCGCGCTCGCGCGCATCGCGGATGCGCGCCGCGATGTCGACCGACGCCACCGGGCCGTGCACGCCCTGCGCAACGCCGTCCACCAGCCGATCTCCTATCATGCGCGCTGCAGCGCCGAGCCGCTGCTCGCGGACGAGTGGGACGTGCCGGTCTCCACGCGCCGGCGCGCTGCCGCGCGCGAGGACCGCTGCCGCGCTACCGCCGGCTGAGCCGCTCATCCGAGAGGAATGTCATGAAGTCCGTCGTCGTCGAGCGCGCGTTCGATCAGCCCCGCAGCGTGGACGACCTGCACGCAATCGCCCGCCAGCTGCGCTGGTGCACCGACCTCTACCGTGTCGCGGCCTCGTCCTGGCGCTATCTCGCGGTCGACGGCCGACGCTGCGCCTGCATCTACACGGCGCCCGACCTGGAGGCGATCCGCCAGGTGCTGCGCAAGTCGCAGTCGGGGCCGCCGAGATCCCTGTGGGCGACGACGACCCACGCGGGCCCGGCGGACGGGGAGCGGCTCGCGCCGGGGTTCTCCCTCGTGCTCGTGGAGCGCTCCTTCGCGGCGCCGGCCCGGTGGGAGGAGTTCCGCGCGCTGCAAGCCGGCCATGCCGACTGCTTCGATCTCCACCGCGTGCGGCTGGTCCGTAGCCATCTCGCTTGCGACGGGCACCGCATGCTGTGCGTGTTCGCGGCGCCGGACCTCGAAGCCGTGCGCCTCGCCAACCGCAAGGCCGGGCTGCCCTGCGACGCCGTCTGGGCCGCGACCCTGGTGCCGCCGCTCGTCCGCCGCGAGCCCGAGTCGCTGGCGATCGCGGTCTGACGGCCGCGATCAGCGCGGCCTACGGCTCGCGTCCCGCCCATTCGGCCACGCCCGCGATCCAGGTCGCGATCACCTCGAGCGAAGGCGACAAGGCGACCAGGTCCGCGATGGCGCCGGCCCGCAGCGCGCCGCGCTCGTGTTCGAGCCCGAGAAAGCACGCCGGCGTGAGCGATGCGGCGCGCAATGCATCGCCGAGCGGCACGCCCGCGAGCGTGGCCGCGTTGCGCACCGCGGACGCCATGTCGAGATGGGCGCCGCCGAGCGTGCCGTCCTCGACGGTCAGGCGGCCTTGCGCCAGCGTAACGCGCCGCCCCATCAGCGCAAACGACGTGACCTCGCTGCCGACCGTCGGCATCGCGTCCGTGACCAGCGCGAGGCCGGCCGCCCCCTTCGCCGCAAAAGCGGCGCGGACCGACACCGGATCCACGTGAATGCCGTCCACGATCAGCCCCGCGATCAGGCGCGGCTCGGCGAGCGTGGCGCCGACGATTCCGGGCGCGCGTCCCGCCAGGGGCGGCATGGCATTGAACAGGTGGGTGACGCCGGTGAGTCCCTCCGCGACGGCGTGCGCCATGTCGGCGACCGTGGCCTCGCTGTGGCCGGCCGCGACGCGGATGCCCGCGGAGGTGAGCCGGCGCACGAACCCTGCCGGCACGCATTCGGGCGCGAGCGTTACCAGAGAGTGGCCCGCAGCGGCGAGCCCGTGCAGGAGGTCGATGTCCGCCTCCTCGGGCCGCGTGACGAGATCCGGTCGATGGACCCCCGTCCTTGCCGGATTGATGAACGGGCCTTCCAGGTGCAGCCCGAGCACGCCGTCCCGTCCGCAGGCGGTCTGCGCGGCCGCGATCGCGCGCGCGATCGTTGTGCGCGTGTCGGTGATCAGGGTCGGGAGGCAACCCGTGGTCCCGAACCGGCGATGCGACCGGGCGATCGCGCGCATCCCCTCCGGGGTCGGCGCGTCGTTGAGCAGCACGCCGCCGCCACCATTGACCTGCAGGTCGATGAAGCCCGGGGCCAGCAGGGCGCCCGCCGGGAGCCGGACCGGCGCCGCGTCGGGCGGAACCTCGCCGACCGGCACGACGCCCCGGATCCTCCGGTCCGCGACCAGGACGGCGGCTCCTTCGTGGAACCGCTCCCCGTCGAACACGCGGTCGGCGAGAAGTGCGTGCAGGCTCGATTGCGGATTCCGGCTCATCTCGCGCGCAAGGGTTGGAACGGCGTCGTGCGGACACCACCTTAACACCGGTCGGGCCTGGCCGGGTTCCCGGTATGCCGGGACGCGGCCGGCGCGACGTGCGGCAGCGGCCCGCCCGTGATAAGCCGACGCCGATCCCTGCCGCCCGCGCGGACGCGACGATCCGAGGCGCCGCGGGTCCGAGGATGTGAATGCTGACCGAGCATATCAGCCCCCGCTTCGTCGATCTCGACTCCTGGTCGTCGCGCGAGATGATCGCCGCGATGTACGAGGGACAGCTCTCCGCCGCGGCTGCCGTGCGCGGTGCGCTCGACGCGATCGCGGCCGCGGCCGACGACGCGGTCGCGGCGCTGCGGCGCGGCGGCCGTATCGTCTATGTCGGCGCCGGCACCTCGGGCCGGATCGGCGTGCAGGACGGCGCCGAGCTGCCGCCCACCTATGACTGGCCGCCCGATCGGCTCGTCTTCGCCATGGCGGGCGGACTCGGCGCGCTGCTGCAGAGCGTCGAGGGCGCCGAGGACGATGCCGACGAGGGTGTGCGGACCATGGCGGCGGCCGGCATCGGCCCCGATGACGTGGTCATCGGCATCGCGGCGAGCGGCACGACGCCCTACACGATCGCGGCCCTGCGCGCCGCGACCGCGGCCGGCGCCGTCACGGTGGCGATCGCCAACAATCCGGACGCGCCGCTGTTCGCCGCGGCGCGCCACCGGATCCTGGCCGAGACCGGGACCGAGGTGATCGCCGGCTCGACCCGCATGAAGGCCGGCACCGCGCAGAAGATCGTGCTCAACCTGTTCTCCACCACCGTGATGGTGCGGCTCGGCCGCGTCTTCCGCGGGCTCATGGTCCATATGCAGGCGCGCAATGCCAAGCTTCGGCGCCGTGCCGTCGCCATGGTGGCCGAGATCGTCGGCTGTGCGGCCGAGGATGCGGCACGCCACGTCGACGCCGCGGACGGCGACGTGAAGATCGCGGTGCTGCTCGGCTTCGGCCTCGCCCATCGCGAAGCCGTCGACCTGCTCTCCCGCCACGACGGCAACCTTCGCGCCGCCGTCGACGAGATCGCCCGTGAGCCGCGCTGAGCCGCCCGCCAGCGCCATGGCGCGGGAAACCGCGGAGATCCCCGCCGCGGCGGCCCGCCTCCTCGCGGACGACACGGTCAGTTCGATCGCGGGCCGCGTCCGCGCCGCGTCGCCGCGTATCGCCGTGCTGTGCGGCCGCGGTAGCTCCGGCCATGTCGGCGTCTATCTGCGCTATCTGTTCGAGGCGCGCATGGGCTTGCTGGTCTCGGCGGCGGCGCCCTCCGTGATGACCGCCTATCGCAAGCGCCCCGACATGCGCGATGCGCTGTTCATCGTCGTGTCCCAGTCGGGCCGGAGCCCCGACCTCGTGATCGCGACCGAGGTGGCGCGCGGGCTCGGCGCGCTCACCCTCGCGATCGTCAACGACGCGGAGTCTCCCGTCGCGGCCGCTGCCGATCTGGTGCTGCCGATCCGGGCGGGTCCCGAGCGCGCGGTGGCGGCGACCAAGTCGGTGGTGGGCTCGATGGTCGCCGGGGCGCGGCTCGTAGCCGAGCTCGCCGGAGATGCGGACCTGCGTGCCGCCGTCGGGCGCGTCCCGGATCGCCTCGCGCGGGCGCTCGCCTGCGATTGGTCCGCCTGGGCGCAGAGCCTCGCCGCGGCGCCGGCTGCCTTCGTCGCCGCGCGCGGCTACGGCTTCGGCACGGCGCGCGAGATCGCGCTCAAGCTGACCGAGACCCTGCGGCTGCCGGCGCTCGGCTTCTCGGCGGCCGAGCTGCGGCACGGCCCGCGCGCCGCCATCTCGCCCGCGACGCCCGTGCTGTGCCTCGCCCAGGGCGACGAAGCCGCCGCCGCCGTGGACGACCTGGTGCGCGACCTGCGCGCCGGCGGCGAGACCGTGTTCTCTGCCGGCGGCGCCGCCGACAATCTGCCCTGGATCGGCAGCGACCATCCGATCTGCGACCCGGTCGCGATGCTGGTCCCGGCCTATCGGGCGATCGAGCGGGCCGCGCGCGCCCGCGGGCTCGATCCCGACAACCCGCCGCATCTCAGCAAGATCACGCGAACCCTGTGAGGCCGTGCATGTCGGTCCTGCGCGCGCTCGGCGTCATCAGCGGCACCTCGATGGACGGCATCGATGTTGCGCTGGTCGAGACCGACGGCCGCGCGCAGGTGAAGCCGGGTCCGGGCGCCACCTATCCGTATCCGCCGGAGCTGCGTGAGCGGCTGCTCGCCGTGATCGCCGACGCGGCGAGCGCCGAGTCGGCGCCGCTCACCGGGCTCGAGGCCGCCGTGACGGCGGCGCACGGCGACGCCATCGCGCGTTTGCTCGACGAACGGCAGGTCGGCCCCGTCGACGTGATCGGCTTTCACGGGCAGACGATCCTCCACCGGCCGCAGCGCCGCCTCACCCGCCAGCTCGGCGACGGCGCCGCCATCGCGGCGCGCTTCGGCGTCAGGACCGTGAGCCGCTTCCGTCACGCCGACGTCGCGGCCGGCGGCGAGGGGGCGCCGCTCGTGCCGCTCTATCATCAGGCGCTGGCCGCGCGCCTGCCGCAGCCCTTGATGGTCCTCAATCTCGGCGGCGTCGGCAACGTGACCTATATCGACGGCGACACCGTCATTGCCTTCGACACCGGGCCTGCGAGCGCCATGCTCGACGACTTCGTGCGCCGGCGGCGCGGCGTGCCCTTCGACGCCGACGGCCGCGTCGCGGCCTCGGGCCGGCCCGTTCCGGCTTTGGTGGCGCGCTTTGCGGCCCATCCCTGGTTCGACCGGCCCGCGCCGAAGTCGCTCGATCGCAACGACTTCCATGCCGCAACCGCGTGGGTCGAAGGCCTTTCGGACGAGGACGGCGCCGCGACGCTCGCCGAATTCACGGTGGTCGCGACCGTGGCGGCGCTGCGCCACGTGCCGCGGGCGCCGGTGCGCTGGCTGGTGACCGGCGGCGGCCGTCACAATCGCCACTTCGTGCGCCGTTTCGCGGCCGAGCTGCACGTGCCGGTGGAGCCCGTCGAGGCGGTCGGCTGGGACGGCGATTTCCTCGAAGCCCAGTGCTTCGGCTATCTCGCGGTGCGCTCGCTTCTCGGCTTGCCGCTGAGCCTGCCGACCACGACCGGCGTGCCGCGCCCGCTCACGGGTGGCGAGATCGCAACGCCCTGAGCGACGCGGTCAGGGCGTGGACGGGACGGCGCCGGTCGGTGCGACCGTGCCCTTGAGCAGCCGGTCGAGCGTCTCGCGCGAGAGCATGCCGAACACGATCGCATAGCCGGCCATCACGGCGAGGTCGAACGTGATGCTGTCGGGGGCCGAGGCCATGGCCTGGAAGGCGCTCTTCGCATAGACGCCCATGGTGATCAGTCCCACCGGGATGGCGGCGACGAGCTGGCGCGACACCGGCACGTCGCCCGCCGCCGGCATGATGTAGGAGCGCGACCAGACCCCGAAGAAGTAGAGCGCGACCAGCACCGCGAGCCCGAGCGCCGAGGTCGCATGATAGATCAAGTTCGACGGCTCCATGTTGGTGCTCCTGCGTGAACTTTCTCGCCGAGCCGGACCCCGTTCGGCGAAGAGGCGCGACGAACCTCTAGCGCGCCGGCGTGACCGCGGTCTGGCTGTCCTGGCCTCCGTAGATCCAACCGATCTTCGACGGGTTCTCCACTTGCTGCACCCGCAGCCATTGCTCGGTGCCCGTCAGCGTGCGGACGGAGCGCGTCTCGAGCACGCGAAACTTTTCGCTCGGCAGCGCGGTGTCGATCTGGTCGCCTTTGCCCTGGAAGAATCCGCCCGGCGGCGCGGCGCGCAGGGGTGTCTGCACCTTGGGTGTGACCACGCTCTGCGCCCACGCGGCGGGAACCAGCGTCAGGATGGCCGCAAGACCGACCGCAGGAAGCGTTCGCATCGCGTCGTCCTCGCCTGGACGGCGTCATCATAGCGGAGCGCGGTGCGACTGAAAATTGCAGAATCAGGCCATGCCATGTCCGGCTACCGGCGCGTCGACCGGTGGGCATCGCGCATCGAGGACGGAAACGCGGTCGGTAGCGCCGGTCACGGCGTGACCGGCACCGCTTCCTCGCGCCCATGCAGTCGATCGAGCAGCCGGCTCAGCGCCTGTGCGAAGGCGTCGAGATCGAAATTCTGCGGATCGTCGTGGCCGCCGCGCATCTCGGCGTCGATCACGGCATGGAAGGCCGGGATCAGCCAGGAGCCGGCGCGCACGCTGGCGACCGCATAGACCAGCGCCAGCCGGTCGTATTGCGCGGGCGTGAAGCCCGGGTCCGGCGCCGCCGAGTCGTTGCGCCGGCCGAAGCCGGGCGCGCGCCGCCGCGGCTGGATCAGCTCCACGTGCAGGAACAGGCCCTTGAGGTCGGTTCCGAAGCGCGTCGCCCGCTCGAACTTCATGGCCCGCCACGGCACCGCGAAGTCGTGGCCGAGGAAGCTCTCGCCCCGGCGGTTGATGATCACGTGGGCCGCATGGTGGCCGTCGCTGCAGCGGAAGCGCGCGAGATTGTTGATCCTGCGGTGCGTGTCGATGTCCGCCGGGAAGGCGCGGCCGCCATAGTTCGGTCCGCTGGTGTCGTGGATCACCAGGTAGCGCGCGGCCGGCGCATCCCGGTCGCCGTCGCGCGCCCGCGCGACCGGCTGCCAGAGCGCGGCCGCGAATTCCCATTCGAGATCGAGGCGCGAGAGGAAGGCGCTCAACGTTTCGCGCGCCGGAAGGTCGGTCGTGCCGCCGATGCGCTCGGCGAGGACCGGCGGCAGGGCGTCCAGCGGGTCCCCGAGGCGCGCACGCAGGCCGACCGGACGCAGAAGGCAGGCGGCCTGCTGGAGCGGCGCGCCCGTGAAGCTCAGGCGATCGGGCTCGAAGCCGCAGGGGCCCATGCTGCGCGCGACCACGGGCGGCAGCGGCCGCCTGGGCTTGCACACCTGGTCCGCGGCCGCCTGCGGCGCGAATGCGGAAATCGCCGAACCCGTGGCAATCACGAGCAGCGAGCGCCGCCCGGCGCATATCAGCTTTCGTGCGCGCAAATCCCCAACCCCCGGGCGCAGGGTAGCGCCATGACAGGCGGGCCGGAAGGACCGATCTCGACCCGCGGCGCGAGCCGGGCGCGCTTCAACCGCGGCGCTTCGCGGCGATCTTGTCCCAGATCATCGCCGCGATGTCGGGCCCGCCGAAATTCTTGATCGCCCGGATGCCGGTCGGCGAGGTGACGTTGATCTCGGTCAGATACCCGTCGATCACGTCGATGCCGACGAAGAGGAGGCCGCGCTCGCGCAGGGCCGGACCGATGCGCGCGCAGATCTCGCGCTCGCGCGGCGTGAGGTCGGTCTCCTTCGGCGTGCCGCCGCGCACCATGTTGGAGCGCAGGTCGTCCGGCGCCGGCACGCGGTTGACCGCGCCCGCGAACTCGCCGTCCACCAGGATGATGCGCTTGTCGCCCTGCTTCACCGCGGGAAGGAATTTCTGGACCACCCACTGCTCGCGAAACGTGGCCGCGAACAGATCGTAGAGCGAGCCGAAATTGAGATCCTCGCGCTCCAGCCGAAACACGGCCTCGCCGCCTTTGCCGTAGAGCGGCTTCATCACGATGTCCCCGTGCTCGGCCCGGAACGACTTGATCTCCTCGAGGTCCCGCGTCACCAGGGTCGGCGGCATCAGCTCGGGGAACTGCATCACGAAGACCTTCTCGGGCGCGTTGCGCACATGCGCCGGATCGTTCACCACCAGCGTCTGCGGGTGCACCCGCTCGAGCAGGTGGGTGGTCGTGATGTAGGCGAGGTCGAAGGGCGGGTCCTGCCGCAGCAGGATCACGTCGAAGCCGGTGAGCTCGACCCGGCGCGGATTACCCAAGGTAAAATGATCCCCGACGGTGTCGCGCACCGCCAGCGAGCGGACCGTCGCGAACACC
>PQAH01000071.1 GCA_003105195.1 Bradyrhizobiaceae bacterium
TCGCGGCCGGGCTGCGCCGCATGGGCGTGCACGCCCTCCGCCAGCGCATCGGCGACCCTCTCGGGCGTCGCATGCGTGACCTGCACGTGGCCGACCGCACAGGCCGGCGCCTGATCGCAGGCGCCCATGCAGGGCGCGCGCAGCACGCGCACGCCGGGGCCGAGAATCTTCGGCAACTGCTCCAGCATGCGCTCGGCACCCGCCATCGCGCAGGAGAGCGAGTCGCAGACCCGTACCGTGACGGCGGGCGGGAAATCCTGCCCCTCCTTCACGACGTCGAAATGCGCGTAGAAGGTCGCGACCTCGTAGACCTCGGTCAGCGCCAGCTTCATCTCGCTCGCGAGCGCCGCGAGATGCGCGGCCGAGAGATGGCCGTAGCGGTCCTGGATCAGGTGCAGGTGCTCGATCAGCAGGTCGCGCCGGCGCGGCCGCGCGCCGAGCAGGGCGTGGATCTCGTCCAGCGCCCGCGGATCGACCTGGCGGCCCTTGGGCGTCGCGGGAGGGCGCCGGCGGCCGGAGCCGTTGATCGCGGGCCGTGAAGCGGTTGCGGTGGTGTTTGGAGCCATTCCGTAAAACTGAGGCCCTGGCATGCCAGACGCAATCCCCTCCTTGCGATCCAACGATTGATTATTTCAATCGAGCGAAATATCTTGATTTCAAAGCGGCTTGACTGCCACCGAGTCACGCGTGATCGACAAGCTCGAATACCTGATGGCCTTGGCGCGCGAGCGCCATTTCGGCCGCGCCGCCCAGGCCTGCGGCGTCACCCAGCCGACCCTCTCGACCGGCATCAAGCAGCTCGAGGAGACCTTGGGCGTGCTGCTCGTGCAGCGCGGCTCGCGCTTCATCGGCTTCACCCCGGAGGGCGAGCGCACCCTCGACTGGGCACGCCGCATCGTCGGCGACACGCGCGCGATGCGCGAGGAGATCAGGGCGCTGCAGCACGGCCTCGCGGGCCGGCTGCGCATCGCGGCGATTCCGACCACGCTCGCCATGGTGGCGGCGCTGACCACGCCCTATCGCGAACGCCATCCCGACGTGCGTTTCACGATCCTCTCGCGCACCTCGATCGAGGTCCTGACCCACCTCGAGAACCTCGAGATCGACGCCGGCATCACCTATCTGGACAACGAGCCGCTCGGCCGCGTCACCGCGATTCCGCTCTACCAGGAGCGCTATCAGCTGATCACCGCCTCGGACGCGCCGCTCGGCGACCGCGAGACCGTCACCTGGGCCGAGGTCGCGCAGGTGCCGCTCTGCCTGCTCACCCCCGACATGCAGAACCGCCGCATCATCGAGGGGCTGTTGCGCGCCGCCGGCGGCGACCCGCAGCCGATGCTGGAATCGAACTCCATGATCGTGCTGTTCGCCCATGTGCGCACCGCGCGCTGGGCGAGCGTGATGCCGGCGAAGCTCGCCGAGACCCTCGGCCTCACCGACCGGATCCGCGCGATTCCGATCGTCGCGCCCGAGGCGCTCCATACCATCGGCTTGGTGGTGCCGGCGCGCGAGCCCATGACCCCGCTCACGGCCGCGCTGGTCGCCGAGGCGCGACGGTTGGCAAAGCGGCTCGAGGCCTGACATCAACCGCGCGAGCGTCAGCGATATGCGGGACCGGCGGCCCGGGTCTCGCTTCGCACCCGGGGCTACGGGCGATGCGGCTGTGGCGTCCTGCCGGCCCGCGCTCAGAACAGCCCGACGATCCGCCCGTCCGGCCCGACATCGATCGAATCCGCGGCCGGCACCTTGGGCAGGCCCGGCATGGTCATGATCTCGCCGCAGATCACCACGACGAACTCGGCCCCGGCGGAGAGTCGCACCTCGCGGATCGGGATCACGTGGTCGTTCGGCGCGCCCTTCTGGTCCGGGTTGGTCGAGAACGAGTACTGGGTCTTGGCGACGCAGATCGGCAGCTTGCCGTAGCCCATGGACTCGAACGCGGCGAGTTGGTCGCGCACCGACTTGTCGGCCGTCACGTCCTTGGCGCGATAGATCTCCTTGGCGACCGTGCGCACCTTGTCGATGAGCAGCATCTCGTCCGGATAGAGCAGCTTGAGCTTGCTCTTGCCCTCCGCGATCACCTTCACGACGGCGCGCGCGACGTCCGCCGCGCCCTTGCCGCCCTCCGCCCAGTGGTCCGCCATCACGGCCTCGACGCCGAGCCTGCCGCAGGCCTCCTTCACGAGCGCGATCTCGGCGTCGGTGTCGGCGCTGAAGCGGTTGATCGAGACCACCGGCATCAGGCCGAACTTCTGCACGTTCTCGACGTGGCGCTGCAGGTTCGCCATGCCGGCCTCCAGCGCCTTCAGGTTCTCGGACTTGAGGTCCTCCTTCTTCACCCCGCCGTGCATCTTGAGCGCGCGGATGGTGGCGACCAGGACGACGCAGTCGGGCGCGAGCCCGGTCTTGCGGCACTTGATGTCGAGGAACTTCTCGCCGCCGAGGTCGGCGCCGAAGCCGGCTTCCGTGACCACGTAGTCGGCGAGCTTGAGCGCCGTCGTGGTCGCGACCACCGAGTTGCAGCCGTGCGCGATATTGGCGAACGGCCCGCCGTGGATGAAGGCGGGCGTGCCCTCCAGCGTCTGCACCAGGTTCGGCGCGATCGCGTCCTTGAGCAGCGCCGCCATGGCGCCGTGCGCCTTGAGGTCGCGGGCGCGGATCGGCTTGCGGTCGCGGGTATAGGCCACGATGATGTTGCCGAGGCGCTGCTTGAGGTCGTCGAGGTCCTTGGCGAGGCAGAAGATCGCCATCACCTCGGAGGCGACCGTGATGTCGAAGCCGGCCTCGCGCGGATAGCCGTTGGCGACGCCGCCGAGCGAGCAGACGATCTCGCGCAGCGCGCGGTCGTTCATGTCCATGACGCGGCGCCAGGCGACGCGGCGGCTGTCGATGCCGAGCTCGTTGCCCCAGTAGATGTGATTGTCGATCAGCGCGGAGAGCAGATTGTGCGCGGAGGTGATCGCGTGGAAGTCGCCCGTGAAGTGGAGGTTGATGTCCTCCATCGGCACGACCTGGGCATAGCCGCCGCCGGCCGCGCCGCCCTTCATGCCGAAGGAGGGCCCGAGCGACGGCTCGCGCAGGCAGAGCATCGCCTTCTTGCCGATGTGGTTGAGCGCGTCGGTGAGGCCGACCGTGGTGGTGGTCTTGCCTTCGCCCGCCGGCGTCGGCGAGATCGCGGACACCAGGATCAGCTTGCCGTTCGGCTGGCTCTGCAGCGTCTTGATGTAGTCCATCGACACCTTGGCCTTGTAGTGGCCGTAGGGCTCGAGATGCTCGGGCGCGATGCCGAGCCGTTCGCGCGCGATCTCGAGGATCGGCCGCTTCTTCGCGGCCTGCGAGATTTCGATGTCGGATTTCGGGTTCTGGTGCTGCGAGGCGGGCATGGAACGGCCTAGGGGTTTGGGGAGAGTGCGATCGGAAGGAGGGGTCAGCCGAGGCGCATGCCGACCGCGAGATTGGCGGCCTTGGCGAAATCGCCGGCGCCGATCTTGCCGCCGTCCGCAGGTTTCACCCGCGTGACCTTGAAGCGGCCGTCGGCGCACACCACCGTGAAGCCGTCGGCCGCGATCTCGACGATCTCGCCGAGCTTGCCGCCGATGCCCTTCGGGTCGCGCGCCGGAATCGGCTCGGCGTCGAAGACCTGCAGCGTCTTGCCGTCGAGGGTGGTCCAGGCACCCGGCGCCGGATTGCAGCCGCGGATCAGCGGATCGATCTGGCGCCAGGACTTGCCCCAGTCGATGCGCGCGGTCTCGGCCGTGCAGCGCCCCTCGTAGGTCGCCTGCGATTCGTCCTGCTTGATGCGCGGCGCCTTGCCGGCCTTCACGAGGTCGACCGACTCGAGCATGGCGTCGACGCCCATCGGGAACAGCCGGTCGAAATACACGGTGCCGAGCGTGTCCTTCGCTCCGATCGGGGTCTTCTTCTGGATGAGCACGTCGCCGGTATCGAGCCCGTTGTCGGGCCAGAAGATCGAGAGCCCGGTCTCGGTCTCGCCGAGGATGATCGGCCAGTTGATCGCGCTGGCGCCGCGGTACTTCGGCAGCAGCGAGGGGTGATACTGGATCGAGCCGTAGGTCGGGATGTTGAGGAAGTCCTCGGGCACGAACAGGGTGACGAAGGCCATCACCTGCAGGTCCGGCTTCAGCGCGCGAAACTCCTCCCACACCTCGGGCTTGCGGTAGGAAGCCGGCTGGTACACCGGCAGGCCGGCGGCGAGCGCCGCCTCCTTGAGCGGATCGGCCTTCTGCCCGGGCTTCTCGGGCGCCACATAGACCGCGATCACGTTTTCGCCGCGCTTGAGCAGCGCCTCGAGCACCGCCTTGCCGAAGGCCTGCTGCCCGTGGACCACGATACGCATTTGACGTCTCTCCCCTGTGTCTTCTGCCGGGTCGCGCTACACGGGCGCCACCTCGGCCCCGTCCCGGCTGGTGCCGGGACGGCCAGTCGCATTGCACGAGTGCTCAGGCGGCGGCGGCCTTCGGCTTCTCGGGTGCCGTGGTGGCGCCGGAGGTCATGATCTCGGCCGCCTCCTTGGCGCCATAGCCGAGGACCTTGGTGAGGATCTCCTCGGTATGCTCGCCGAGCAGCGGCGAGCGCGTCACCTCGGTGACCGAGTCGGACATCTTCACGGGATTGCCGACCGTCAGGTACCTGCCGCGGGTCGGATGATCGACCTCGACCACCGTGCCGGTGGCGCGCAGCGAATCGTCCTCGGCGATCTCCTTCATCGACAGGATCGGTCCGACCGGGATGTCGAGCGGGTTGCACAGCTCCATGACCTCGAACTTGGTCTTGGTCATGGTCCATTGCTCGATGGTGGCGAAGATGTGCTTCAGGCGCGGCAGCCGCGCCGGCGGCGTCGCATAGTCGGGATCGGTCTTCCACTCGGGCTTGCCGATGAGGTCGCAGATCTTCTCCCACACGGGCGCCTGGGTGATGAAATAGATGTAGGCGTCGGGATCGCTCTCCCAGCCCTTGCACTTGAGGATCCAGCCCGGCTGCCCGCCGCCCGAGTCGTTGCCGGCGCGCGGCACCGCCTTGCCGAACGGCACGCCTTCGCCGTACTGGCTGTACTCCTTGAGCGGCCCGTGCGCCAGGCGCTGCTGGTCGCGCAGCTTGACGCGGCAGAGGTTGAGCACGCCGTCCTGCATGGCGGCGAGCACCTTCTGGCCGCGGCCCGTGCGGTTGCGCTGGTGGAGCGCGCAGACGATGCCGAAGGCGAGATGCAGGCCGGTGCCGGAGTCGCCGATCTGCGAGCCGGTGACCAGCGGCGGGCCCTCGCGGAAGCCCGTGGTCGAGGCCGAGCCTCCCGCGCACTGGGCGATGTTCTCGTAGACCTTGCAGTCCTCGTAGGGACCGGGGCCGAAACCCTTGACCGAGGCGACGATCATGCGCGGATTGGTCTTGTGGATGTACTCCCAGGTGAGCCCCATGCGGTCGAGCGCGCCGGGCGCGAAGTTCTCCACCAGCACGTCGCAGTGCCGGATCAGGCGCTCGAGGATCTCCTTGCCCTTCGGATGCTTGGAATCGATGGTGATCGAGCGCTTGTTGCCGTTGAGCATCGTGAAGTAGAGGCTGTCGGCGCCCGGCACGTCGCGCAGCTGCCCGCGCGTGATGTCGCCGACGCCCGGACGCTCCACCTTGATCACGTCCGCGCCCATATAGGCGAGGAGCTGGGTGCAGGTCGGGCCCGACTGCACGTGGGTGAAGTCGAGCACGCGCACGCCGTCGAGCGCCTTGCCGGCCTGGCCGAACGGCTTGCTGCTGGGCTTGGGCAGCCCGTGGCCGTTGCCGACCGCCTTGAGCGCCGCCGTCGCGGCCTTCTTCGGCGCCGCGACGAGCTTCCGCGCGGCCTTCACGGCCTTGCGCGCCGCCTTGGCGGCTTTCGCCTTCACGGGGGACTTCTTCACGGGCTTCCTCGTCTTCTTCGACGCCTTGCGTGCGGCCATCGGCTGCCTCCTCGACTGTCTGCGGTTCCGGACTTGCGGTCGCGCCGCGCCCGGGGTCATTTCTTGCGAAGCACGCTCTGCGGATTGAGGTTGCCGATCCGGCCGCTCTCGCTGCCGGCCGCCGGATCGATCACCGCGTTGATCAGGGTCGGCTTGCCCGAGTCCATCGCGGCGTTGACCGCGCGCCTGAGCTCGTCCGGCGTGGTCACGTTCACGCCGACGCCGCCGAAGGCTTCCATCATCCTGTCGTAGCGCGCGTCGCGCACGAACACGGTGGTCGCCGGGTCCGGACCGCCCGTCGGGTTGACGTCGGTGCCGCGATAGATGCCGTTGTTGTTGAAGACGACGATGCAGACCGGCAGGTTGTAGCGGCAGATCGTCTCGACCTCCATGCCCGAGAAGCCGAAGGCGCTGTCGCCCTCGACCGCGAGCACCGGCTTGCCGGTCTCGACCGCGGCCGCGATCGCGTAGCCCATGCCGACGCCCATCACGCCCCAGGTGCCGACGTCGAGCCGCTTGCGCGGCTGGTACATGTCGATGACGCCGCGCGCGAGGTCGAGCGTATTGGCGCCTTCGTTCACCAGGATGGCGTCGGGCCGGTTCTTGACGATGGTGCGCAGCGTGCCCAGCGCGCCGTGGAAGTCCATCGGCGCCGTGTTCTTCATCAGCCGCGGCGCCATCTTGGCGATGTTCTCGTCGCGCTTCGTCTTGACGGCATCGATCCAGTCGGCGGGCGGCGCCGGCCACTTCTTGTCGAGACCGTCGAGCAGCGCCGCGACGCAGGAGCCGATGTCGCCGACCACCGGCGCCGCGATCTCGACGTTCGAGTCCATCTCCTTCGGCTCGATGTCGATCTGGATGAACTTCTTCGAATGCGGCTCGCCCCAGGTCTTCCCCTTGCCGTGCGACAGCAGCCAGTTGAGGCGGGCGCCGATCAGCATCACGACGTCGGCGTCCTTGAGCACGGTCGAGCGCGCCGCGCCCGCCGACAGCGGATGCGTGTCGGGCAGCAGGCCCTTGGCCATGCTCATCTGCAGGAACGGCACGCCGAGCGTCTCGACCAGCGTGCGGATCCGCTCGTCCGCCTGGGCGTAGGCCGCGCCCTTGCCGAGGATGACGAGCGGCCGCTTGGCGCTCTTGAGCAGGTCGAGCGCGCGCTTGACCGACGCCGCTGAGGGGATCTGCGCCGGCGCGGGGTCGACGACCTTCACGAGCGATTTCCGGCCGGCATCGGCCGGCATCACCTGCGAGAACAGCTTCGCCGGCAGGTCGAGATAGACCCCGCCCGGACGGCCCGAGACCGCCGCGCGGATCGCGCGCGCCACGCCGATGCCGATGTCGGCGGCGTGCAGCACGCGGAACGCCGCCTTGCACAGCGGCTTGGCGATCGCGAGCTGGTCCATCTCCTCGTAGTCGCCCTGCTGCAGGTCGACGATCTCGCGCTCCGACGAGCCGCTGATCAGGATCATCGGGAAGCAGTTGGTGGTCGCGTGCGCGAGCGCGGTGAGGCCGTTGAGGAAGCCCGGCGCCGATACCGTGAGGCAGATGCCGGGCCGCTTGGTCAGGAAGCCCGCGATCGCCGCCGCATAGCCGGCGTTCTGCTCGTGGCGGAACGAGAGCACGCGGATGCCCGCGGCCTGGCACATGCGGCCGAGATCCGTGATCGGGATCCCGGGGACGCCGTAGATCGTCTTCACGTCGTTGAGCTTCAGCGCGTCGATGACGAGATGGAAGCCGTCGGTCAGCTCCTGCTCGCCGCCCGCGGCGTCCGGCTTGGTCTTCACTGCAGCGTCGGACATGGGAATGCCTCCCGGACCCTTGTTCGTCAGTCGAGATAGTCGGCGTAGCGCGCCACGTGGTCGGCGAGGCCGAGCGCGTGGTTGCGCACGAGGTCCTCGGCGCGCTCGGTGTCGCGCGCCTCCAGTGCCTCGATGATGTTCATGTGGTCGCGGATCGAGCGGTCGACGCGGTCCTGCTCGCCGATCGTCTTGCGCCGGATCATCCGCATGTGCAGGAACAGGTTCGCCGCCAGATCGATCAGCACGCGGTTCTGGCTCATGCGGATGATGGTCTGGTGGAACTCGATGTTGACCTCGGAATACTCGTCCAGCTTGGCGTGCAGCTGGCCGTTCTCGAAGGTCGTGAACATCGCCCGCAGCGTCGCGATCTCCTGGTCGCCGGCGTTCCGGGTGATCAGCCGCGCCGCCATGCTCTCGAGCGCGGCCCAGGCGGTGATCATCTCGATCACCTCGCGCTTGGTCTTGCGCACCACGTAGATGCCGCGCCGCGGCACCGAGCGCACGAAACCCTCGCGCTCGAGCTGGGCCATGGCCTCGCGCACCGGCGTGCGGCTGATGCCGAGATCCTGGGCGAGTTGCCGCTCGTCGAGCCGCACCTCGTCGGGCTGCTCGTAGACGTTGAGCGAGACGATGACGTCCTTGAGCGCCGCATAGGCGCGGTCCGCGAAGGTGGACGTGTCCTCGAGCGGCGCCACCACCACGCGCGCGGCCGCTTCGGATCGGGCACGGGGCGGAATGGTCGTCATGGTCGAACCCGTGAAGCCGGTCTCGGGAAGTCGCCGGCCGCGTCTGGTATACATAATGCCTTACGCATTTTCAATGACCTGCGTGAGGACCCAGGGCGATCAGGCGGCCGTGGCGGCCGCGCGCATGCGCGACCAGGCGGTGTGCAGCATGGGCCAGAACAGGGCGATCAGGCCGAGCACCATGATCGTGCCAACGAGGCCGTTGGACCAGAACACCGTCAGGCTCCCCTGCGAGCCGAGCAGCGCCTGGCGGAAGGATTCCTCCGCCGAGTCCCCGAGCACGATCGCCAGCACCAGGGGCGCGAGCGGATAGTTGCACTTCTTGAACACATAGCCGACGACGCCGAACACCAGCATCATCACGATATCGAACGGGTTGTTGTTCACCGTATAGGCGCCGATCGCGCACAGAACCAGGATGACCGGGGCGATGATGCTGAACGGGATCCGCAGGATCGCCGCGAGCAGCGGCACACAGGTGATCACCACGAACAGGCCGACCAGGTTGCCGAGATACATGCTGGCGATCAGGCCCCACACGAACTCCTTCTGCTCGACGAACAGCAGGGGCCCGGGCTGCAGGCCCCAGATCAGCAGGCCGCCGAGCAGCACGGCAGCGGTCGGCGAGCCCGGCACGCCGAGCGAGAGCATCGGCAGCAGCGCCGAGGTGCCGGCGGCGTGCGCCGCCGTCTCGGGCGCGACCACGCCCTCGATCTCGCCCTTGCCGAAATTGTGTCCCTTCCTGGAGACGCGCTTGGCGATGCCGTAGCTCATGAAGGAGGCGGGCGTGGCGCCGGCCGGCGTGATCCCCATCCAGCAGCCGATGACGCAGGAGCGCAGCGAGGTCACCCAGTAGCGCGGCAGCTCGGCCCAGGTCTGGAACACGACACGCGGGTTGATGGAGGCCTTCTTGCCGCGGAAGCTCAAGCCCTCCTCCATGGTGAGCAGGATCTCGCCGATGCCGAACAGGCCGATGACCGCGATCAGGAAGTCGAAGCCGGCGAGAAGCTCGGTGAAGCCGAAGGTGAGCCGCAGCTGACCCGTGACCTGATCGAGACCGACCGCCGCCAGCGCGAAGCCGATCATCATCGACACCACGGTCTTCGAGGGTGGCTCCTTGCTCATGCCGATGAAGCTGCAGAAGGCCAGGAAGTACACCGAGAACTTCTCGGCCGGGCCGAACTGGAGCGCGAAGCGCGCGACCAGCGGCGCCACCAGGGTGATCATGACGACGGCGAACAGCGCGCCCACGAAGGAGGACGTGAAGGCGGCGGTGAGCGCCTCGCCGGCCCTGCCCTGCTGCGCCATGGGATGGCCGTCGAAGGTGGTCGCCACCGACCACGGCTCGCCCGGGATGTTGAACAGGATCGAGGTGATCGCGCCGCCGAACAGCGCGCCCCAGTAGATGCAGGAGAGCATGATGATCGCCGATGTCGGCGACATCGAGAAGGTGAGCGGCAGCAGGATCGCCACGCCGTTCGCCCCGCCGAGTCCCGGCAACACCCCGATGATGACGCCGAGCAGGATGCCCACCACCATCACGAGGATGTTGAACGGCTGCAGGACCACCGCAAAGCCGTGGAACAGGTTGGCGATTTCTTCCATCACGTGCCCCTTCGTCGCCGGCGCCGCACGCCGCGACACGCTCCCCCGCGGATCAGAGACCCACGAAATCCTCGATCGGCCCCTTCGGCAGCGGCACGAGGAACCACCTCTCGAACATCAAGTAGGCGACGATCGGCACGCCGAGCGAGACCGCGGCCACCATGCCCCAGCCGTAGCCGCCGAGCCTTCTCATGAAGAAGGCGATGAGCGCCATCGACGAGGCGTAGATGCCGACATAGGTCAGCACCGAGACGTAGATGGCGGTCGGGATCACCACGGACATCACCTGGCGCAACTGGCCCCATTCGGCGAACAGCGCCTCGGAGCGGCTGGCGAGCAGGATCGCAAGCAGATTGATGATGCTTCCGCCGACGATGAACAGCCCGACATAGAACGGGAAGAAGCCGGCCTTCGGTCCTTCGACGCCCCAGTTCACGCCGACCCGCAGGCTGCCGATGATGACGATGACGCCGATCAGCCCCGTGAAGATGCAGACGCCGATCTCGACCAGGCGCTGAGATGGGCCGCTCCCCGAGGCCGGATGCGGATTGTCGATCACGTGATCCTCCCGGCGATGCGCAGGCGAACGAGCCGGCGGAGATGCTCCGCCGGCCGCACGTCGGATTTGCAGGTCAGTTGCCGGAGGCCAGGAAGCCGGCTTCCTTCATCAGCCCCTGGTGACGCTTCTCTTCGTTCTCGACCCACTTGGCGTAGTCGGCGCCGGTCATGAAGGTCTGGTTGAAGGCGCCGTCGTTCATGAGCTTCTTCCACTCGGGAGTCTCGCGCACCTTCTTCAGAAGCTCGACGTAGTAGTCGACCGCCTCCTTGCTGACGCCCGGCGGCATGAAGATGCCGCGCAGCATCAGGTACTCCATGTCGAGGCCCTGCGACTTGCAGGTCGGAATGTCGGCCCAGGCCTTGTCGCCCGCGATCTTGTCCGTATAGGCGAGCGGCTTGCCGTCGAACACGCAGAGCGGCCGCACCTTGCCGGCGCGCCACTGCGCGACGGCTTCGATCGGGTTGTTCACGGTCGAGTTCACGTGGTTGCCGACGAGCTGCACCGCGACCTCGCCGCCGCCGCGGAACGGGATGTAGGTGAACTTGACGCCGGCGGCCTTCTCGACCGCGACCGTGATGATCTGGTCTTCCTGCTTGGAGCCCGTGCCGCCCATCTTGAACTGGCCGGGGGGCGCCTTCTTGACGTCCTCGATGTAGTCCTTGACGGTCTTGTAGGGCGTCTCCGCGTTCACCCACAGCACGAACTCGTCCAGCGCCATCATGGCGACCGGCGTGAGGTCCTTCCAGTTGAACGGAATCCCGGTGCCGAGCGGCGTGGTGAACAGGTTCGAGAGGGTGATCACCAGCTTGTGCGGATTGCCGCGCGAGCCCTTCACGTCCAGGAAGCCTTCGCCGCCGGCGCCGCCCGCCTTGTTGATCACCACGACCGACTGCTTCATCAGCGTGTGCTTGCTGATGATGCCCTGGATCACGCGGGCCATCTGGTCGGCGCCGCCGCCGGTTCCCGCCGGCACGATGATCTCCACCGGCCGTGTCGGCTCCCAGGCCGCGGACGACGGCAGCGCGGAAGCGATCACGAGCGCGGTCCCGAGCGCCGCCGCGCCGAGGCCGAAGAGACGATTAGGGCTTGTCATGCGTTTCTCTCCCGTTGGATGCATTTCCTCGGGACCGGTCGTTGGTTGCCGGTCTTCACGCGTGCAGCGTAAGGTCGCTGGCACCTCTTGGCCATGTGAGGTGTGGGCCCTCGCCCTCGCAGGACCATTATGAATTATAAGGTATACCAAGTTGCAAGCGAAAAAGTTCTGGCTCGACATCTTTTCGGCCAGGCGCGGGAAGCGATCCCGGATTTGCCGCATCGGAGCGCCGATTCGACCTCGGCGCGCCTGACGCGATCGCGCCACGCGAAGCCCTGGGCATTCGCCGGCGCGCGGCCTTGCAGCATCGCGGAGGGCCGCACCGCGAAAGCGCCCGGGATCCCGCTGCCGCCGCGCACAGGATCGGCGATCCCCGCGCTCGCTCCCACCCGAAGCGTCAGGCGGCCTCGAGGCGCACCGTGTCGGGAATCGGCAGCGGCTTGTTGGCGCTGCCTTTGATCGACTCGACCGTCATGAAGATCATGTCGGAGTCGCCGAGGTTCTCCAGGTCGTGCACCTTGAACTCGCCGGGCCCGTAGGTCTCGTGCCGCGTCTCGCCCGCGAAATACGTGTACTCGACCGTGGAGCCGTCCATCAGGTGCTGGCGTCCGTGTCCCGGCACGACCGCGGTCCAGAAATAATTGAGCACGTGGCGATGGAAGCCGATGCGCTCGCCCGGCTTCAGCCGGATCATCCACACGCGGAGATCTTCGGTCTCCGAGAGCAGGTGGCTGCCGACGCAGCCATTGTGGTTCTCGGCCTCGCGCTTGAATTCGTCGGCGAGCCACTGCGGCCAGGCTGTCTTCTCGGCGCGCGCCGCCCTCTTTTCCAGCATGGTCAGGGCCATGGTTTCCTCCAGCGATCTGTGGGCAAACTGTATAGCAAGGACGGCATCGGCAGGAAATGGCGCAAGTCACGAGGCAGACCGGCGCTCCGCGCGCCCTCGTCATCGGCGGCTCCATGAGCGGCCTGTTGAGCGCGCTCGCGCTCGCCCGCGGCGGCTTCGACGTGGAGGTGTTCGAACGGGTCGACGGCGCGCTCGCCGGTCGCGGCGCCGGCATCGTGGCGCAGCCCCAGCTCATCGAGGTGTTTCGCAAGGTCGGCCTCGCCCCGGACGGCGAGCTCGGCGTGCACGTCTCGGAACGCCACATGTTCGACCTCGCGGGCCGCTGCACCCACCGCACGCGCTGCGCGCAGATCATGACTTCCTGGGACCGGGTTTTC
This sequence comes from Bradyrhizobiaceae bacterium, assembly GCA_003105195.1. Classification (GTDB taxonomy): domain Bacteria; phylum Pseudomonadota; class Alphaproteobacteria; order Rhizobiales; family Xanthobacteraceae; genus FEB-22. Next base: position 12,975 of record PQAH01000071.1, read on the forward strand.
GACCTCCTGAAAACCGCGTTTCCCGCGACCCGCTATCACGGCGCGACGGAGCTCTCGCGCATCGACCAGAGCGGAACCGGCGTCACGGCCCATTTCGCCGACGGCAGCCGCGCGGAGGGCGACATCCTGGTCGGCGCCGACGGCATCCGCTCGACCGTGCGGCAGCTTTTTCTCCCCGACGTGACGCCGCGCTATGCGGGCTACACGGCCTGGCGCGGTCTCATCGCCGAGGCGGCGTTCCCCCCCGGCCTGCACGCCGCGCTGTTCGAGATCTTCGCCTTCTGCCTGCCGCCGAGCGAGCAGATGCTCGGCTATCCGGTGGCCGGCCCCGACAACGACCTGCGGCCCGGCCACCGGCGCTACAACTTCGTCTGGTACCGGCCCGCGAGCGAGCACGAGGAGCTGCCGCGCCTGCTCACCGACGACCGGGGCCGCACCCATGCGCTGTCGATTCCGCCGCCGCTGATCGCCAAGGGCGTGATCGCCGCCATGCGGGCGGACGCCGAGCGCGTGCTCGCTCCGCAGTTCCGCGAGATGATGCGGCTCGCGACCCAGCCCTTCCTGCAGCCGATCTACGACATCGCGGTGCCGCGCATGGCCTTCGGCCGCGTCGCCCTCCTGGGCGATGCGGCCTTCGTGGCGCGGCCGCATGTCGGCGCCGGCGTCGCCAAGGCGGCAGAGGACGCGCTCGCCCTCGCCGACGCCCTCGCCGAGGCGCCGGACGTCGAGAGCGCGTTGCGGCGCTTCGAGGCGGCCCGCCTCGGCATCGGCCACCGCATCATCGCGCGCGCGCGCCATCTCGGCGCCTATGTCCAGGCCGAGCGACGCACCGCCGAGGAACGGGTCTCGGCGGAACGCCACCGCACGCCCGAGGCGGTGCTGGCCGAGACCGCGACCCTGGATTTCCTGTCGGAGCCCTAGCAGCCGCTCGGCATTGCCGCGGCGGCTCGAAAAAATTCTCAGTCGCTGCGACGCAGGCCCGCCATGGCTTCCAGCACGGCGCACACCGAGCCGGTGTCGTGCAGGGCATGGCCGGTCGACATGGCGGCCGCGTAGATCGGCGCGGTCGCGTTGAACAGCGGCGTCGGGCAGTTGAGGCCGGCCGCGAAATCGCCGATCACGGTCATGTCCTTCTGCCAGACCTCGTTCTTCATGGTGAGGTTCTCGCCGTCGTAGCGGCTCTCCACCATCATGGGCGCGCGCAGCTCGAACACCCGCGAATTGCCCGCGCCCGCCGAGATCAGCTTGACGATCTGCCGCGGATCGAGGCCGGCCTTCATGCCCAGCACCATGGCCTCCGCGCTCGCCACATTGTGGATCGCGACCAGCAGGTTGGCGACGAGCTTCATTTTCATGCCGTTGCCGAAGGCGCCGAGGTCGTGCGCCTGGCGGGAGAAGTCCGCGAAGGCCGGCATCATTGCCTGGATGCTCTCGCTGTCGCCGCTCGCATAGACCACCAGGTCCTTGCTGCGCGCCTGCGCGCCGGTGCCGCTGAGCGGGCAGTCCAGCAGCACGTGCCCGGCTGCGCGCAGCCGTGCCTCGGCCGCCGCCTTGTCGTCGAGCGCGAAGGTGGACAGCTCGGCGAGAATGCGTCGCGGCAGCCGCGCCGCGGCGATCTCCGCGACCGTGGCGGCGAGCGCCTTCGGGCTCGGCAGGCTGGTGAGCACGCGGTCGGCCCGGGCCGCGACGAAGGCGGCGCCTTGCGCGACTTCGACTCCGCACGCGGCGGCTTTCTTGCGGCGCGCATCGTCGATATCGAAGCCGACGACCTGCCAACCGGCAGCCGCGAGATTCCTCGCGATCGCCCCGCCCATGATTCCGAGCCCGATGACGCCCACCGTCCTGGCCGTTGCGCCGCTCATGATTTCTCCTCGTGAAACGGGCATTCTTGCGCTCGCGAGGCGCGACCGTAGCATGCGTCGACGCCGCCGCCACCGCGCGATTGGCAATCGCGGAGCCCCATGTTAACGGGGTTCGCATGTCCGTCACGCTCGCCCAGGCCAGCACCATCGTCGATGCCGCCTTGCGCAAGGGCCGCGAGATGAGCCTCGCACCGCTCACCGTCGCGGTGCTCGACGCCGGCGGCCATCTCGTCGCCTTCAAGCGCGAGGACCGGTCGGGACTCCTCCGCTACGACATCGCCTACGGCAAGGCCTGGGGCGCGCTCGGCATGGGCTTCGGCAGCCGCGAGCTGGCCGAGCGCTCCGCCAGGATGCCGGCCTTCGTCACGGCGCTCACCACCATCGCCCAGGGCCGTCTCGTGCCCGTGCCGGGCGGCGTGCTCGTCAGGAACGAGCGCGGCGACGTGCTCGGCGCGGTCGGCATCTCGGGCGACACCTCCGACCAGGACGAAGCCTGCGCGCTCGCCGGCATCGAAGCCGCGGGATTGAAGGCGCAGGTGGGGGCTGCGTCGTAGGACGTGTCGGCCGTCCCTATAGGTCCGCGAACGGCTCCTTCTCGCCCTCCGGCACCGGCACCTCGAAGGCCTTGATCGTCATCGAGATCAGCCCGTAATAGCCGAGGATGCCGACCAGCTCGACCGTGCTCTTCACGCCCAGTTCCTGCACGACGCGCCGGTAGGTCGCCTCCGAGACCACGTGCTTGCGGATCAGCTCGGTCGCGAAGTCGTAGACCGCGTGTTCGTCGGCCTTCACGAGCTTCGGCGTCCTGCCGGTCCGGATCGCCTCGATCGCGTCCTGCGCGATGCCGGCCTTGGCGGCGAGCGGCGCATGCGCCCACCACTCGAAGCCGGCCCTCCAGTGCGCCCCCGTGACGATGATCGCGAGCTCCGAGAGACGCGCCGGCAGGCTGGTGCCGAACCGGCAGAAGGCGCCGAGCGCCTGCGCCTTGTCGGCGAGCTCCGCGCTCTGCAGCCACACCTTGAGCGGCCCCTGCACGACGCCGCGCGGCCCCGAGAGGATCGCGTCGTGCACCCGCTTCTGCTCGGGCGTGAATTTCTCGATGTCGAACTCGGGGGTGCGCGCCATGGCGATCCTCGGATGGTGAAATCGTGCGATCGTTTACGCGACTCCGTGTTCGCGCGCCAGCGCCGCATGGACTCGATCGCGGACGCTCGCCTATGCTCCGCGTCCTCCTTCGAGGCGCCCGCACTCGGGATGAGGGGATGCAATGAAGAGAAACCGCAATGCTCAATGCCGCGATGATCGGCCTCGGCTGGTGGGGGAAGGAGCTGGTGCGCTCCGCCAGGGACTCGAAGCTCCTGCGCTTCACGCGCGGCGTCACGCTGGAGCCGGAGCTTGCCGAGGACTTCGCGGCCGAGATGGGGCTCGCGCTCGGCACCTCCTTCGAGGAGGCACTGGCCGATCCGTCGATCCAGGCGGTCGTGCTCGCGACGCCGCACACCCGCCATCGCGCCCAGGTGGAGGCGGCCGCGGCCGCCGGCAAGCACGTCTTCTGTGAGAAGCCCTTCGCGCTGACGCGCGTCGATGCGGAGGCCGCGATCGCGGCCTGCCGGCGCGCCGGCGTCGCCCTCGGCGTCGGTCACAACCGCCGGCTCTGGCCCTCGGTCGCGAAGCTCAGGGAGCTCGTCGCCTCGCCTGCCTTCGGCACCGTGATGTTCGCCGAGGGCAACTACAGCCACGACATCCTCGCCGACACGCCGCTCGACAACTGGCGCTCGGCCCCCGAGGAGACCCGCGCCGGCGGCATGACCGGAATGGGCATCCATCTCATCGACAGCCTCGCTTTCGTGGTCGGGCCGATCGCGCGCGTCTGTGCGCTCTCGACCCGCCGTGCGCTGGCCTTCGAATCCGGCGACACCACCACGGCCCTTCTGGGCTTCCGCAACGGCGCCACCGCCACGCTCTCGACTTGCCTGAAGACGCCCGGCTTCGTCTGGCGCGTGGCGGTCTACGGCTCCGCGATGTGGGCCGAGTCGCTGAGCGAGACGCGCGTCGCCGTCTGCCATCCGGGCGGCCGCATCGAAACCCTCGAGACGCCGCAGACCAACCACATCGGGCAGAACCTCGACTCCTTCGCGGCCGCGGCGCTGGGCCGGGACGCCTTCCAGATCGACGACGCCGGCATCCTGCACACGGTCGCCGCGCTCGAGGCCGTGTTCGATTCCGTCGCGGCCGGCGGACGCTGGCAGACCGTCACCTGAGTTGTTGTTCGCCGACGGGAAAGATGATCCATTCGTGGCAAGAGGTGAGCGGACCGCACGACGCGGCCGGCGGAGGATGACGATGCAGCTCGGCTTTTTCACGATGCCGATCCACCCCCTCGACAAGGACTGGCGCCGGTCGCTGCGGGAGGATCGCGAGGCCTTCATCCTGGCGGACGAGCTCGGCTTCACGGAGGGCTACGTGGGCGAGCACGTGACCGACCGCGCCGAGAACATCACGTCCTGCATGATGTTCATTTGCACGCTGATCGAGGCGACCAGGCGCATCCGGCTCGGCACCGGCACCGTGAACATGCCCAATGCCCATCCGGCCGCGGTCGCCGCCAACATCGCGATGCTCGACCATCTGCTCGACGGCCGTTTCATCTTCGGCATCTCGCCGGGCGGGCTGCTCTCGGATGCCGAGGTGTTCGGCAATCTCGACGCCGACCGCAACGCCATGTTCCTGGAGGCGATCAACCAGGTGCTCGAGATCTGGCGGAGCGACCCGCCCTACGACATCCGGGGCCGCTTCTGGAACGTCGTGGTGGAGCGCCAGTTCATGGCCGATATCGGCCAGGGCTACCTGCCGAAGCCGCTGCAGCAGCCGCATCCGCCGATCGTGGTGACCGCGGTGGCGCCGTTCTCCAAGGGCGTGACCGAGGCCGCGGCGCGCGGCTGGGAGCCGATCTCGGCCAACTTCCTGATGCCGCAATGGGTGAAGAGCCACTGGCCGAAATATGTCGAGGGCTGCGCCCGCGCGGGCCGCCCCGCGGATCCCGTGAACTGGCGCGTGGCGAAGAGCATCTTCGTCGCCGACGACGATGCGACCGCGCGCGCCTATGCGACCGACCCGGACGGGCCGTACTGGTACTACTACAGCCAGCTCTACACCAAGCTGAAGCGCGGCGGCCGCATCGGACTCTTCAAGTCCCGCGCCGACCAGCCGGACGACGAGGTCACGCTCGAGGACGTCTGCGACAAGCTGATCTTCTGGGGCTCGCCCGAGCGCGTCGCCGAGCAGATCCTCGCCTTCCGCGAGGAGGTCGGCGATTTCGGCACCCTGCTCTATGCCGGCAAGGACTGGAAGGACCGCGAGCTCGGCCGCCGCTCGATGATCCTGCTCGCCGAGAAGGTGCTGCCCAGGGTGAATGCCGCGATCGGCAAGGGCAGGGCCGCCGCGGAGTAGCTCACTCCGCGGTCCAACCGCCGTCGACCACCAGCGCCGCGCCGGTCATCAGCGACGAGGCGTCCGAGGCGAGGAACAGGATCGCGCCGGTGAGCTCGTCGAGCTGGCCGATGCGGCCGAGCTTGATCTTCGCGAGCACCTCCCGGCGGAACGCCTCGTTCTCGAAGAACGGACGCGTCATCGGTGTCTCGATGAAGGTCGGCCCGAGGCTGTTGACGCGGATCCGGTGCGGCGCGAGCTCGATCGCCATCGCCTTGGTGAAGCCCTCCATGGCGTGCTTGGAGGCGCAATAGACGGTGCGCCGCGCCGCCCCCACGTGGCCCATCTGCGACGAGACGTTGACGATCGATCCGGGCGCGCCCGCCGCGAGGAGCCGACGCGCCACCGCCTGGGCGACGAAATAGGCGGCGCGCACGTTGAGGCCCATGATCACGTCGAAGTCCTCGACCGTGACCTCCATCAGCGGCTTCGGCCGGTTGGTGCCGGCATTGTTCACCAGAATGTCGAACGGCGCCGCCGCCGCGATCGCGGCCTGCATGGCGGAGAGGTCGGTGACGTCCATCACGAGCGCGTCGGCCTTCTGCCCGCGCGCGCGGATCGCGGCCGCCGCCTCCTCGATCTCCTCCCGGGTCCGCGCCGCCAGCGTCACTTCCGCGCCCGCATCCGCGAGCGCCGAGGCCGCCGCGAGCCCGATGCCGCGCCCCGCCCCCGTGACCAGCGCACGCTTTCCCTCGAGGCGGAACGAGGGCGCCCTGAGAAGGTCGTCGGGAGACACACTCATCACGCGCCTCACACGCGGCGCGCTCCCTCCCCCGCTTGCGGGGGAGGGTTGGGCAGCGGGCGCCGCCTGTCCGGAGCATGCCGCCATGGCCCCCTCCCTGTCCCTCCCCCGCAGGCGGGGGAGGGAACCGCGGGGCACTTCACGGCGCCGACACCGAGCACTGTGCTCACTCCGCCGCCTGCGCATAGGGCACGTTGCGCCCGCCGTAGCGGCGCACGCGCACGTTCGCCTGCTCGGCGTGGGCGACGAACCCCTCCAGGATGCACAGGCGCGAGCAGTATTCGCCGATCAGCGCGCTCGCCTCGTCGCTCAGCACCTTCTGGTAGGTGCAGGTCTTGAGGAACTTGCCGACCCACAGCCCGCCCGTGTAGCGCGCCGCCTTTCGGGTCGGCAGCGTGTGGTTGGTGCCGATCACCTTGTCGCCATAGGCGACGTTGGTGCGCGGCCCCAGGAACAGCGAGCCGTAGTTGCTCATGTGGGTCAGGAAGTAGTCCGGGTCGCGCGTCATCACCTGCACGTG
>PQAH01000072.1 GCA_003105195.1 Bradyrhizobiaceae bacterium
GCCGAGACCAAGATCGAGCCGAACGACTGGATGCCCGAGGGCTACCGGCGCACGCTCGTCCGGCAGATCTCCCAGCATGCCCATTCCGAGATCGTCGGCATGTATCCGGAGGGCAACTGGATCACGCGCGCGCCCTCGCTCAAGCGCAAGGCCGCGCTGCTCGCCAAGGTGCAGGACGAGGGCGGCCACGGCGCCTATCTTTATGCGGCCGCCGAGACTCTCGGCGCCTCGCGCGAGGAGCTGATGGAGCAGCTGCTCGACGGCAAGGCCAAGTACTCCTCGATCTTCAACTACCCGACGCTCTCCTGGGCCGATATCGGCATCATCGGCTGGCTGGTCGACGGCGCCGCGATCATGAACCAGATCCCGCTCTGCCGCTGCTCCTACGGCCCCTATGCGCGCGCCATGATCCGCATCTGCAAGGAGGAGAGCTTCCACCAGCGCCAGGGCTACGAGATCATGCTGGCGCTGTGCCGCGGCACGCCGGCGCAGAAGGCCATGGCGCAGGAGGCGCTGGACCGCTGGTGGTGGCCGGTGCTGATGATGTTCGGCCCGCCGGACGGCCAGAGCCAGCACACCGACACCACCATGCGCTGGAAGATCAAGCGCTTCACCAATGACGAGCTGCGCCAGAAGTTCGTCGATGCCACCGTGCCGCAGGGCCATTTCCTCGGCCTGACCTTCCCGGACCCGAAACTCGCGTTCAATGCGGCCACCGGCCACTGGGAGTTCGGCGAGATCGACTGGGCCGAGTTCAAGCGCGTGGTCGCGGGCGACGGCCCGTGCAACCGCCAGCGCATGAGGCAGCGCCGCGCCGCCCACGAGGCCGGCGCCTGGGTGCGCGAGGCCGCGCTCGCCTTCGCGGAGAAGCGCAAGCAGCGAACCGCAATGTCAGTCGCTGCGGAGTGAAGGAATGCTGCGTAGAGTGGGTCAGGCGCGCAGCGCCGTAACCCACCGTATGATATGCGGCGGTGGGTTACGCTCGCCTTCGGCTCGCTAACCCACCCTACGGGTCGGGAGACGAATCATGTCCGAGAAGAACTGGCCGCTGTGGGAAGTGTTCATCCGCACGCGCAACGGACTCTCGCACCGGCATGTCGGCAGCGTGCACGCGGTCGACGCCACCATGGCGCTGCAGGCGGCGCGCGATGTCTACACGCGGCGCGGCGAGGGACTCTCGCTCTGGGTCGTGCCGTCGAACGCGATCACGGCCTCGGACCCGGACGACAAGGACATGCTGTTCGAGCCGACCGCCTCGAAGATCTATCGCCATCCGACCTTCTACGAGATCCCGGACGACGTCGGGCATATGTGACCCCAAAGGGGTCATCCCGGACGCCGCGCAGCGGCGATCCGGGATCCATAACCACGGTGGCCGTGATGCGGATGGAGAGGGGCTATGGATCCCGGCTCTCGCGCGCTTCGCGCGGCTCGGCCGGGATGACGCGCTGAGGAACCGAATGACCGAGACGCCGCTCTTCACCTACACGCTGCGCCTCGCCGACACGGCGCTGATCCTCGGGCATCGCTTGTCCGAATGGGTCGGGCATGCGCCCGTGCTCGAGGAGGACCTCGCCTTCGGCAATATGGGGCTCGACCTGATCGGCCAGGCGCGCGCGCTCTATACCTATGCGGGCGAGGTCGAGGACCGGGGCCGCGACGAGGACCAGCTCGCCTATCTGCGCGACGCCGGCGAGTACAAGAATCTGCTGCTTGTCGAGCAGCCGAACGGCGATTTCGCGGTCACCATGATGCGCCAGCTGCTCTACGCGGCCTATGCGGCGCCGTTCCACGGCGCGCTCGCGCGCTCGAGGGACGCCACGCTGGCCGCGATCGCGGCCAAGGCCGAGAAGGAGATGGCCTATCACCTGCGCCATTCGGCCGAGTGGATCATCCGGCTCGGCGACGGCACCGCGGAGAGCCACCGCCGCGCCCAGGACGCGCTCGACGAGCTGACGCCCTATGCGGGCGAGATGTTCGAGGTCGATGGGATCGAGCGCGCGCTGATCGAGGCCGGCATCGCGGTCGACCCGGCGACGATCCGGCCGGCCTTCGAGCGCACCCTCGACGAGGTGCTGGCCGAGGCCACGCTGACCCGGCCCGCCGGCGGCTTCAGCCAGACCGGCGGACGCAGCGGGCGCCACAGCGAGCATCTCGGCTATATCCTGGCCGACCTGCAGTTCCTGCAGCGCGCCTATCCGGGAGCGACGTGGTGACGCTCGTGGCCGGTTCTGATGCCGAGCTGCGCCGGCGCGCCTGGGACGCGGCCGCAGCGGTCGCGGATCCCGAGATCCCGGTGCTCTCGATCGCCGATCTCGGCGTGCTGCGCGACGTGAAGGTCGCGGACGGGCGCATCGAGGTCGTGATCACGCCGACCTATTCGGGCTGCCCGGCCATGAACGTGATCGCGCTCAATGTCGAGGCCGCGGTCGAGGACGCCTGCGCGGTGCTGCCCAAGGTGACGACCGTGCTCTCGCCCGCCTGGACCACCGACTGGATGACGCCGGAGGGCAGGGAGAAGCTGCGCGCCTACGGCATCGCGCCGCCGCAGGGCACGGCCGGCCGCCGTGCGCTGTTCGGCGACGACAAGGTCGCCTGCCCGCGCTGCGGCTCGGCCGACACCGCGCGCATCTCCGAATTCGGCTCCACGGCCTGCAAGGCGCTCTGGCGCTGCCGCACCTGCGCCGAGCCGTTCGACTACTTCAAGTGCCTCTGATGGCCGTCGCGTTCCACCCGCTCACCGTATCGGACGTGCGGCGCGAGACGCCGGAGGCGGTGTCGATCGCCTTCGCGGTGCCGCCGGCGCTCGCGGACGATTACCGCTATGTGCCGGGCCAGCACCTCACGCTGCGCCTCGTGCGCGGCGGCGAGGAGATCCGCCGCTCCTACTCGATCTGCAGCGGCCTCGACGAATCCGAGCTGCGCATCGCCGTGAAAGCCGTGGAAGGCGGACGCTTCTCGCCGATGGCCGGCGAGATCCGCGTCGGCGACACGCTCGACGTGATGACCCCGCAGGGCCGCTTCGGGGTCGCGCTCGACCCGGCGGCCGGCCGCACCTATCTCGCGATCGCGGCCGGCTCCGGCATCACGCCCGTGATGTCGATCGCGCGCACGGTGCTCGCCCGCGAGCCGAACAGCCGGTTCGTCCTGGTCTACGGCAACCGCAACTCGCAGAGCATTATCTTCAAGCGGGCGCTCGAGGACCTGAAGGACCGGCATCTCGCGCGCTTCGTCGTGCACCACGTGCTGTCGCAGGAGCCGCAGGAGGTACCGCTGCTCACCGGCCGCATCGATGGCGAGAAGCTCGCGCAGATCCTGCGCACGCTCGGGCCGCTCGAGGCGATCGACCACGTGTTCCTGTGCGGGCCCGGCGGGCTGATCGAAGAGGCGCGCGCCACCGTGGTGCGGCTCGGCGTGCCGGCCGAGCGGCTGCACGTCGAATACTTCTCGGTCGAGGGCCTGCCGGTGGCGGCGCGGCCGCGGCCGCGCGCCGTCGCGACCGACGAGGCGCCGGTCGCGACCGCCGCGATCACGCTCCATGGCGCGCACCACGAGGTGCCGGTGCGCGCCGGCGAGACCATCGTCGACGCCGGGCTGCGCGCCGGCCTGGAGATGCCCTATTCGTGCCGCGGCGGCATGTGCTGCACCTGCCGCGCCAGGCTCGTGGAAGGCAAGGTCGAGATGGACCTCAACTACTCGCTCGAGCCCTGGGAGACGGAAGCCGGCTACGTCCTCACCTGCCAGGCGCACCCGACCACCGACAGGGTGGCGCTCGACTTCGACCAGGTGTGAGGCCGGGCGAGACCCGTAGGGTGGGCATGCGCAGCGTGCCCACGCATCGCGGCGCGTGGGCAACGGCGCCTGACACGCAGCACACGATGAGTCGCCGAGATGCGCCGTTACCCACCCTACGCGCTGACCCGCCCTACGATCCGGCGTTCCGTCGCCAGCGCCTGGGCGCCCTCGACCAGCAGCGTGGTGGCGAGGTCGGCGTAGTCCTCGCGCGTCAGCGGACCGGCGTCGCGGAACCACATGTAGTGCCAGTTGAGCATGCCGAACAGCGACATGGTCACGGGCATCAGCAGGCGCCGGTCGCGGCCGACAGGGGGCACAACGTCGGCGATCGCAACCGCGAAGGCCTGGACCAGCTCGCGCTCCATGTCCTTGAGCTGCGTCTGTTTCGCGGCGGGCAGCTTGTCGAGCTCGTTGAGCTGGATGCGGTGCTCGTGGTCGGCGTCGCGATAGGCCTCGAGCAGGGCGCCGACCAGGGCGCGCAGGCGAGGGCGCGCAGCGAGGCGCGTCTCCACGGCGGCGACCGCGTCGATCAGCGCCTGCAGGTGATCGCGCAGGATGTCGAACAGCAGCGTCTCCTTGCTGGCGTAGTAGTGATAGACCAGCGCCTTGGACACGCCGCAGGCGGCCGCGACCTCGGCCATGGAGGTGCGGTCGTAGCCCTTGCGCGCGAACAGCTCGGTCGAACGGTCGAGGATCGCCTGCCGCTTGCCGTCGTAGTCCGCTGCGCGCAGCCGCGCCATGGTCAGTCCTTCGGCCGCTTGTCGAGGATGCGGCGCGCCTTGCCGGCCGAGCGCTCGATCGCGCCCGGATCGCCGACCACCACGTCGACGCCGATGCCGATGACGCTGCGGATATGGGCGGCGAGCGCCGCCGCCTGCCCGGCGCGCGCGGCCTCGCTGGCGTGATCGGGCCGGGCCTCGACCATGAGCCGCATCACGTCGAGCCGATTCTCGCGGAAGAGCTCGATCTGGTAATGCGGGGCGAGGCCCTCGCAGCGCAGCAGCTGCTCCTCGATCTGGGTCGGAAACACGTTGACGCCGCGCACGATCATCATGTCGTCGGAGCGGCCCGTCACCTTCTCCATGCGGCGCATCATGCGCGCGGTGCCGGGCAGGAGCCGGGTGAGGTCACGGGTGCGATAGCGGATCACCGGCATCGCCTCCTTGGTGAGCGAGGTGAAGACCAGCTCGCCGCGCTCGCCGTCGGGCAGCACGCGGCCCGACTCGGGGTCGATGATCTCGGGATAGAAGTGGTCCTCCCAGACGTGCAGTCCGTCCTTGGTCTCGACGCACTCGTTGGCGACGCCGGGGCCGATCACCTCGGAGAGCCCGTAGATGTCGACCGCGTCCATATCGAAGGCCTCCTCGATCTCGGCGCGCATCGCGTTGGTCCAGGGCTCGGCGCCGAAGATGCCGATCTGCAGCGAGGAGGCTTTCGGATCGATCCCCTTGGCGCGGAACTCGTCGAGGATCGCCAGCATGTAGGAGGGCGTCACCATGATGATCTCGGGCGCGAAGTCGCAGATCAGCTGGACCTGGCGCTCGGTCATGCCGCCGGAGACCGGGATCACGGTGCAGCCGAGCCGCTCGGCGCCGTAATGGGCGCCAAGCCCGCCCGTGAACAGGCCGTAGCCGTAGGAGACGTGCACCTTCATGCCGGGCCGCCCGCCGGAGGCGCGGATCGAGCGCGCCATCACGTGCGCCCAGATGTCGACGTCGTTCTGGGTGTAGCCGACCACGGTCGGCTTGCCGGTCGTGCCCGAGGAGGCGTGCACGCGCACCACCTTGTCGTGGGGCACCGCGAACATGCCGAACGGATAGTTGTCGCGCAGGTCCTGCTTGGCCGTGAACGGGAACCTCGCCAGGTCCTCGATCCGCACGAAGTCGTCCGGATGAACGCCGGCGGCGTCGAACTTCTTCCGGTAGGCCGGCACGTTGTCGTAGGCGTGCTTGAGCGTCCATTTCAGGCGCTCGGTCTGCAGGCCCATGATCTCGTCGCGCGAGGCGCGCTCGATCGGCTCGAGGCCGTGAGGGCGGTAGGACGACTTGTCGAGCATCAAATCCTCCCGGGCGTCAGGACGATGCGTCCGCCGCCACCCGGGGCAGCACCGCGCCCTCGATGGTGCGGGAATGGCCGCGGAACTCGGCGATCACGGCGCCGTCCTGGCGTGTGACCGTGATGTCGTAGATGCCGGAGCGCCCGACGCGCTGGCGCTCGACCGCACGCGCGGTCAGCACGTCGCCGAGGCTGCCGGGCGCCAGGAAGGTGACGGCGCAGTGCTGCGCCACCGTGCGCTGGTCGTGGGTATTGCACGCATAGGCGAAGGCCGAGTCCGCAAGGGTGAAGATGAAGCCGCCGTGGCAGATCCGGTGGCCGTTCACCATGGTCTCGGTCACCGTCATGGCGAGGTCGGCGCAGCCGGGCGCGACCGCGAGGAGCCGCATGCCGAGGCCGCGGCTCGCGCTGTCCTCGGCCCACATGGCCTCCGCGCAGGCCCGGGCGAGCGCGTGCGCGTCCATGCCTCAGGCGCCCCGGCGTCCGGTGAATTTCGCCGGGCGCTTCTCCATGAAGGCGCGCACGCCCTCGCCATAGTCGGGCGAGGCGCCGGCCTCGCGCTGCAGGGCGCATTCGAGGTCGAGCTGCTGGTCGAGGCCGTTGGTCTCGGCCGCGTCGAGGGCGCGCTTGATCAGCGCGAGGCCGTGGGTCGGCCCGGCCGCGAGCTGCGCGCACAGCTTCTCGGCCTCGCCCATGAGCGCGGCGTCGTCGACCGCCTTCCAGATCAGGCCCCAGCTCTCGGCCTTCTCGGCGGGCAGCGGCTCGGCCAGCAGGGCGAGGCCGCGCGCGCGGGCGGCGCCCACCAGCCGCGGCAGGAACCAGGTGCCGCCCGAATCCGGGATCAGGCCGATCTTGGCGAAGGCCTGCAGGAAGCTCGCCGAGCGCGCCGCGAGCACGATGTCGCAGGCGAGCGCCACATTGGCCCCGGCGCCGGCCGCCACCCCGTTCACGGCCGCGATCACCGGGAAGGGCAGGCCGCGCAGCTTGCGCACCAGCGGGTTGTAATAATCCTCGATCGCGCCCCCCACCTTGGGCAGCTCGGCGCCCGGCGCCACCATGCGGTCGGAGAGGTCCTGGCCGGCGCAGAAGCCGCGGCCCGCGCCGGTGAGCAGCAGGGCGCGGCAGGAGCGGTCGATCTCGGCCTCCTCCAGCGCGCGGCGCAGCGCCTTGTGCATGGCCTCGGTGAAGGCGTTCAGGCGCTGGGGCCGGTTGAGCGTCACCACCCGATAGCCGTCGCGCACCTCGGTGAGGACCGGGGTCTCCTCCATCCACGCCTCCTTCCCGGCTCTTGACTGACCGGCCGGTCGGACAATTACTATGGATCAAACAGACCGTGTCAACGCGGCCGACGGAGGAGAGCAGTCGCGGGCCAGCGCCCCGCCAGCGCCGACGCACGGCCGCGATCGCAAGTTTCAGCAAGAACACAAGGGAGGACTGATCATGCAACGTCTGCCGAAGATCATGCTGGCCGCGGCGAGCCTGTGGCTCACCGCCGGCGCCGCCCAGGCCGAGATCAAGCTCGGCTCGGTGCTCTCGGTCACCGGGCCGGCCTCGTTCCTGGGCGACCCGGAGAAGCGGACGCTCGAGATCTACGTCGCCGAGCTCAACGCCAAGGGCGGCATCAACGGCCAGCAGATCAAGCTGTTCGTCTACGACGACGGCGGCGACGCCAACAAGGCCAAGACCTTCGCGACCCGCCTCGCCGAGGAGGACAAGGTGGACGCCATGGTGGGCGGCTCCACCACCGGCACGACCATGGCGATGATCCCGGTGTTCGAGGACGCCGGCATCCCCTTCATCTCGCTCGCGGGCGCCGTGCAGGTCGTCAAGCCGGTGAAGAAATGGGTGTTCAAGACGCCCCACACCGACACCATGGCGTGCGAGAAGATCTTCGAGGACCTGAAGAAGCGCAACCTCACCAAGATCGGCATGATCTCGGGCACCGATGCCTTCGGCAAGTCGATGCGCGACCAGTGCATGACGGTCACGTCCAAGTACGGCATCGAGGTGCTGCACGAGGAGAGCTACGGGCCGCGCGACAGCGACATGACCCCGCAATTGACCAACATCAAGAATAAGGCCGGCATCCAGGCCGTGATCAACCCGGGCTTCGGCCAGGGGCCCGCGATCGTGACGCGCAACTACCGCCAGCTCGGCATCACGGTGCCGCTCTATCAGAGCCACGGCGTCGGCTCGAAGCAGTTCATCGACCTCGCCGGCACCGCGGCCGACGGCGTGCGGCTGCCCGCCGCCGCGCTCCTGGTCGCCGACAAGCTCCCCGACAGCGACCCGCAGAAGAAGGTCGTCGTCGACTACAAGAAGACCTACGAGCAGAAGACCGGCCAGCCGGTCTCGACCTTCGGCGGGCACATGTATGACGGCCTGATGATCCTGGTCGAGGCGATGAAGCGCGCCAAGAGCGCCGACAAGGCCAAGGTGCGCGACGAGATCGAGAAAACCAGGAATTTCATGGGCACCGCCGGGGTCGTCAACATGTCCGCCACCGACCACCTCGGCCTCGACCTGACCGCCTTCCGCATGCTCGAAATCAAGAACGGCGACTGGAGTTTGGTGCAGTAAGGCACGGCAGCAGCTCCGCGTCGCGTTGGCCGCTGCAGTCCCACAAGGTTCCCTCCCCCACAAGGGGGGAGGGAGCATGTCCAGTTCGTGGATCGCGCGTCGAGCACAGCAACCGCATGGCCGAATTCCTCCAGTTCGCGTTCTCGGGGCTCACGGTGGGGGCGATCTATGCGCTGGTCGCGCTGGGCTTCACGCTGATCTACAACGCCTCGGACGTGATCAACTTCGCCCAGGGCGAGTTCGTCATGCTGGGCGGCATGGTCACGGTGTTCGCGGTGGCAGCGGGCGTGCCGCTGCCGCTCGCCGCACTGCTGGCGGTCGCGGTCGCGGTCGCGGTCGGGGTCACGCTGCACCGGCTGGCGATCGAGCCGGCGCGCGGCGCCTCGGCCGTCACGCTGATCATCATCACGATCGGCGCCTCGATCCTCTTGCGCGGCGTCGCCGCCGTGGTGTTCGACAAGGGCTTCCACAGCCTGCCGGCCTTCGCGGGCTCGGAGCCCTGGCAGATCGGCGGCGCCGCCGTGCTGCCGCAGAGCCTGATCGTGCTGGTGGGCGCCGGCGCGATCGTCGCGATGCTCTGGGTGTTCCTCACCGGCACCATGCTGGGCAAGGCGCTGATCGCGACCTCGGCCAACCGGCTGGCGGCGCGCCTCGTCGGCATCAATACGGGGGCGATCGTCGGGCTCTCCTTCGCGGTCTCGGCCGCGATCGGCGCGATCGGCGGCATCCTGATGACGCCGATCACGCTGACCAGCTACGACGTCGGCACGCTGCTCGCGCTCAAGGGTTTCGCGGCCGCCATGCTGGGCGGCATGGGCAATCCGATCGGTGCCGTGCTGGGCGGGCTCCTGGTCGGCCTGCTGGAATCCTTCGGCGCCGGCTATCTCTCCTCGCAATACAAGGATGCGATCGCCTTCCTGGTCATCCTGGCGGTGCTGTTCGTCATGCCGCACGGCCTCGTCGGCCGCGCCGGCGTCGAGCGGGTGTGAGATGCGTCGCTTCGCCGCGAGCCCCTACGGCGTGGTGGTGCTGATCGCGGTGCTGGTCGCGGCGCTGCCGGCCGTGCTGCCGACCACCTTCTATGTCCGCATCGCCGCCCTGGTCTTCATCTTCGCGCTCGCGGTCGTCGGGCTGAACCTGCTGATGGGCTTCGCGGGCCAGGTGAGCCTCGGCCATGCGGGCTTCTTCGGCATCGGCGCCTATGCGGTGGCGATCGGCCCGACCCATCTCGGGATTCCCTCCTGGGCGGCCTTCGTCATCGGCGTCGCGCTCGCCGCGCTGATCGCCTTCCTGGTCGGACGGCCGATCCTGCGCCTCAAGGGCCATTACCTGGCGGTCGCGACCCTCGGCCTCGGCATCCTGATCGCCATGGTGATGACCAACGAGGCGGCCTGGACCGGCGGGCCCGACGGCATGCCGGTGCCGCGGCTGGAGCTGTTCGGCTGGCGCGTGCGCGGGCCCGTGACGTGGTACTGGGTCTCGGGCATCACCCTGGTGATCGGCGCCTGGATCGCGGCCAACCTGATCGCGAGCCCCACGGGCCGCGCCTTTCGCGCCATCCACGACAGCGAGACCGCGGCGCGGGTGCTCGGCGTCGACGTCGCGCGCTACAAGCTCCTCGCCTTCGTGCTCTCGGCGGCTTACGCGGCGGTCGCGGGCGCCTATCTGGCGCTGTTCGACGGGCTGGTGACGCCGGACTCGGCCGGCTTCCTGCGCTCCATCGAGTTCGTCACCATGGCGGTGCTGGGCGGGCTCGGCTCGATCTTCGGCAGCGTGGTCGGGGCGATGATCCTCACGGTGCTGCCGCAGGTGCTCACCGTGTTCCACGACTACGAGCACATCGCGCTCGGCGCCATCATGATCGTGTTCATGATCTTCCTGCGCGCCGGCATCGTGCCTTCGCTGTTGACGTTCCTGCGGAGGTCATCGTGACGGTGCTCGAGGCCGAGGACATCGGCGTTTCCTTCGGCGGGCTGACCGCCCTGCAGGGGGTCTCGTTCCGCGTGCAGGCGGGCGAGATCTTCGCCATCATCGGCCCGAACGGCGCCGGCAAGACCACGCTCTTCAACATCATCTCGGGGATCTACGTGCCGCTCGCCGGCCGCGTGCGGCTCATCGGCGAGGACGTCACGGCCTTCGAGCCGCATCTGCTGGCGCGGCGCGGGCTCTCTCGCACCTTCCAGAACCTGCAGGTCTTCTTCCGCATGACGGCGGCCGAGAACGTCATGGTCGGCCGGCACCTGCACGAGCGGCGCAACGTGATCGCCCACCTGTTCACGCTGCCCTCGGTGCTGCGCCAGAACCGGGCCACGCGGCAGCGCGCCGAGGAGCTGCTCGCCTTCGTCGGCCTCGCCGACCTCGCCGACCGGGCGGCCGGCGCGCTCCCCTACGGGGCGCTCAAGCGCCTCGAGATCGCGCGCGCGCTCGCGACCGAGCCGAAGGTGCTGCTCCTCGACGAGCCCGCCGCCGGCTGCAATCCGGTCGAGACCGAGGAGGTCGACGCGGTGATCCGCCGGATCGCCGAGCAGGGGATCGCGGTGGTGCTGGTCGAGCACGACATGCGCATGGTGATGCAGATCTCGAGCCGGATCCACGTGCTCGACCAGGGCCGCACCCTCACCGAGGGCACGGCCGCGCAAGTGCGCACGCACCCGGACGTGATCGCGGTCTATCTCGGCACGCAGGGAACGGAGGCCGCCCGTGCTCACGGTTGAAGCGCTCCATTCGGGCTACGGCCGCATCGCGGTGCTGCACGACGTCTCGTTCGCGGTGGCGGCGGGCGAGATCGTCACCCTGATCGGCAGCAACGGCGCCGGCAAGACCACGCTGATGCGCACGATCTCGGGCGTGCACCCGGTCAGCCGCGGCGCCGTGACGTTCGAGGGCGTGACGATCGCGCGCGAGGCGCCGCATCTGCGGGTGCGGCGCGGCATCGCCCAGGTGCCGGAAGGCCGGCAGATCTTCGGCCCGCTCTCGGTCGAGGACAATCTGCGGCTCGGCGCCTGGACGCGCAACGGCGAGACGAAGCACGATCTCGCCCGGGTCTACGACGCCTTCCCGGCGCTCGCCGAGAAGCGCGCGCTGCCGGCGGGCGCGCTCTCGGGCGGGCAGCAGCAGATGCTCGCCATCGGCCGCGCCCTGATGGCGAAGCCGAAGCTGCTGCTGCTCGACGAGCCCTCGATGGGGCTCGCGCCGATCCTGGTCGAGCAGATCTTCACCACCATCGCGGACCTCAAGCGCACCGGCCTCACCGTGCTGCTGGTCGAGCAGAACGCCTATGCGGCGCTCGCCATCGCGGACCGCGCCTACGTGCTCGAGACCGGCCGCATCGTGCTCGCGGGCCCGGCGCGTGAGCTGCGCGAGGACGAGCGGGTGCGCGGGGCGTATCTCGGGCTGTGAATCGCGGCGACCCTCGGCCGTCTCCCGGCGAAGCGCCGAGGGATGTGGCACGGAAAGCGATCACGCCGATTATTTGAAGCTTAAAAATATCGCTTTTCATGGGCTTCGCCCCGTGTAGACTTTGCGCGTGGCGCACCCCCGGGCCACGCGCGGCCGCATGGTCCGCCGGTGCGCGGCCTCTCGCGCGCTGGCCTCGCGCCGCCCGATAGGCTCGACACCGAGGAAGGGAGCGGGGACATGATCAGGATCTCGAGCAGGACGTTGGGCTTGGCACTTCTCGCGGCGACCGCGCTCGGCGTCGCGCAGGCAAACGCGCAGCAGACCATCCGGGTCGGATGGACCATCCCGGCGGAAGAATCCAAGTACTGGATGATGCGCCGGCCGGACCAGTTCCCGGCGATCGGCAAGGACTACAAGATCGAATGGGTGCAGTTCCAGGGCACCGCGCCCATGGTGCAGGCCATGGCGGCGGGCGCGCTCGACTGCTCGACCCAGGGCGTGCTGTCCATGGCGCAGGGCGCGATCCAGGCCAATCTCGAGACCTATATCGTGGCCCAGCACGTGGGCGAGCGGCCGGGCAGCTTCTCGGTCTACTGGGCCGTGAAGGAGGACTCGCCGATCAAGACCATCGCGGACCTGAAAGGCAAGAGCGTCGGCACCAACGTGTTCGGCTCCGGCATCCTCGGCCCGATGTTCCTGCTCCTGAAGAAGCACGGCGTCGATCCGCAGAAGGACATCAAGCTGGTGGAGACCGGCTTCCCGCCCTCCGAGGACGCGATCCGCCAGGGCCGGGTCGACGCGGGCGTGCTCGTCCAGCCGTTCGCGGCGCGCGCCGAGGGCAAGGGCGGCCTGCGCAAGCTGTTCGCGCTCGCCGACCAGCAGCAGAACATCGTCCACATCATGGACGTGTGCCGGAAGGACTTCGTCGACAAGAACCCCGAGCTCACCCGCCGCTACGTGAAGGACCTCACGGCCGGCATGGGCAAGGCGCTCGCCGACCGCGCCGAGACCCTGAAGGTCGTCTCGGAGGTCATCAAGGCGCCGGTCCCGGTGCTCGACACCTTCCTGCTCAAGCCGAACGACTTCGCGCGCGAGCCGGGCGCGGCGCCGAACTTCGCCGCCATCCAGGCGATGCTCGACATCTATACCGAGACCGGCATGATCTCGAAGAAGCTGGACGCGGCGAAGTTCAAGCACCCGAGCATCGTCGCGCCGATCCAGTAGCGATGCGGGTGGCGGCCGAGACGCCGGAGACGTCATGGCGGTTGCACCGTAGCCCGGGTGAGCGAAGCGATACCCGGGATGCCGACCCGCATGTCGCTGCGCCCTTGCGGGCCACGGGCTGAACAGCAAGGCCGGGCATGACGAGAGCATGAGCGAGGATCGTGCCAGCCGCCCCATGATCGCCATCGACGCGGTCTCGAAGGAATTCGAGACCAAGGGCGGGCGGCGCCATCTCGCGATCGACGACATCGGCCTCGCGGTGGCCGACGGCGAGTTCGTCTCGATCCTCGGCCCCTCCGGCTGCGGGAAATCGACGCTGCTCTACATCGTGGGCGGCTTCGTGCCGCCCTCGCGCGGCAGCGTCACGGTCGGCGGCAAGCCCGTGACGGGACCCGGGCCGGACCGCGGCCCGGTGTTCCAGGAGTTCGCGCTGTTCCCCTGGAAGACCGTGCTCGGCAACGTGATGTACGGACTCCAGCAGCAGGGGGTCGGCAGGACGCAAGCGCGCGAGCGCGCCCGCGCGCTTCTCGCCATGGTGCATCTCGAAGGCTACGAAAGCTTCTATCCCAAGGAGCTGTCCGGCGGCATGAAGCAGCGCGTCGCGATCGCGCGCACGCTCGCCTACCGGCCGAGCATCCTCTTGATGGACGAGCCGTTCGGCGCGCTCGACGCGCACACGCGCACGCGATTGCAGAACGACCTCACCGAGATCTGGGAGCGCGACCGCAAGACCGTGCTGTTCGTCACCCACAGCGTGGAGGAAGCCGTGTTCCTCTCCGACCGCGTGGTCGTGATGACGCGCTCGCCGGGCCGCATCAAGGAGATCGTGACCATCGATCTTCCGCGGCCGCGCGACCGGGTCACGCTGCTGCTCGAACGCCGCTACCAGGACCACGTGGTGGCGATCGAGCGCATGATGGACGCGCAGGAATGACGCGGCTTCCCGGCATCCCGGGCCTCGCCCCGCTCGTCGCCTTCGCGGGCCTGCTCGCGGGCTGGGAGGTCGCGGCGCGCGGCATCGGCATCGACGGCCTGCCGCCGGCGAGCCGGGCGCTCGCCGAGGTGCCGGGGATCCTCGCCGACCCGGAATCGCTCATCAATATCGGGGCCTCGCTCTACCGCATGGCGCTCGGCTTCGCGCTCGGCGTCGCGGTCGCGGTGCCGGTCGGGCTGATGATGGGGCGAAGCCGCCACGTCGCGGCCTTCTTCAACCCGCTGCTGATGGTGATCTACCCGGTGCCGAAGGCCGCGCTGATGCCGATCATCATGCTCTGGCTCGGGGTCGGCGACGCCTCCAAGACGCTGGTGATCTTCCTCGGCGTCTCGCTTCCCGTGGTCTACCACAGCTACCAGGGCGGTCGCGCCGTGGAGGAGAAGATGCTCTGGTCGGCGGCCGCCATGGGCATGGGCGCGCCGGCGCGGCTCCTGCGCATCGTGCTGCCGGCCGCGCTGCCCGAGATCCTGGTCGGCTGCCGCACCGGTCTGGTGCTCGCGCTCATCACCATGGTGACGAGCGAGATGATCGCGCGCCAGAGCGGCGTCGGGAACATCCTGTTCAACTCCCTCGACATGGCGCAGTACGACACCGTCTATGCCATGATCGTCATCATCGGCGTGCTCGGCCTCGCGCTCGACGCCGCCTTCGAGCGGCTGCGCGCCGCCCTGGTCGGCTGGGCCGAGCCGTCGCAGGCGCTGATGGTGGGGACGACATGATCCGCGCCGGCCGGCTCGCCGACACGCTGATCGGGCTCGTCCCGATCGCGCTCATTCTTCTCGCCTGGCAGGCCGTGCACAGCGCGGGGCTCGCGCCGCCGGCGCTGCTGCCCTCGCCCGCCGCCGTGTTCACGCGGCTCGCCCAGCAGCTCGGCTCGCCCGCCTATCTGGAGCACGCCGCCGCCACCCTGTACCGCCTGTTCGCGGGCTTCGGCCTCGCGCTCGCGGTCGGCGTCGCGCTCGGCGTCGCGGCCACCGGCAGCCGCGCGGTCGGCGCGGTCACCGGGCCGATCGTGCGCGTGCTCGCGCCGGTGCCGAAGATCGCGCTCTACCCGGCCTTCATCCTCACGCTCGGCTTCGACGACGCCTCCAAGATCGCGGCCGTGTTCGTGGACGCCGTGTTCCCGATCCTGATCGCGACCCGGCAGGGCACCGCCGTGGTCGAGCCCAAGCTCGCCTGGTCGGCGCGCGCCGCCGGCGTCTCGCCCGCGCGCTGCCTCGTCACCGTGGTGCTGCCCGCAGCACTGCCCTCGGTGCTCACCGGCGCGCGCATCGGCCTCGTGATCTCCTGCATCGTCGTGTTCCTCGCCGAGATGATCACCTCGACCGACGGCCTCGGCCACCTCCTGGTGCGCGCCGCGCGCAACTTCCAGACCGTCGACATGTTCGTGCCCCTGATCACCATCTCGCTGCTCGGCCTCACGCTGAACGCGGCGTTCAACGCGTTGCGGGCAAGGTTGCTGCGGGGATTTCCGGAGGAATCGTAGGGTGGGTTAGGCCCGAAGGGCCGTAACCCACCGGCGGACTTGCCGCGAATGCCTGCGGTCGCTGGGAGTCACACGGTGGGTTACGCGCTTCGCGCTAACCCACCCTACGATCTACGGTCGGCTTCGTCCTGTCCGATCAGCAGATCCAGCGCCCGCATGATCGTGGCGCGTTCCTCGGCATCGAACGGCGCCAGCATCCTGGCCTCGTGCTGCTTGGCGGCGCGCAGCATCGGGGCGGCGCGGGCGCGGCCCGCGGGCGTGAGATGGATCAGCACGCGGCGGCGGTCCCGCGGGTCCGACCGGCGCTCGATCAGGCCCTGGCGCGCCATGCGGTCGAGCACCTTGGTCATGCGCGGCTGCGCCATGATCGCCATGGCGGCGAGATCTCCGACGCCGAGACCTTCCGCGCCGTCGAGGCAGGCCAGCACGCGGTATTCGGGAATCGTCAGCTTCCAGGTCTTGAGCCGCGCATGAAAGCCGCTCGCCACGATGTGGCTCGCCCGCGCCAGCAGGTAGGAGAGGTAGCTCGCGGCGAAGCTGCCGGAGGTGTCGGGAGGGCCGTTCGCGCGGCGCTTCGCCATGGGCCGGGATTCGTGTAAGACCTATTCCGTTTCATACATCATGCCACGGCGGCGCGGCCGCGCAACACGGATCCCCCATGCTCTCCGACCGCATCGAAGGAAAGTGGATCGACGCCTTCTGCGAGACCTTCGCGCGCTGCGCCGTCGCGCCCGGCGACACCGCCGCGATCCTCTCGGAGACCCAGTCGCGGGCGCTCAACGTGCACCTCGCCGAGCTCGCGCTGCTGCGTCTCGGGGCGAAGCCGTTCCACGTGGTCGTGCCGACGCCGCGTAATCCCTACACGGTGCCGGTGCGCTCGACCGGCGCGAGCGTGGCGATCGGCGGGCTGAAGCCGGTGGTCTCGGCGCTCGCCCAGGCGGGCTTCGTGGTCGACTGCACGCTGGAAGGCCTGATGCACGCGCCCGAGACGCCCGAGATCCTGAAGGCGGGGGCGCGCGTGCTCTACGTCTCGAACGAGCACCCGGAGGCGCTGGAGCGCATGCGGCCCGACGACGCGCTCGCGGCGCGGGTGCGCGCGGCCGCCAGGATGCTGCGCGGCGCCAAGCGCATGACGGTCACCTCGTCGGCCGGCACCGACCTCGACGTCGACATGACGGGCGCGCAGACGGTCGGTATCTGGGGCTGGACCGAGAAGCCCGGCACGCTCGCCCATTGGCCGGGCGGCATCGTGGTGAGCTTCCCGAAGAGCGGCAGCGTGAACGGCACCCTGGTGCTCGACCGCGGCGACGTCAACCTCACCTTCAAGCGCTATCTCGAATCCCCGGTCCGGCTGCGGCTCGAGAGCGATTATGTCACCGACATCGCGGGCGAGGGCGCCGACGGCGAGATGATGCGCGCCTATCTCGCGGCCTGGGGCGACCGCGAGGCCTATGCGGTCTCCCATGTCGGCTTCGGCATGAACCCGAACGCGCGCTACGAGGCGCTCGCGATGTACGACCAGCGCGACTTCAACGGCACCGAGCTGCGCGCGGTCGCGGGCAACTTCCTGTTCTCGACCGGCGCCAACGAGTTCGCCGGGCGCTACACGGCCGGCCATTTCGACATCCCGGTGATGCGCACCACCATCGCGCTCGACGGCTCCGTGGTGGTGAAGAACGGCGTCCTGCAGGACGTGTTCGGGTAGTCACAGCGCCGGCGGCTTCGCCAGCCCGAAATGCCGGAGCATCGCGACGAAGGCGGCGAGCCGCTCGCGCCGGTAGGCCTCCACGTCCAGTCCCTCGTAGTCGAGGAAGCCCTGGCGCGTCGAAAGGCCGATGCGGCCTTCCTGCATGTTGCGCTCGACGATGGCGGGCGCGGCGTAGCGGTCGCTCTCCAGCGCCTGCGTCAGGTAGCGGCTCGCGTAGTAGAGGATGTCGCCGCCGCCCCAGTCGATGAACTCGAGCACGCCGAGCACCGCGAAGCGGAAGCCGAGCCCGTATTTCAGCGCCTTGTCGATGTCCTCGGCGCTCGCCACGCCCTCCTCGACCAGGCGCGCGGCCTCGTTCATGGCGAGCGCCTGCACGCGCGGCACGATGAAGCCCGGCCGCGGCGCGCACACCACCGGCACCTTGCCGATCCCCTCGAGCAGCGCCGTCAGCCTCGCCGTGACCGCGGGATCGGTCGCCTTGCCGGGCGAGAGCTCGACCAGCGGCACCAGATAGGCCGGGTTGAGCCAGTGGGCGTTGAGGAAGCGCCCGGGATGCGCGACCGCGCCGGAAAGGTCGTCGACCAGGATGGTCGAGGTCGTCGAGGCGATGACCGGCTCAGGGCCCGCGAGCGCGGAGGCTTTCGCCAGCACCGCGCGCTTCGCCTCGAGCACCTCGGGCACGCCCTCGAAGATCACGGCCGCCGAGGCGAGCGCCTCGCCCGCCGTCGCCTCGGGCATCACGGTGACGCGCGCCGTGATCTGCTCGACCTTGCCGGCGTCGAACAGCCCGAGCCGCGCCAGGGTCGTCAGCGTGCCACGCACCTCCGACAGCGCGTCGTTCGCCAGCGTCGCGAACGCGGCCGCATCGCGCGGCTTGAGATCCAGGATCGTGACCGGATGCCCCGCATAGGCGAACACCACCGCGATCCCCCGTCCCATGCGCCCGGCGCCGAGGGAGACGATGGGAGGGCGGGGAGTCATGGAAGAAGCTCAACGGCAGTGCAGGCATGCTCGGCCGCCGTTGAGGGAGCGCGCCGGGACGCGTCGACGCGCAGAGTCTCGCGCGAAGCGCTCACGACGCGAATCCTTCTCTCAGCAGGCGCTGCAACGCCGCGCGGTCGAGATCGCCCAGCCCCATGCTCTCCAGCGTCCGCCCCGTCTGCATGAAATCCTCGCCGCACACCGCGCCGCCGATCGCCGCGAAGGCGCGTGCCAGCGGCGTCCCGACGCCGGCGAGCTTTCCGACCGAGATCAGGAAGGACAGGCCGATGCGGGTGTCCTCCAGCATGTAGCGATGCTTCGTCAGCACGATGTGCTCGCGCCAGTCGCCCGAGTCGGTGAGGCGGTCGTGGGAGCCGCGGCCGTACATCCATTCCTCGCCCTCCTTGGCATAGTGGTCGGCGAGCGGGAAATGCGGCGCAGGATAGCCGAGCGCCTCGCGCAGCGCGACGCGCTCGGCGTCCAGCGCGTCGGTGACGCGGCGGATCGCCGGCTGGGTTCCTTCCTTGTGGATGTCCCAGCGGTCGAAATGCTCGAGCGGGCCGGCATTCATGACGATCAGCGGCGGATGGATGATCGGCCCGGCATTCATCAGCGCGGCCGAGAGCGCGTCGCCGCAGTCCTCGATGACGTCCGGGAACGCCCGGCCGATCACGGCGAGCGCGTGCGCCTTGGCGGCGAGCGGGAACACGCCCGTGGGCAGCCGCTTGGCGCGCACCGTGATCGCGACCTCGAAGGGGGCGTGCTTGCGGGTGAGCCAGGGCAGCGTCCCGGTCTCGGCGAAGGCGGCCGTGGCGCGGTTGCCGGCGTCGCGCGCGGCCTTGGCGAAGAGGAGCGAACCGAAGGTGCCGGGCGGCAGGAACACGACCTGGCCGTCGGCAAGATGCGGCGCGAGCGCCCGCGCGATGTCGGCCTGGGCGGTCGCGGGCGTGGGGCAGAGGATGAGCTCCGCATCGCGCACCGCCTCCGCCATGTCGGTGGTGACGGCGGCGAGCACCACCTCGTGGCGGCCCTTGAAGTCCTTCACCAGCACACGGTTGCCGGCCGCATGATGCTCGGCCGCCGCGGCGGCATCGCGCCGCCACAGGCGCACCTCGTGGCCGTGCAGCGCGAGATCGCCCGCGGCCGCGAACGATCCGTTTCCTCCGCCGAGCACCGCAATGCGCATGGCCCCGTCCTTCGCTACGCGTCGCGCCGCGCCAGCTCGCGCAGGCGGAAATGCTGGACCTTGCCGAGCACGTTGCGCGGAAGGTCGGTCACGAACACGAACTCGCGCGGCACCTTGAAGCGTGCGAGCTCCGCCGCGACATGGCCCTCCAGGGCCGCGGCTTCGACGCGCGCGCCCTCGCGCAGCACCACATAGGCGACCGGCACCTCCTGCCAGCGGGGATCGGGCCGGCCGACCACGGCGGCCTCCCGCACGGCCGGATGGGCGTTGAGCACGCGCTCGACCTCGGCCGGATAGATGTTCTCGCCGCCGGAGATGATCATGTTCTTCTTGCGGTCGCGGATCTCGAAACAGCCGTCGGCGTCGCGCAGGCCGATGTCGCCCGTGTGGTACCAGCCGTTGCGCAACGCCTCGCTGGTCGCGGCCTCGTTGCCCCAGTACTCGAAGAACACGTTCGGCCCGCGCACCACCACCTCGCCGGGCGTGCCGGCCGGCACCTCGCGGCCCTGGTCGTCCACCACGCGCGCCTCGCAATACAGGCCGGGGAGCCCGGTGCCGCGCGCTTCGCCGCCGAGCCGGGTGTAGATGGCGATCGGGCAGGTCTCGGTCGAGCCGTAGACCTGCAGCACCGG
This sequence comes from Bradyrhizobiaceae bacterium, assembly GCA_003105195.1. GTDB lineage: Bacteria > Pseudomonadota > Alphaproteobacteria > Rhizobiales > Xanthobacteraceae > FEB-22. Next base: position 20,041 of record PQAH01000072.1, read on the forward strand.
AAGGCCGCGCGCCGTCACGGCGTCGATCAGCGGCTGCGGCACGATGGTGGAGCCGGTGGTGACGGCGCGCAGGCTGGAGAGATCCGTCGCGGGCCAGTCGGGATGGTCGAGCAGCGCCTGGATGGTCGCGGGCACCAGCACGATCAGGCTCGGCCGCTCGGCCGCGATGGCGGCCAGCGTCTCGCCCGGCGCGAAGCGGGCATGCAGCGTCACGGTGGCGCCGAGCTGGAGCGCCGGCGTCGCCTGGATGTTGAGTCCGCCCACGTGGAACATGGGCAGCACCACCAGCACGTGGTCCTCGGCCGTGAGCGCATGCATGTGCTGGCTCATGGCGGCGTTCCACACCAGCGCCTCCTGGCGCAGCACCGCGCCCTTGGGCCGGCCCGTGGTGCCCGAGGTGTAGACCACCAGCAGCGGACAGGAGAAATCGATGTGCGGGTTGCGGCCGTCGCCGCTGCCGGCCGCGATCAGGCCGTCGAAGCTGCCGCCGTCCGGATCGAAATCGAGGCCGACCACCTGCACGTCGGGCAGCGCCTCGGCGAGCGGCGGGATCACGGCCGCGAAGCTCTCCTCCACCACCAGCGCCTTCACGGAGGCGTCCGAGAGGATGAACACCTGCTCAGGGATCGCGAGCCGCCAGTTGAGCGGCACCAGCATGGCGCCGAGGCGCGCGCAGGCATAGAGCAGCACCAGGTAGTCCGGGTGGTTGGCCGCGAGGATCGCGACCCGGTCGCCGCGCCCGACGCCGAGCCGCGATTTCAGCGCGCGCGCCGCCGCCGCGATGCGTTCGGCGAGGTCCGCATAAGTGAGGACGCGGCCCTGGAACCGGATCGCGACCTTGCCGGGCGTGAACGCCGCGTTGCGGGCGATCAGGTCGGAGAGGTCCATGGACCTACCGCGCTGCCACGGCTTCGGCGTCATCCCGGCCGAGCGAAGCGAGAGCCGGGATCCATGACTCCAGTCCGTCAGTATCACGAGCACGGGGGATATGGATCCCGGCTCGCGCTCGCACCAAGGTCGGCTGTAGCCGACCTTGGCATTTATCAATGCCGATCTCGCCCAAGGGCGAGATCGGTGCTCGCTTGGCCGGGATGACTGCCGCTTTCAACTGCTCACCCATCCGTCTCGCCCGCCTCGTACAGAGCCTCGCGGCCGATGCGGTCGACGCAGATCTCGGCGGTCCAGGGGAGCATCAGGGAGCCGCAGCGGCTGTCGCGGTAGATGCGCTCCAGCGGCAGGCTCTTCAGCATGGCTTGGCCGCCGCAGGTGCGGATCGCCTTGGTGGCGATCGCATTGGCGTTCTCCATCACGGTGTGCTGGGCCGCATAGGCGCGCAGCACCTGCTCCTTGCCGGGATTGGCGCGCGCCTCGGTGACGGCCTGGAACCAGAGCGCCTTGGTCTGCTCCAGCATGATGCGCATCTCGGCGACCGCGATCTGCTTGGTCGGATACATGCGCCGCTTCACGGGCGGCATGCCGGGCAGTTCGCCGCGCAGATAGGCGACCGTGAAGTCGTAGGCCGCCTGGGCGAGGCCCATATAGGTGGGCGAGAGCGTGAGGAACATGTGCGGCCAGCGGGTCGCGGCCTCGAAGTAGACGCCGTGCGGCATCAGCATCTCGGACTCGGGCACGAACGCGTCCTCGAGCAGGAGCGTGCGCGAGACCGTGCCGCGCATGCCGAGCGGGTCCCAATCGCCGACCACCTTGACGCCTTTCGACGCCGCAGGCACCGCGAGGTAGAGCGTGTTGCGGCGGCTCGCCGCCTCGCCCCCGGCGCGCTCGGTGCAGAGGATGCCGTAATAGTCGGCGGAGCCCGAGAGCGAGGCGAAGATCTTCTTGCCGTTGACGAGGAAGCCGCCGTCGACGACGCGCGCCTCGGTGCCGAAGGCGACGGTGCCGGCGGCGGCCGCGCCGCCTTCCGAGAAGGGCTGGGCATAGACCGCGCCCTCGTCGACGATGCGCGCGTAGTGCACGCGGCGCCGTGCCTCGTGGCCGGCGCGGTCGGCCTCGCTCATCGGCAGGTCGTCGGCCAAGGGACCGGACCAGAGCGTCGAGCAGACATGCATGTTCCAGGAGAGCGCGGTCGCGCCGCAGTAGCGGCCGAGCTCGGCGGCGGCGAGGCAGTAGGTCTGGAAGTCGGCGCCGGCGCCGCCATAGGGTTTCGGCACGCAGATCGCGAGCAGCCCCTCGTCCTTCATGTCGCGGAAGTTCTCGATCGGGAAGGTCGCGTCGCGGTCGTGCTGAGCGGCGCGGGGCGCGAGCACGCGCTTGCCGAAGCGGCGCGCCTTTCCGATCAGCGCGGCCTGCGCCGGCTCGAGCCGGAACGCGTCCGGCGCGAACATCGGCGCGTCGTCGTCCGGGGTGGCGTGCATCGCGGCTCCGTTCAGGGGGTGCCGGGCGGGAGCGCCTCGGCGAGGAAACCGAGCACCGCCGCGTTGAACGCCGCGGCGTCCTCGAGGTTGGGCAGGTGCCCGAGCCCGGGCAGGCAGACATAGCGGGCGCCCGGGATCTTCTGCGCCATGCGTTCCATCATGGGCGCCGGCGCGTTGCGATCGTGCTCGGCCGCGAGGCAGAGCACCGGCAGGCGGATCTGCGGCAGGTTCGCCCGCTCGTCGAAGCCGACCAGGCAGCGCACCGCCGCGCGGTAGGTCGCGGCCGGTGTCGCGCCCATGCAGGCGATGGCGAGCGCGCGCCCCTCCGGATCGGGCGCGGGGCCGAGCATGCCGTCGATGATCGCGGCCGCGAGCTCCGGCATGGTGCCGCCGGCGTCGAGCGGATCGAGCCGCTCGGCGACGAATTGCTTCTGGAAGTCGCCCTGCGGATTGCCGAAGGCCGGGCTGGTGCCGCTCAGTACCGCGGCCCGGTAGCCGTCGCGCCGCCGCCGCAACGCGGTCTGCACGATCATGCCGCCCATGGAGTGGCCGACCAGGACCGGGCGGTCGAGGCCCATGCGGTCCACGGTCGCCTCGAGGTCGGCCGCGAGCCCGTCGAAGTCCATGCGGTCGAGCGCGGGGCGCGCGCCATAGCCGGGCAGGTCCAGCGCCACCGGTCGGAAGCCGGCGGCCGCGAAGGCGGCGAGCTGCGGCGTCCACACGCGCGCCGCGCCGCCGATGCCGTGCAGGAACACGACAGGTATGCCGAGGGTAGGGGTCATGCCTCGCTCCATCCGGCATGCTAGCAAAGGCAAGTTATATGAAAAGGAATATTTCTGAGGTGGCCGTACCTTGTAGGGCGCAATAGGCCCGCAGGGCCGTATTGCGCCGGCTGAGCCGCGTCGGCGCAATACGCTTCGCTATTGCGCCCTACGCGCCGGTCCATTTGGCCCCCGCCAGCGACTCATGCGACATGGGCGGCGAGGGGAGAGACCATGACGGTCACGCAGTTCACCTCCGCGCGCGGGCTCCATGTCACGGCGGGCGGGGCGGGGGAGAGGCTGGTCGTGCTGCTGCACGGCCTCGGCGCCAATGGCGTGGTGTGGAACCCGCTGATCCCGTTCGTGTCGCGCCGACACCGCTTCATCGCTCCCGATTTCCGGGGACACGGCCGCTCGGTGTTCGCGGGCCCGTTCGGCGCCGGCATGCACGCGGCCGATCTCGCCGAGCTGATCGCGGACGAAGCACCCGGGAGCGTGGTCCTGGTCGGCCACTCGTTCGGCGCCACCATCGGCGCGCTGCTCGCGAGCGGCTGGTACGGGCCGAAGCCGGGCCGCGTGATCGCGGTCGGCGTGAAGATCCACTGGAGCGACGAGGAGACCGCGCGCGTGCAGGGGTTCGCCGCCAAGCCGGGGCGGGTGCTCGCGACCCATGGCGAGGCGGCCGAGCGCTACCTGAAATTCTCCGGCCTGTCCGGCCTCGCCGATCCGCATTCGGCCGAGGCCATGGCGGGCGTGATGCTGGCCGAGAACGGCTTCCGGGTCGCGGTGGACAACCGCGTCTATGCGGCGGTCGGCCGTCCGCCGATCGAGACCCTGCTGCGCCTCTCGGCGGCGCCGCTGCATCTCGCGGCGGGCGCGCAGGATGCCATGGTCACGCTCGATCAGATGCGCGCGCTCGATCCGAACGCTGTCGCGATTGCGGACGCCGGCCACAATGCGCATTGGGAGAAGCCCGAGGCCGTGTGGCGGTTCGTCGAGCGTTGCATGGGGGAGGGCTGATCGCCCCGCGGCAGATCAGAATTCGCGCTTCAGGAGCACGTGGTCGAGCGAGAGGGCGCCGCCGCCGTGGACCAGGAAATAGAGCGCGGCGAGCGCCCACAGCAGCGTGTACTCGACGCCTTGCGTGTTCCAGAACCAGCCGCCGACCCGCCAGCGCTCGACGCAGGAGACGATGAGGAAGATCGTGACCGGGAGCGCGGCGAGGCGCGTGAACAGGCCGAGCGCCAGCAGCGGGCCGGCGATCAGCTCGGTCGCGGAGATCAACGGCGCCCAGATCCGTCCCGGGCGATAGCCGCCGCGCTCGAGATGCTCGGCCAGCATCGCGAGATTGCGGACCGGCGGTCCGGATCCGGGGAAGAGGCCGAAGGTCAGCCGCAGGCCGTGCGGCACCAGCAGCAGCCCGACCGCGGCCCGCAGCGCCGCCTCCGCCCAGGGCGAGGCGGCCGCATAGACGGCGCCGAGCGCCGGCAGGATCAGCGGCACGGAAGGTTCAGGCATCGGATCCTCGCAACGCCGGCGGCTTCATGCGCAGCGATGCGCGGCTACAACCGGATCTCGCCGAGGCTGAGGCTCTGCCCGAGCGTGGCCTCGCGGGCGCGCGTGACGGCGCCGGCCGTGACCTCCACGGTGTAGGGCCCCGAGTCCTCGTCGAGGCCGTCGAAGCGGAAGTCGCCGTAGTTGTCGCTCGCCGCCTGCGCGATGCATTGCCCGTCCTTGAGCAGGCGGATGCGCGCGCCCTCGACGCAATCGACCACGCCGCCGCTCTCGGCCGAGACCGTGCCGCCGATGAAGCACTTCGTGTAGCGATCGAGGTTGCGGTAGTAGACGCGCGGCCGCGTGCCGAGCTCGGGCCGCAGCACCGCGAGCTTCTCGGCGCGTGCCAGGCGCTCCATCTCGTCGTCGGAGAGGCGCACCGCCCGCATGGCGCCGGTCGGGCAGGACTGCTGGCCACGCGTCTGCTGCCAGCCCTGGTCGATCAGGTGGGCGTCGAAGGGCCAGTGCTGCGGCAGCTGCAGCTCCTCGTTCCACCAGACGTGCCCGTAGGGACAGGCCTCGACCAGCTGGCGCTGGCCCTTGGCCCGATCCGGCCGGATCACCACGATGCCGTCGGCGCGCTTCTCGACCGCGCCGTCGCGGGCGGCCTTCGCGCAGGGCGCATCGTCGCAGTGGTTGCACAGGGTCGGCAGATAGGCGACGTCGATCATGGTGCCCTGGCCGCGCTCCTTCTGCAGGATGTCGACCCAGCGGTGGCCGTGCTTCGGCATCGGCGCCGCGACCCCCGGCCAGTCGTTGCCGACATACTCGTCCATGGCCGCGAGCGTGCAGAGGTTGCAGTTGGTGCAGGCCGCGACGTCGATGATCAGGTTCCACTTGGTCATGGGCAGGCCCCCGTTACTTCGCCGGCACCAGGGCGGCGGCGCGCAGGCCCTCGGGCAGGGGCGCCTTCTCCATGCGCGCGAAGACCTCCGACATGTGGGCGGTGCGGCCGTCCCACGGCTCGATCTCGACCAGCGCATTGGCGCCGGCGAGCGAATGGGTCGTCTTGGTCTGCGTGCGCTCGGGCGTCAGCAGGTTGAGGCAGCCACCGCGGTCGACCGACTTGCCCGGCTCGCCCATCGGGTCGTAGACGGCGGACGACTCGTAGCCGTGGCAGACGCCGCGCGGCAGTCGTTGCGTCGGCAGCGCGGCGCAGATCACGGCGCCGCGGTCGTTGTAGACCTTGACCAGGTCATGCCGGCCGATGCCGCGCTCGGCCGCGTCCTCGGCATTGAGGCGGATGATCCAGTAGTAGTAGCCGTCGACCAGGACGCGATGGTCCGCGATGTTCAGGAGGAAGGAATCCTTGCCGTCGCCCTGGGTGTGATAGGAGTATTTCGCGTGCGGCGTGAGCATCTGCAGCGGATGGCGCGCATATCGCTCGCCCGAATGCGGGCCCTCCCATGAGGGCTCGTACTTGACGATCGGCGGCCGCTCGGGATCCACGAACCGCTTGAGGCTGCTGCACTCGAACTCGAGCTTGCCGGACTGGGTCTGCAGGCCGCGCAGGTACTCCTCGGTGTAGTCGGACGGAAGCGGCTGGGCCTCCGGCACGTCCTTCTTGCGGTTCTCGAAGAACCAGCGGAACGAGACCGGCGCGCGCAAGTGCTCCTTCTCGGCCGGCACCACGTAGTAGCCGCGGCGGATGAACTGCTTCCAGGAGATCGCCTTCGGCAAGTCGGAAGCGTCGAACAGCCGCTTGACCCAGTCGATCTCGTTGACGCCCTCCGAGAAGTAGTTGGCGAGCCCGAGCCGCTTGCTGATCTCGTTGAAGATCCAGTAGTCGGACTTCGACTGCCCGAGCGGGGCGATGGCGGGCGCCTGGAACACGATCACGCGATGGTTGAGCTGCTGCTGGCCGTGGTGGCCGTAGCCGCCGAGCCCGGCCCACTCGCTGATGTCGACGCGCTCGAAATTGGTGCAGGCCGGCAGGATCAGGTCGGCGAACTTCGCCTCGCCCTCGAACCAGATCGACTGGTTCACCACGAACTCCAGGTTCTCGGATTGGTACATCCGCACATGGCGGTTGGTGTTGTTCATGGTCGACAGCATCGAGCCGCCGTACTTGTAGAGCATCTTCGCGGGAGAGTGGCCGGGCGCCGGATAGGCGAACTTGGCGAACTGATGCTCGATCGACTTGCCGATCCAGGGCCAGCCCTCGGCCTTCCCGTCGGCGATCGCCTCCGGCATGAAGATGCGCGGAATGCGCTGGAAGCTCGAGTTCATGCTCGGGAGCTGCGGCATGCGCTGGTAGAGCTCGACCGGCATCGAGGTGTTCTCGAGGTCGCCCGACATGCCGCCGTCGGCGTAGCCCGGGAAATAGAAATTGAAGTCGAGCGGGCAGCCCCATTGCAGATTGCCCATGTTGACGCCGGGCTTGCCGAGCCCCTGCATCGCGGTCAGGCACACCATCACGCGCGCCCACTGGATGCCGGTCTGGTTGCGGCAGGCGCCGCCGTGGCCGTTGCCCCAGCCGCCGGGCGCGAGATAGACGCGCTTGCCTCCCCACTCGCGCGCGAGCGCGCGGACGTCCTTGGCGGGCACGCCGGTCTCGGCCTCCTGCCACTCGGGCGTCTTGGCGATGCCGTCCTCCTCGCCCGTGAGGTAGGCCTTCCAGGCATCGAAGCCGACCGTGTGGGTGCGCACATACTCCTTGTCGTAGAGGCCTTCCTGGATCCAGACGTATGCGATCGCCATGGCCATGGCGACCGAGGTGGTCGGCCGCGGCGCGAACCACTTGCCGGGCAGGAACTGGGCGGAGGCGTTGAAGTAGGGGTCGACGTGCACGACCTTGATGCCGAGCCGCGGGTCCTTGAGCCATTGGCGGCGCACGGTGCCTTCCTGCGCGCCGTAGGAGCCCGAGGTGCTCTCCGGGTCGGCGGCCCAGAACACGATCATGTCGCAGTTCTGCAGGCAGTCCTCGACCGTGCCGTAGGTCTCGGACTGGCCGACGCGCAGGGTGTAGCCCCAGTGGTGCACGGCGCCCCAGTACCAGCCTTCCCAGCTGTCCGGGTTGTGGTGCACGCGCGTCATGCCGACCGCGTTGGCGAAGCGGTAGAGCGCCGAAAGGTAGTAGCCGATATTGCCCCAGGTGTGGTGCGAGCCGTGCGAGGTCGCGATCGCGCCCGGCCCGTGGTCGCGCTTGCAGCGCTTGATCTCGCGCGTGACCAGGTCGAGCGCCTCGTCCCAGGAGATCGCGACATAGCCGGACTTGCCGCGGTTCTGCGGGTTGCGCGCGCCGTCGGGGTCGAAGTCGACCCGTTTCATCGGCGTGAGCAGGCGGTCGGGCGAGTAGACGATCGACTTGGCGTTCTGTCCGTGCGGCGCGAGCGTGGTCTTGCGCGGCGGCGTGAAGGCGAGGCCGCGCGCCGCGATGGTCCAGGGCTGGGGATCGCTCTCGTCGAAGTCGATCGGCGTCATGCGCACGATCCGCCCGTCCCTGACATAGACGAAGACCGGGCCGCCATTGGTCATGTTGCAATAGCGCATGGTCCCGTCGGGCATGCGGGTGCCGAATTTCCAGCCGACCGTCTGGCTCATCATGATGGTCTGCGCGAACCAGTTGGTGAGATCCTCCTCGCCCTCGACGGTGAGCTTGAAGTCCTTCTGGGCGTTGATCTGGTCGAGCCAGTCGATCGGCGGCATCAGCATCGAGGCGCCGAGGCGGGCAGTCTTGAACGCGATCGTGACGTCGGGCGCCGGGTGGATCCCGCGGCGCGAGGTGAGCACGCCGCCGCGCAGCCGGAACCAGCGCCCGACGCGCTCGTCGCGGGCCATGATCTGCGCGGTGAGGTCGCGCTCCTTCAGCCGTGCCCGGAACGCCGGATGGCGGCGTGCCTTGTATTTCAGGAGCCGGCCGAGGCCGGCCAGGATGAGCGAGAAGGTCGTGACGGAAAGATTCATGGCTGCCCCCAGCAGGCGGCGCGCGACGCGCCGAAACCGCGGCGCGTCATGGTAGCGGCCGGCTGATCGCCGATTGATGCAGTTTTTCCGGAGCGCGTTCGATTTTGGCGATCACATCCGGTGGCCCGATCCTCGCGCAGCGCGAATGGGTTCGGCGCGGGACGTGGCAAAGCCGAACCGGGCCGTCGACTCGTCAACCGATCTGGACTGTAGAAGGGCTTCGAATGTCCGCTCTTCCCCCGGCGGCCGGACGAAAAGCCGTCATCCTCCCGGGTCCGGGATGGGCCGACAGCTGGCCATGGGTCCGCCGCCGGCACTGATCGATCTTCACGCACGGCAACCGAAGCCGATCGGCTCGATCGGCAATCCGGCCGCAAGGCGAGGCAGCTGCGCTCAGGTGCCTTCGAACTTGAAGGACACGTTGAGCTTGGCGCGATAGGCCTCGACCTTCCCGCGGGCGTCCAGCTGCATGTCGAGCTTGATGACCTCGGCGACGCGAAGATCCCGGAGGGATTTTCCGGCTTGCTCGACCGCGTTGGCGGCGGCCTTCTCCCAGGATTCGCTGCTGGTACCGATCAGTTCGATGACCTTGTAGACGCTCTCAGGCATGTGGTCCTCCCGTTCGGTATGACGCCGGGCGCAGGTTACTCCCTGGCGTGGTCGACTCTACCATCACGATCCGGTGCTGAAAGGCGGCGGCATTGCCGCCCACTGGACCGGGCGAGGCGGCACGGGCAAGAAACGTGACGAATGCCAGGCAAAGGCGATGGGCGGGCATCATCAGAGAGACTGGAGTCGTCATGTGGTCTCACCTCATTGCGCTCGTCTGCACCCTCCTGCTGCTGCCGGGGCCGGCCCTGGCCGACGCCAAGGAGAAGATCGCGGCGCTTGCGCCGTCGGCGCTGGTGCTCGTGGTGGACGAAAAGGGCAACGAGCTGGTGGCCCAGAACGCCGACCGGCCTTTCGTTCCCGCTTCCGTTGCCAAGATCGTGACCGCGTGGCTCGCGCTGGAGGTCCTGGGCGGCGACTACCGCTTCCAGACGCGCTTCTACCTGGACGGCGCGCGCAAGCTCTATGTGCGGGGCGGCGGCGATCCCTACCTGATTTCCGAAGAGCTGGCCCGGCTCGCCTCCAAGCTGGTCGCCGCGATCGGCAAGGAGCCGCTCACCGGCATCGTGCTCGACGCGAGCTACTACCCCTCCGACCTCCGCATCCCCGGCATCGAGGACACCGACGAGGCCTATGATGCGCTGAACTCCGCGCTCGCGGTGAACTTCAACACCATCCATGCGGTGCGCAAGGGCAGGACGGTCCGCTCCGCCGAGCCGCAGACCCCGATCACGCCGCTGGCGATCAGCCAGTTCCGCGCGCGCGGCCCCAAGGGACGCGGCCGCATCAGCCTGGCCCAGGACCCCGCAGTGGGCCTGCAGTATGCCGGCGAGCTGATCGCCGCGTTCATCGCGCGGGCCGGCGGGCGCCTCGAGGGCGGGATCTCGACCGGAACCGTGCCCGACGGCCTCGACCCGGTCCATGTTCACCGGCAGTCGCGCAGCCTCGCGGCGATCCTCAACGGCCTGCTCGTCGGTTCGAACAACTACATCGCCAACCAGGTCCTGCTGGAGATCGGCGGGGTCCGCCTGGGCGGGCCGGTCAGCCTCGAGAAATCGCTCAAGGTCGCGAACGAGCTGCTCGCGAAGCACGACCTGGCCGATTCCATCCGTCTGGAGGAAGGGTCGGGCATCAGCCGCGGCAACCGCTTGACGGCGCGCGGCCTCGTTCGCTTGCTGCACCTCTTCGAGCCTCATGCCGACCTGCTCGGCGGCGGCCGCGGAGTCCGCTACAAGACCGGCACCTTCTCCGGGGTCCGCACTTTGGCGGGCTATGCCGAGACGTCCGGACACGGGCGCGTGCGGTTCGTGATCGCGCTCGAGAGCAACGACGGCGCGCTGCGCTTCCGGCTGCTCAAGGCCATCCGGTCCGGGCTATAGCGGGAGCCGCGCGTCTTGGGATCCAGCGCATTTTCCGCCGAAGTGGACACCGGTTCGGCGCAGAAAATGCGACCAGATCAAGAATCCAGGGCACATTCCGATTCGATCGAAGCGGAATAAGCCCTAGCGCCGTCGCGGCGCCGGACGCGCTTTCGGCAGCTCGACCTTGGCGGCCATGCGCTGGAGGGCGGCCAGGAAGGCACGGCACACGGCCGAGAGCTCGTGCTCGGCGCGCGAGATCGCGGCGACCTGCCAGGGCGGCACCGGGGCGTCGAGCAGCACCGGCGCGAT
>PQAH01000073.1 GCA_003105195.1 Bradyrhizobiaceae bacterium
GGGTCGCTCATCGAGATCTCGTCCAGCGAGACCGTCCCGATCTTCGGTTCAGGGCGCGGCAGCCGGACTGGCGGCCGGAGCGGCCGCCGGCGCCGCCTGGGCGCTCGCGATCTGGCGCCGCGCGATGTCGGCCGCGAGCCGCTGCGCTTCCGTCTCGATCTCCGCCTTGCGGCGGGCGACCGCCTCGGCCTCGCGCTCCTCGGCCCGCTTGAGGCCGGCCCGATAGCTCTCCGGAATCTGCTTCACATAGGCGACCAGCGGCTTCTCGAGCTCCTCGAGCTGATCGCCCGGCAGCTGGTCGCGCACGTTCTTGTGGGCGATGCCCTTGTGGCAGTCGATGCAGGTGTTGCCCGCCTCCATGGCGGCGAGGTGGCTCTTGCGGGCGCGCGGGCGCTGGAACTCCGGATTCATCGATTCGATCGTGTGACAGTTCCGGCACTCGCGGGAATCGGTGTTCTTCATCGACGTCCAGACGTGGCTCGCGAGCTTCAGCCGCTTGGCGTCGAACTTCTCCGGCGTGTTCACCGAGCCGAGCGCCCAGTGGTAGAGCTCGTTGCTCGCCTGGATCTTGCGCACGAACTTGTGCACCCAGTCCCTCGGGACGTGGCAGTCGGAGCAGGTCGCCTGCACACCGGTCCGGTTCTGGTAGTGGATCGTCGTCGAGTACTCCTTGAAGACGTTGTCGCGCATCTCGTGACAGGACACGCAGAACGACATCGTGTTGGTCGCCTCCATGGCGGTGTTGAAGCCGCCCCAGAAGATGATGCCGCCGCCGAAACCGAGGGCCAGCAACGTCAGCACCGAGAGGTGCACGCTCGGCCGCCTGAATGCGGCCCACCATCGGGACAGCGTGCCAGTTGTGGCCGACATCGCGCAGGTCTCCTCGTTGCCTCGTGCGCCTCCACCCATCGGGCCTCGGCGCCCCCCTTGCCCCGACGGAGAGGCCGCTTCGGCCGCTCCTCGTCTCGGGCTCGCTGCTGCATCCGTCGGAGGCCGGGGCGCCGACGGCGTCCCGGCCTCGCTTGCGCGTGGCCTCAGTAGATGTCGTGCTGGGTGTTGTAGACGTTGAACTTGCCGGTCGGCGTGATCATCTTGGGATCCTTGATCACGGACTTGACCTTGCGAGTCTTGTCGTCGAACACGACGATCGCCGACGGCTCCGTCTTGCCCGCCCACAGCGAGATCCACACCTCGTCGCCGGCCTCGTTGTACTCGGGATGGACCGCCCGCTTGATCGCGCGGCTCTCGGGCAGGCCCGACAGCTTCGCGACGTTGATGATCTCGGGCTTCTTCGTGAGATCGTTGAGGTCGTAGACCGCCACCGATTCGGCGATGTCCTTCTCGGGGTTCTGCGGCGCGTCGGCCCACAGGTTCTTCGACTTCGGATGCGTCTTCACGAACAGGTTGCCGGCGCCGTGCGTCTTCAGCTCCTCGACCACCTTCCAGGCGTGCTGCTTGTTCTTCTCGGGATCGGTGCCGATCAGCGTGACCACGTCGGCTCCCAGGTGACCCGTTGCCCAGACCGGTCCGTACTTCGGATGGACGAAGTTGGCGCCGCGGCCGGGGTGCGGGATCTTCTGGGTATCGACGAGGGCGGCGAGCTTGCCTTCCTTGGTGTCGACGATCGCGATCTTGTGGGAAGCGTTCGCGGCGACCAGGAAGTAGCGCTTGGAGGCATCCCATCCGCCGTCGTGCAGGAACTTGGCGGACTCGATGGTGGTGGTCTTCAGGTTCTTGATGTCGGAGTAGTCGACCAGGAGGATCTGGCCGGTCTCCTTGATGTTGATCACCCATTCGGGCTTGATCTGCGACGACACGATCGAGGCCACGCGCGGCTCGGGATGATACTCGCCGTCCACCGTGATGCCGCGGGTGGACACCAGCTTGAGCGGCTTGAGCGTGTCGCCTTCCATGATCACGTATTGCGGCGGCCAGTAGGAGCCGGCAACCGCATACTTGTCCTCGAAGCCCTTGAATTTCGAGGTGTCGATCGAGCGTGCGTCGAGCCCGATCTTCACTTCCGCGACGACCTGCGGCTTCTCCATCCAGAGATCGATGAGGCTCAGGAGCCCGTCGCGGCCGATCACGTAGACGTAGCGGCCGGATGCCGACAGGCGGGAGATGTGGACCGCATAGCCGGTCTTCACGATCGAGAAGATCGACTTCTTGTCGCCGTCGATCAGCGCCACCTCGCCCGTGTCGCGCAGCGTCACCGAGAAGACGTTCTTCAGGTTGACGCTGTTCATCTGCTTGGTCGGCCGCTTGTCCGGCGGCACGATGTTCTTCCACGACGCCGTCATGTCCTTCATGCCCCATTCCGGAGGCGTGTCGGGCGGCATCTGCACGTAGGTCGCGAGATTGCGGATCTCGTCCTTGCTGAGGATGTCGTCGAAGTTGACCATCCCGCCGTCGGTGCCGAGGGCGATGATGCGCTCGAGCCGGGACTGGCCGAGCTTCTTCATGTTGTCCGGTTCGAGATTCTTACCGGTCGCGCCCTTGCGCAGGACGCCGTGGCATCCAGCGCAGCGCTGGAAGTACACGTTCTTGGCATGGTCCTTGTCTTGAGGGGAGAGAGTGGGTTCTTGTGCCGAAGCGGGGGATACCGTCGCGGCGAGCGCCGCGGCGGCCATGACGAGCACCGAACCACCGAAGGACGACCTGATCATGAGGGGAGATCCTTTCGAGAGGCGGTTTCCGTACGCATCGGAAACTAGCGAGCGGACTCGGAGGCACGTTGATCGAGATCAACAATCGCTCGATAAAAAAACCCTAGTGACTTGACTTCAGTCATTCGCGCATCGGCTGCTACCGACGGGCCGGTCCGCATCGGCAAGCTGGCAAGGTTTCGCTCACCATGCTTCGCGATTCGCTCCATCGCTCGGCCGGCTGCGCGGCGGCATCGCTTCGCTACGTCTTGCTGGCGGGCGTCCTGATGTCCGGCACCGCGATGGGCGACTCCGCGCCCCACGCCGCAGCCGAGAGCCCGGCGTTCCAGGGGCATTCCGCCGAGATGGCCATGCGGGATCCCGCCGCCGAGCAGCGCCATCGCGCCCTGTTCTTCGATTCGGTGGACCTCGAGATCGGGACGCCGGGATTGCCGTGCGATCACGTGCGCCGCTCCAAGCCGCACGCGGTCGCCGGAATCGGCTACGTGGTATTGCTCATGGCGCGAGCCGATCGCGCCGCGCTGCTGCGCGTCTGGTTCCCGCCCGGAGACGCCGCCTCGTCGGACGACGCCAGGGCCAAGGCGCTGGCGGCTCTTGCAACGCATTGGCCCGGTGCCGTTCTTCAGTCGGCGGATCTTCGGCAGTTCCACTGGTGCCGCTAGCGCATGTTCCGGCGAAGTGGATGCCGGTTCGCCGACAAGGACATGCGCCAGGCACGAATCTACAGGCATTTCTGGTCGAAGCGCTGGTCCGGGCCGATTCGATTTGAGGGGAAATGGCTGTAGCCGTGACCCGTCCGTGCGGCGCGAATGAACCTTCCGCCCGGAATAAGGACGGCGGCGCAGCCACCCCCGTGAGCTGCGCCGCCGTGCGCGCCGTCCGTCAGTAGACGTCCTTGCGCGTGTTGTAGAGGTTGAACTTGCCGGTGGGCGTGATCAGCCGCTTGTCGCGGATCACCGACTTCAGCTTCAGCGTCTTGTCGTCGACCACCACGATGGCGGAGTCCTGCGCCTTCGTGTTCCACACCGAGAACCACACCTCGTCGCCGGCCTGGTTGTACTCGCCCTGCACGACGCGACGCTGGCCCTCGGAGATGCCTGACCACTGTCCGATCGGCAGCACCTGATACTTCGGCTCGGCGCTGGCGAGATCCTTGATCTTGAATACCGCGACCGAGGCCGAGATCTCCGCGTCCGGGTTGAGCGGCGTGTCGATGTAGAGGTGCTCCGACTTCGGATGCGTCTTGATGAACAGCGAGCCGCCGCCCTGTCCCGCGACGGTCTGCACGACCTTCCAGGCATGCTGCTTGTTCTTCTGCGGGTCGGTGCCGATGAAGGAGACGATCTCGTCGCCGAGATGGCTCGTGGCCCAGACCGGTCCGAACTTCGGATGGTTCAGGTTGGCACCGCGGCCGGGATGCGGCGTCTGCCCCTTGGACTCGACCACGCCGACCAGCTTGCCCTCCTTGGTGTCGACGATCGCGACCTTGTGCCGCGCATTGGCCGCGACCAGGAAGTAGCGGCCGCTGCGGTCGAACCCGCCGTCGTGCAGGAAGCGCTCCGCGGCGATCGAGGTCACCTTCAGGTTCTTGATGTCCCGATAGTTGACCAGCAGGATCTGCCCGGTCTCCTTCACGTTCACCACGAACTCGGGATTGTAGTGCGAGCCGACGATCGCGGCCACGCGCGGCTCGGGATGGTACTCCTGCGTGTCGTAGGTCATGCCGCGGGTGCCGACGATCTTGAGCGGCTCGAGCGTCGCGCCGTCCATGATCACGAACTGCGGTGGCCAGTAGGATCCGGCGATCGCGAACTTGTCCTCGTAGCCCTTGAATTTCGAGGTCTCGACCGAGCGCGCCTCGCTGCCGACCTTGAGCTCGGCGACGGTCTGCGGCGGATCCATCCACAGGTCGATCAGGTTGACCTTGGCGTCGCGGCCGATGACGAACAGATAGCGGCCCGAAGCGGAGACGCGGGAGATGTGCACCGCGTAGCCGGTCTTGATGATGTGCTCGATCTTCTTGGTCTTGCCGTCGATCAGGGCGATCTCGCCGCTGTCGCGCAGCGTGACCGAGAACAGATTGTCGATGTCGAGATTGTTCATCTTCTTGGTCGGGCGCTTGTCCACCGGCACCGCGACCTTCCAGGTGTCCTTCATCTCCTTCATGCCGAACTCCGGCGGCTGCGCCGGATCGTTCAGCAGGTAGCGGGCCATCAGCTCGACCTGCTCGGTCTTGAGCTCGCCCGAGGAGCCCCAGTTCGGCATGCCGCCCGGCGATCCGTAGGTGATGAAGTCGCGCAGATACTCGAAGCCGAGCTTCTTGGTCAGGTCGGGCGTGAGGGCCTTGCCGGTGGCGCCCTTGCGCAGCACGCCGTGGCAGCCCGCGCAGCGCTCGAAATAGATCTGGTTCGCTTGGTCGAACTCCGCCTTGCTGAGCACCGGATCACCCGGCTTCGTCCCCGGCTGCTCGACCTTCTGCTCGCCAAGCACGTCGAGGCTCGGCTGGTATTGGCCGCCCGGCGTCGTGCGGTGCTGCTGCAGGTCGGAGGGCGACGGCTTGGGCTGCTGGGCGTGGGCAGTCGAGGCCAGGAGCATCATCAGGGCGGCAACTCCGCCGAGCTTGGCGGCTCCCAGGATTCCAGTACGTCGCATCGCGAACTCTCCGCTTGCGTGGTGATGAGGACATGTCGCGCAAGCGGCCAAGAGCTGCCTTGATTTCTGTCAATTGCAGTGCAGTGCTTGACGGGCATCAATGCTTGTGCAGTGCGATATGGACATCATTTCAAGATGAAAGGTCGAAACGGAGCGGGAATCCGACGCGCGGGCACCATGGTGTGCACGCTGCTCGGCATCGGCCTCGCGTCCGCCGGCCTCGCGCATGCCGCCGATCTCGCGGCCGCCGGCGCTTTCTTCGCGCCCGAGGAGCAGGTCACGGTTGCGGCTCCCGCAGGCAGTCCGCCCGCGGCGGCGCTGCGCGCGAAGGACGGGCGCCTGCTCGGCTACGCGTTCTCGACCCGCGATGTCGCGGGATCCGTCGGCTTCTCGGGGCGCCCGCTCGACGTCGTCGCCGCCGTGTCGCCGGAGGGGATCATTCTCGGCGCGCGCGTCGTCGCCCACGAGGAGCCGATCCTGGTGATCGGCATTCCGCGCGAGGCGCTCGCGGCCTATGTCGCCGACTTCAAGGGCTTCGACGTGCGCGCCGCGGCAGGCCTGCATCCCGCGCCGGGCCGGGCCGGCGGCGCGCCGCAGGCGGTCGCCGGCGCGACCGTGACCAGCACCGTGATCCGCGACGCCATCACCCGCTCGGCGCGCGCCGTGCTGCGTGCCCGCGCGCCGCGCGAAACCTCCGCGGCCCGTCTCGATCGCGAGAGCCAACGGCGCGCCTCCTGGCCGCAGCTCGTCGAGGAAGGCGCGATCCGCCGGCTCCTCGTCTCGCGTGGCGACCACGCGCGGCTCACCGGCACGCGCGACGACGAGCCCGACAAGCCCTTCATCGAGCTCTGGCTCGCGCTCGCGACGCCCTCCACCATCGGCGAGAGCCTGCTCGGCCAGCGCCTCTACGAAGGCGAGCTGGCGCGGCTCGGCCCCGACGACGACCTGGTGCTGATCGCCGCGCGCGGGCTCTATTCCTTCAAGGGCACCGAATGGCGCCGATCGGGCGTGTTCGACCGCATCGAGATCGTGCAGGGGACGACCACGATCCGGCTGCGCGCCGCCGACCACACCTCGGTCGAGGCCCTGCGCGCGCCCGGTACGCCGGAGCTGCGCGAGATCGGCCTGTTCCGTGTCGCCCGTTCCAGCGGCTTCGACGCCACCGCGCCGTTCCGGCTCGACCTCGCGCTCTCGTCCTCGGGTCCGGCACCGCCGGTCGTCTCGCTCGACTATCGGATTCCGGCATCCTTCCTGGTCGTGCCCCCGCCCCCGGCTGACGCCGCGCCGCCGACGGACGCAGCGACCGAGACCGCGGAACCCGAACGACCGCTGTGGCAGGACATGTGGTGGGCGCGGCGCTACGAGATCGCCGGCCTGGCGCTGATGCTGGCGGCGCTCGGCGCCATCCTGATCTTCCAGGGCGCCGTGACGTCGCGCACGCGATTCTACTATCGCCTGCGCACCGGCTACCTGCTGGTCACCCTGGTGTTCCTCGGCTTCATCGCCAATGCGCAGCTCTCGGTCGTCAACGTGCTGACCTTCGTGCACGCACTCTTGTCGGGCTTCCGCTGGGAGTTCTTCCTGCTCGAGCCGATGGCCTTCATCCTCTGGAGCTTCGTCGCCGCCAGCATGCTGTTCTGGGGCCGCGGCGTGTTCTGCGGCTGGCTCTGCCCCTTCGGCGCCCTGCAGGAGCTTCTCAACGGCCTGGCGCAGCGCCTCGGCGTGCTCCAGGTCCAGGTCCCGTTCGGCCTGCACGAGCGGCTCTGGATGATCAAATACGTGATCTTCCTCGCGATCCTCGCGGTCTCCCTCAATTCCATGATGGGCGCCTTCGCGCTCGCCGAGATCGAGCCGTTCAAGACCGCGATCACGCTGAAGTTCATGCGCGACATCCCCCTCGTGGCCTATGCGGTGGCGCTGCTGATCGCCGGCCTGTTCATCGAGCGCTTCTTCTGCCGCTACCTCTGCCCGCTCGGCGCGGCCCTGGCGATTCCCGCGCGCATGCGCATGTTCGAGTGGCTCAAGCGCTACCGCGAATGCGGCGCCGAGTGCCACGTGTGCGCCCGCCGCTGCACCGTGCAGGCGATCCACCCGCTCGGCCAGATCAATCCCAACGAATGCATCCAGTGCCTGAAGTGCCAGGCGAACTACTACGATCCCACGGTCTGTCTCCACCTCAAGAAGCGCGCCGAGCGGCGCGGGCGCGAGGTTGCTCCCCAGGGAGGCCGCAATGCCTGACCGTCCGACGCGCCGGCGCGCGATCGCGATCTTTGCCGCCGCGGCGGCGGGCGCCGTCGGCGGCGGCGGCGGCGCGCGCGCCGGGACGGACTACGAATGGCGCGGCACCGCCATGGGCGCGGATGCGCGCATCCACCTGAGCGGCATCGGCCGCGGCCCGGCCGAGGCCGCGGTCGAGGCGGCGAGCCGCGAGATCGAGCGCCTGGAGCAGGCATTGAGCCTGTTCCGCCCGGATTCGGAGATCTGCCGTCTCAACCGCGGCGAGGTGCTACAGGCGCCGAGTGCCGACCTGCGCCGCGCCTTGTCGCTCGCGCTCGCGATCGCGCGCGGCACCGGCGG
>PQAH01000074.1:0-7851 GCA_003105195.1 Bradyrhizobiaceae bacterium
CGGTCTACGGCATCAACACGGGCTTCGGGAAGCTCGCCAGCGTGCGCATCGCGGCCGGGGATCTCGCGACGCTGCAGCGCAACATCGTGCTCTCCCATGCGGCGGGCGTGGGCGCGCCCATGAGCCGGGCGAGCGCGCGGCTGATGATGGCGCTCAAGCTCGCGAGCCTCGCGCGCGGCGCCTCCGGCGTGCGTCCCGAGACCCTCGCGATGCTCGAGGCGATGCTGGCGCGCGACGTGATCCCGGTGGTGCCGGGCCAGGGCTCGGTCGGCGCCTCCGGCGACCTCGCGCCGCTCGCCCACATGACGGCCGCCATGCTCGGCGTCGGCGAGGCCTTTCTCGGCGCCGAGCGCCTGCCGGCCGATGCCGCGCTCGCCCGCGCCGGGCTCGCGCCGCTGGCGCTTGCGCCCAAGGAAGGGCTCGCGCTGCTCAACGGCACCCAGTTCTCGACTGCCGAGGCGCTGACTGCGCTGTTCGCGATCGAGCGCGTCTTCCAGGCCGCGCTGGTCACCGGCGCGCTCGCGACCGATGCGGCGCGCGGCTCCGACACGCCCTTCGACGACCGCATCCACGCGCTGCGCGGCCATCGCGGCCAGCGCGAGGTCGCGGCCGCGCTGCGCGCCCTGATGGCCGAGAGCCGGATCCGCGCCTCGCACCGGGTCATCGACGACCGCGTGCAGGATCCCTATTGCCTGCGCTGCCAGCCGCAGGTGATGGGCGCGGTGCTCGATCTGGTGCGCTCGGCCGCCGCGACCCTGGTCACCGAGGCGAACGGCGTCTCCGACAACCCGCTGATCTTCGCCGAGACCCGCGAGGCGCTCTCGGGCGGCAACTTCCACGCCGAGCCGGTCGCCTTCGCGGCCGATATCCTGGCGCTCGCGGTGTGCGAGGTCGGCTCCCTCGCCGAGCGGCGCATCGCCATGCTGGTCGACCCCGCGCTCTCCGGTCTGCCCGCCTTCCTCACCCCGCGGCCCGGGCTCAATTCCGGCTTCATGCTGGCACAGGTCACGGCCGCCGCCCTGGTCGCCGAGAACAAGCAGCGCGCCGCGCCCGCCAGCATCGACTCGATCCCGACCTCCGCCAACCAGGAGGACCACGTCTCCATGGCGGCGCACGGCGCGCGCCGGCTCGCCGCCATGGCCGAGAACGCCGTCCAGGTGATCGGCATCGAGCTGCTCGCCGCCGCCCAGGGCTGCGATTTCCACGCCCCGCTCGCCTCCAGCCCGCCGCTCGAGCGCGCGCGCGAGGCGCTGCGCGCGACCGTCTCGCACCTCCGGGACGACCGCTATCTCGCGCCCGACATCATGACGGCCGCCGACCTCGTGCGCTCCGGCGCGCTGGTCGATGCGGCCGGCCCCGAGCTGCTCCCGCAAGTCTGAGCGCATGATCCCGAAAGGTGGCAACCGGTCTTCGGAGAAGGATCATGCACCGAGAGAGAACGAGGTCCCGATGCCGTCCCGTCTCGACAACACCCGCGTGATCCGCGCGCCGCACGGCTCGGAGCTCTCGGCCAGGAGCTGGCTCACCGAGGCGCCGCTGCGCATGCTGATGAACAATCTCGATCCCGACGTCGCCGAGCGTCCGCACGAGCTCGTGGTCTATGGCGGCATCGGCCGCGCCGCGCGCGACTGGGAGAGCTACGACCGCATCGTGCGCGCCCTGCGCGCGCTCGAGGCGGACGAGACCCTGCTGGTGCAGTCCGGCAAGCCGGTCGGCGTGTTCCGCACCCACGCGGACGCGCCGCGCGTGCTGATCGCCAACTCCAACCTGGTGCCGCACTGGGCCACCTGGGAGCACTTCCACGAGCTCGACCGCAAGGGCCTGATGATGTACGGCCAGATGACGGCCGGCTCCTGGATCTACATCGGCAGCCAGGGCATCGTGCAGGGCACCTACGAGACCTTCGTCGAGGTCGGCCGCCGCCACTACGACGGCGACCTCGCGGGCAGATGGATCCTCACGGCCGGGCTCGGCGGCATGGGCGGCGCGCAGCCGCTCGCCGCCACCATGGCGGGCGCCTCGCTCCTCGCCATCGAGTGCCAGCCGAGCCGCATCGAGATGCGCCTGCGCACCGGCTATCTCGACGCCCAGGCGCGGTCGATCGACGAGGCGCTGGCGATGATCGAGCGCTCCTGCCGTGAACGCAAGCCGCTGTCGGTCGGCGTGCTCGGCAACGCGGCCGAGCTGCTGCCCGAGCTGGTGCGCCGCGGCGTGCGCCCCGACGTGCTCAC
This sequence comes from Bradyrhizobiaceae bacterium, assembly GCA_003105195.1. Lineage (GTDB taxonomy): Bacteria > Pseudomonadota > Alphaproteobacteria > Rhizobiales > Xanthobacteraceae > FEB-22. Next base: position 2,232 of record PQAH01000074.1, read on the forward strand.
CGACCAGACCTCGGCGCACGATCCCGTCAACGGCTATCTCCCGGCCGGGTGGACGCTCGCCGAATGGGAGGATCGCCGCGCGCGCGATCCGCAGGGTGTCGCCCGTGCCGCCAAGGAATCCATGGCTGTGCATGTCCGCGCCATGCTCGATCTCTGGCATGCCGGCGTGCCGACCCTCGACTATGGCAACAACATCCGCCAGATGGCGAAGGAGATGGGCGTCGCCGACGCCTTCGACTTCCCGGGCTTCGTGCCGGCCTATATCCGCCCGCTGTTCTGCCGCGGCGTCGGCCCGTTCCGCTGGGCCGCGCTCTCGGGCGACCCGGAGGACATCTGGCGCACCGACGCCAAGGTCAAGGAGCTGATGCCGGACGACCGGCACCTGCACAACTGGCTCGACATGGCGCGCGCGCGCATCAAGTTCCAGGGCCTGCCGGCGCGCATCTGCTGGGTCGGCCTCGGCGATCGCCACCGCCTCGGCCTCGCCTTCAACCGGATGGTCGCGAGCGGCGAGCTCAAGGCGCCGGTCGTGATCGGCCGCGACCACCTCGACTCGGGCTCGGTCGCGAGCCCGAACCGCGAGACCGAGGCGATGCGCGACGGCTCCGACGCGGTCTCCGACTGGCCGCTGCTCAATGCGCTGCTCAACTGCGCCTCGGGCGCGACCTGGGTGTCGCTGCACCACGGCGGCGGCGTCGGCATCGGCTACTCCCAGCACGCCGGCATGGTGATCGTCTGCGACGGCACCCCGGAGGCCGCGCGCCGCGTCGAGCGCGTCCTCTGGAACGATCCCGCCACCGGCGTCATGCGCCACGCCGACGCCGGCTACGACGAGGCGATCGCCTGCGCGCGGAGGCACGGCTTGAACCTGCCCTCGCTCTCTTCGTAGGGTGCGTTAGCCGCGTAGCGGCGTAACGCACCATCTTAATTGCTTCACGCGTGATCGGCTCGTCACGCGCTGCGCTGCCCCACAATATCCTACAGGGGATCGCCCCCTTCCGCAGGGCGAATGCCGAACTCTGCGAGCCGGGTGTAAAGAAGGCTCCTATCGGTATTCGAATCGCACAGGATTTGACGAATGATTCCCAGCCCTATCGCTGCGCGGAAGTCGAACTCAACATGGAGAGATGGTGGGAATTCCATTGCCGCTTTATCTCTCAAGACGAAATGGCCGATACCCAGTGCGGACAGCGATATCCGCAGCTCCTTCTCATCCTGAAAACCCTGCTTGTCTTTCAGATAGGTGTATCTGATTGGATTCGGCAAATGGTCGGCGTTTTCGCAATGCGCGCGCCAATCGACGTACTCGACGATTCCATAGTTGATCGAGAAGATCGGCCAGCAACACAGCCCATTGTATGCTACGGCGCAATTCTCCGGACGGAGCGTGTGGTTCAATTTCGCGCGTAGCTTCGCGAAGTCAAAAACCACTCCTACCTTTCCCCTCTGACTCCCTTTGCCATAAGTCGCCCAAATGAAATCCGAATTCTCAAGCGAGAAGCAGCACGCGTAAGTTCTCCTGCGAGATTGATCGTAATAGTCAGCAGCGGAGAAGTTCGGCGCGCCCGCGAACTTGAATGCCGCGTTTCCTAGCCTATCCTTTGGAACTTGTTCGCCGTCATGGGTGTCCGCTCCCGGAAAATCCGTGTATCTATCCACGCGGTTGAAGTGAAGATAGCGGCCATCAATCGAACGCAGCAGATCGTCAACCTTCATTATCTTGTAGATAAGTTGACCTTCCGCTGGCGCCACGAGCAGGCCAGCATGGGGCTCAACATGCCCGAGGGGCATTGCCACCTCACGAATCGGCTCGCTGTTTGGCATGAGAGTGAATCCAGTCGCACCGCCGACGCTTGCCGTCAACTACCACAAACCATGCGCGGCACTGATATCCAAAATGTGATCGGTGCGTCACGCCCTGCGCGCTTACACACTCTACGCGCTCCCCGTCATTCGGGCGCGTCCCGGCCATCCACGGCTTGATGCTGAGGCCGGCAGACAGACGTGCATGCCCGACCTTCGCCGGGCGTGACGAAGGAGAGTCAATGCCCCTCGGCCGCCAGCACGGCCTCGACACGGATCTCCTCGGTGAGGCGCGCCTTGAGCGCCGAGAACTCCGGGCTGGTCTTGACCGTGTAGTGGCGCGGGTGCGGCAGGTCGACCGGGATGTCGGCCTTGATGCGGCCCGGCCGCGCGCTCATCACGACCACGCGCGAGGCGAGGAAGATCGCCTCCTCGATGTCGTGGGTGACGAACAGCACGGTCTTGGCCTCGCGCTCCCAGATGCCGAGCAGGAGCTCCTGCATCAGCGCGCGGGTCTGGTTGTCGAGCGCGCCGAACGGCTCGTCGAGCAGCAGGATCGCCGGGTCGTTGGCGAGCGCGCGTGCGATCGCGGTGCGCTGCTGCATGCCGCCGGAGAGCTGCTTCGGATAGTGCGATGCGAAGCCCGTGAGCCCGATGCGCTCGAGCCAGGTCGCGACGACCTCCTTCCGCTTCGCGGCCGGCACGCCCTTCTCGCGCAGCCCGAAGGCGATGTTCTCGGCGACCGTGAGCCAGGGAAACAGCGTGTAGGACTGGAACACCATGCCGCGGTCCGCCCCCGGGCCGGTGACGGGCCGCGCGTTCAGGAGGATGCGGCCGGTGGTCGGCGTGTCGAGGCCGGCGACGAGGCGCAGCAGCGTCGATTTCCCGCAGCCCGAGGGGCCGAGGATGGTGACGAAGTCGTTGTCGCCGACCGCGAGGTGGGTCGGCTCCAGCGCCCGCGTCGGCGCGCCGCCGCGCACCGGAGGGAACACGCGCGAGACGTTCTCGATCGCGAGCTTGCTCACGCGAGGCTCCAGGGAAACAGCAGGCGGTTCGCGGCCTTGAACAGGAAGTCCGAGATCAGCCCGATGACCCCGATCACGATGATGCCGAAGATCATCTGCCCGGTGGCGAGCAGTGCCTGGCTGTCGATGATCATGTGGCCGATCCCCGAGGAGGAGCCGATCAGCTCGGCGACGATCACGTAGGTCCAGGCCCAGCCCAGCACCAGCCGCAGGATCTCGGCGATGCCGGGCGCGGCGGCCGGGATCAGGACGCGGCCGAGAATGCCGCGGTCGCGGGCGCCGAGCGCCAGCGCCGCCTCCACGAGGTCGCGCCGGATGCTGCCGACCGTGACGGCCACCATCAGCACGATCTGGAACACCGAGCCGATGAAGATCACCAGGAGCTTCTGCGACTCGCCGATGCCGGCCCACAGGATCAGGAGCGGGATGAAGGCCGAGGCCGGCAGGTAGCGCGCGAACGACACGAACGGCTCGAAGAACGCCTCGACCGGCTTGTAGGCGCCCATCAGGATGCCGAGCGGCACCGCCACCAGCGCGGCCAGCACGAAGCCGCCGACCACGCGCCAGATCGTGACGCCGATGTCGAACAGGAAGCCGTGCTCGGTGATCAGCTCCCAGCCGTCCTTCACCATGGTGATCGGGTCGGCGAGGAAGGTCGCCGACACGTATCCCCCGAGCGTCGCGACCGCCCAGCCCGCGAAGAACAGCACGAAGAACGACACCCCGAGGGTGACGCGCGCGCCATTCGAGATGGGAGCGAGGGGTTTCATTTTGTGCGCACGGTCCGTAGGGCGGATCAGCTCGACCGCGACAGCGCTCGAGCGTGGTCCGCCGACAACTTCGCAACTGGAAATCTGCCGGCGGGTTACGCGGCTTCGCCGCTAATCCTACTGCGTCAGAAGGCTAACTCTCGGCGTCATCCCGGCCGAGCGAAGCGAGAGCCGGGATCCATGACCTCCGTGTTTCCGCATCTCGATCACCGGGGATATGGATCCCGGCTCGCGCTCGCRCCCAGGTCGGCTGTTGCCGACCTGGGCATYTRTCAATGCCGATCTCGCGCAAGCGCGAGATCGGTGCTCGCTTGGCCGGGATGACGCCGCGAATGTGTTTCTGACACAGAAAGGCTGACCCGCCCTGCATTGCTGCGTCGGCTACTGCACGAACCTCGGATCCGCGAGCTTGGTCAGGTCCGGGATCTGCTTGATCACGCCAATCTCGAGCAGCAGGTCCGCGGCTTCCTTGGAGAAGGTCTTGAACTCGCCCGTGAAGAAGGCCTTGTTCTGCGCCTTGTCCTGCCAGCGCAGGTACTTCGCCGAGTTGGCGAACTGGTCGGCGCTCTGCTTCACGTCGGCGCCCATGATCTGGAAGGCCTTGGACTGGTCCGCCTTGATCATGTCCAGGGCGTCGAAATAGCTCTTGGTGAGCGCCTTCACGGCCGCCTCGTTCTCGCTGATGAACTTCGGCGTGCAGCCGAAGGTGTCCATGACCATCGGATAGTCGAGCGTGGTGGCGATGATCTTGCCGGCCTCGGGCTTGGCGCGCACGGCCGAGAGGTAGGGCTCGTAGGTCATGGCGACGTCGTTCTGGCCCGCGATGAAGGCCTGCGCGGCGGGGCCCGGCTCCATGTTGACGACGGTGACGTCCTTCACGGAGAGCCCGTTCTTCTTCAGGAACCAGGCGAGCGTGAAATAGGGCGCGGTGCCGGGCGCCGAGGCCGCGACCGTCTTGCCCTTCACGTCCTTGATCGAGTTGACGGTGTTGCGCACCGCCATGCCGTCGGCGCCGTAGGACTTGTCGAGCTGGAACAGCTGGGTGGTGGCCACGCCGTTGGCGTTCCACACGATCCAGGTCTCGACCGTGGTGGCGGCGCACTGGATGTCGCCCGAGGCGATCGCCAGGTGCCGGCTCGCCTGCGGGATCTTCTTGATCGTCACGTCGAGGCCGTTCTTGGCGAAGATGCCGGCCTCCTTGGCGAGCGTGAGCGGCGCGAAGCCGGTCCAGCCCGAGATTCCGATCGCGACCTTGGTCTGCGCCGAGGCCGGGGTGGCAAGCAGCGCCGCGCCCAGGGCGGCGATCACGGAAATGCGCGTCATGTCCCTCTCCAGTCGGAAATGCCGGGTTGCCGGCACGATCCAGCATGGCCGAAAAGCCGAGTCAATTGTATAGACAAAATGCGCGCAGGGCCCGGAAATGTGGCCGACCGGCACCCGCGCCGACCCGGCCCCCGGCGCAACCCCGGCCGCCTTTCGGATTTCCCCTGATATACAAGGCCCCGCCCGGGACCCCATACCGGCGCCGGGACGGCCAGGCAGAAAAAGAATGACACAGATCGACGAGAAGCTCGAAGGGATCCTGGACGAGGTCCTGCGCCGCAATGCCGGCGAGCCGGAATTCCATCAGGCGGTTCGCGAGGTCCTCGAATCCCTCGGCCGGGTGATCGCCAAGCATCGCGACTACGCCGACGATGCGCTGATCGAGCGCATCTGCGAGCCCGAGCGGCAGATCATCTTCCGCGTGCCCTGGGTCGACGACCGGGGCCAGGTGCACATCAACCGCGGCTTCCGCGTCCAGTTCAACTCCGCGCTCGGGCCCTACAAGGGCGGCATCCGCTTCCACCCTTCGGTCAATCTCGGCGTGATCAAGTTCCTCGGCTTCGAGCAGACCTTCAAGAACGCGCTGACCGGCATGCCGATCGGCGGCGGCAAGGGCGGCTCCGACTTCAACCCGCGCGACCGCTCCGACGGGGAGGTGATGCGCTTCTGCCAGTCCTTCATGACCGAGCTGCACCGCCA
>PQAH01000074.1:7918-10770 GCA_003105195.1 Bradyrhizobiaceae bacterium
CATGTTCGGCCAGTACAAGCGCCTCACCAACCGCTACGAGGCCGGCGTGCTCACCGGCAAGGGCCTCGACTACGGCGGCTCGCGCGTGCGCACCGAGGCGACCGGCTACGGCGCCGTGTACTTCGTTGAGCGGATGCTCGCGACCCGCGGCACCGACTTCGCCGGCAAGCGCGCCGTCGTGTCGGGCGCCGGCAATGTCGCGATCTACACCATGGAGAAGATCCGCGAGTTCGGGGGCAAGGTGGTCGCCTGCTCGGATTCCAGCGGCTATGTCGTGGACGAGAGCGGCATCGACCTCGCCCTCGTGAAGGAGATCAAGGAGGTGCGGCGCGAGCGCATCTCCGAATATGCGCGCCTCAAGGGCACCGGGGCCCACTACATCGCCAACGGCTCGATCTGGAGCGTGCCCTGCGAGGTCGCGATGCCGTCCGCGACGCAGAACGAGCTGACCGGCAAGGACGCGCGGGACCTGGTCGACAACGGCGTGATCGCCGTGGGCGAGGGCGCCAACATGCCCTGCACCCCCGACGCCGTGAACGTGTTCCAGGAGGCGGGCGTCCTGTTCGCGCCCGGCAAGGCCGCCAATGCGGGCGGAGTCGCCACCTCGGCGCTGGAGATGCAGCAGAACGCCTCGCGCGACAGCTGGAGCTTCGAGCAGACCGAGGCGAGGCTCGCGCAGATCATGCACAGCATCCACGACATCTGCGCCGAGACCGCCGAGGACTATGGCGCCAAGGGCGATTACGTCCTGGGCGCCAATATCGCGGGCTTCGTGCGCGTGGCCGAGGCCATGCGCGCGCTCGGCGTCATCTGACGGCGCCGACCGTCACACCGGCCGATCGCCCTTGGTGACCGTCAGCGTGCGGTTGTCGACGCCGGGCAGCATGCGCGCCGGGTCGCGGGTGACGACCACGTCGAGCACGGTCGGGCTCGACGTGTTGGCGAGCCCCTCGCGCAGGGCCTCGGCGAGCTTCTCCGGATCCTCGACCCGGATCCCCTGGCAGCCCATGGCGCGGGCGATCGCCGCATAGTCCATCTCGACCAGGTCCGAGGACTGGTAGTTGCCGGCGCCGAACATCGAGTGCTGCAGCGCCTTCACGTAGCCCGAGGCCGCGTTGTTGAACACGCAGAGCACGAAGGGCGTGCCGGCGCGGCGCGCGGTCTCGAGCTCGCCGATCGTCATGTTGAAGCCGCCGTCGCCCGTGAGCCCGACGACGCGCCGCTTGGGCGCCGCGAGCTGCGCGCCCATGCTGCCCGGGAGCCCGTAGCCGATCGAGGCGAAGCCGCGGTCGGCGACGAAGTGCCGGCCCGCGCGCTTGGTGTCGAACAGGAGCCCGCCCCAATGCGCCGCGAAGCCGCCGTCCGCCACCAGGATCGCGTCCTCGGGCATCAAGGCGTTGAGCTCGCCCATCAGCCGCCCGACATTGATCGGGGTCTCGCGCGAGCCGAGCCGGTCGGCCGCGCCCTTCATCCATTCGGCCATGCGCCCGGGAACCTCGGCGCAGTAGTCCTTGCGCCGGTCGCGCGCCGCCTTGGCGCCGCCGAGGGCGGCCGCGAGATCGAGGAGCGCGAGCCGCGCGTCGGCCGCGAGCGCCACCTCGGTGCGCGTGGTGCGGCCGATCTCCTCGGGCAGGATGTCGATGTGGATCACGGGCTTGTCGGCCGGGATCAGCTGGAAGCGCCGGGTCGGGATCTCGCCGAGCTTGCCCGCCACCACGATCAGCACGTCGGCGGCGGCGACGAGGTCGTTGGCGATGCGCGAATAGCGGCCGTAGAGGCCGGCGGAGAGCGGATGCGTGCAGGCGATCGCGCCCTTGCCCGACATGGTGTGCGCGACCGGGATGCCGTAGTCCTCGGCGAGCGCGAGCAGCGCGTCATAGGCCTCGGAGACGTGGATGCCGCCGCCCACCAGCAGCAGCGGGCGCTCGGCCTTGGCGACCAGCGCGGCGGCGCGCGCGAGCTCGGCGGGGTCGGGCCGCGTGCGCCGTGCCTGCGCCTTGCACGTGCCGGGATCGAACCAGAAGTCGGCGGCGTCGAAGTCGTGCTCGCCGTGGCACACGTCCTCCGGCACGTCGAGCACCACCGGCCCCGGCCGCCCGCTGGTCGCGACCGCGAAGGCGCGCCGGGTGAGCTCGGGGATTCGCTTCGTCGCTTCGATGCGGATCACCTCCTTCACGGCCGGCCGCAGGATCTCGACCTGGCGCGCCTCCTGGGTCATGTTCTTCCAGGAATGCTCGCGGTTGGTGTCGCCGACGATCACGACCTGCGGGATCCCGGCATTGAGCGATTCCACCAGGCCGGTGACCAGGTTGGTGGCGCCCGGCCCGAGGGTGGCGTCGCAGACCCCCGGCCGGTTCGTCACCCGCGCATAGGCGTCGGCCGCGAACGCGCCGCAGCGCTCATCGTTGATCAGGTAATGCTTCAGCCCGAGCGCGCGCACCGCCTCGTAGAAGGGCAGCAGCTGGAACCCGCCCATGCCGAACATGGGCCCGACCCCGTGGGCCTGCAGCATCTCGGCGAGCGCCTGGCCGCCGTTGAGCCGGCGGGCGGAATTGGACACCGTCATGACTCGAGCTCCCTGCGGCGCGCCGCGACCATGCGGGCGACGAATTCGGCCGTGCTGATGCCGATCTCGCCGCCGCATTGCGCCGCGCGTGCGTTGATCGCACTGATGAAACCGTCCCGAAAGGTCGAAAGCCCGTCGCCGATGCGCGCGCTCCAGGCGCTCACGCAGGCGGCCGCGATGCCGCGCGCGTCGAGCGCCGGCAGCCGCGTGAGGCCGGCATCGTCGACGCCGCGGTCGGCGTCGTTGTAGACCGCCGCGAAGGCGTCGATCTTGAGCGCGGTCGCCG
>PQAH01000075.1 GCA_003105195.1 Bradyrhizobiaceae bacterium
TCGAGCGGCACGCCGTATTGCAGGCCGAGCGAGACCGCGATCGCGAAGTTGTTGAGGAGCGAGCGCAGCGCCGCGCCTTCCTTGTGCATGTCGATGAAGATCTCGCCGAGCCGCCCGTCGTCGTACTCGCCGGTGCGCAGGTAGACCTTGTGGCCGCCGACCACCGCCTTCTGGGTGTAGCCCTTGCGCCGGTCGGGCATGCGCTCGCGCTCGCGGATCACCGTGATCCGCTCGACCACCTTCTCGACGATCTTCTCCGAGAGCGCCGCGGCGCGCGCCGCCGCCGGCTTCTCGATGAAGGCCTCGACCATGTCCTCCTCGTCCTCCTCGTCGGCGATCAGCTGGCTCTGCAGCGGCTGCGAGAGCTTGGAGCCGTCGCGATAGAGGGCGTTGGCCTTGAGCGCGAGCTTCCAGGAGAGCAGGTAGGCCGCCTTGCAGTCCTCGACGGTCGCCTCGTTCGGCATGTTGATGGTCTTGGAGATCGCGCCCGAGATGAAGGGCTGCGCCGCCGCCATCATGCGGATGTGGCTCTCGACCGAGAGATAGCGCTTGCCGGTGCGCCCGCACGGGTTGGCGCAGTCGAACACCGGATAGTGCTCGGCCTTGAGGTGCGGCGCGCCTTCCACCGTCATGGCGCCGCAGACATGGATGTTGGCGGCCTCGATCTCGCGCTTGGTGAAGCCGAGCCAGGCGAGCAGGTCGAAGCCCGGCGCGGCGAGCTCGTCCCCCGGCACGCCGAGCGCGTCGCGGCAGAACGCCTCGCCGAGCGTCCACTTGTTGAAGGCGAACTTGATGTCGAAGGCGGTCGGCAGCGCCTTCTCGACCCTTGCGATGGCCTCGTCGTCGAAGCCCTTGGCCTTGAGCGTCGAGTGGTTGATCGCCGGGGCCTGCGACAGCGAGCCGTGGCCCACCGCATAGGCCTCGATCTCGGCGATTTCGGCCTCCGAGTAGCCGAGCGCGCGCAGCGCCTCCGGCACCGCGCGGTTGATGATCTTGAAGTAGCCGCCGCCGGCGAGCTTCTTGAACTTCACCAGCGCGAAGTCGGGCTCGATGCCGGTGGTGTCGCAGTCCATCACCAGGCCGATGGTGCCGGTGGGCGCGATCACGGTCGCCTGCGCGTTGCGGTAGCCGTGCGTCTCGCCGAGCGCGAGCGCGCGGTCCCAGGCCTCGCGGGCATGCGCGACCAGCCGCGGGTCCGGGCAGGCGGCGCCGTCGAGGCGCACCGGCGGGGTCGAGAGCTTCTCGTAGCCGGTCTTCTCGCCGTGGGCGGCGCGGCGGTGGTTGCGGATCACCCGCAGCATCGCCTCGCGGTTCTTCTTGAAGCCCGGGAACGCGCCGAGCTCGCCCGCCATCTCGGCCGAGGTCGCGTAGGAGACGCCGGTCATGATCGCGGAGAGCGCGCCGCAGATCGCGCGGCCGGCCTCCGAATCATAGGGGATGCCGGACGACATCAGGAGGCCGCCGATATTGGCGTAGCCGAGGCCGAGCGTGCGGTACTCGTAGGAGAGCTGCGCGATCTGCTTCGAGGGGAACTGCGCCATCAGCACCGAGATCTCGAGCACCACGGTCCACAGCCGGATCGTGTGCTCGTAGCCCGCGATGTCGAACTGCCCGGTCGCGGCGTCGCGGAAGGTGAGCAGGTTGATCGAGGCGAGGTTGCACGCCGTGTCGTCCAGGAACATGTATTCCGAGCACGGGTTCGAGGCGCGGATCGGCCCGGAGGCCGGGCAGGTGTGCCAGTCGTTCACGGTGGTGTGGAACTGCAGGCCGGGGTCGGCGCAGGCCCAGGCCGCATAGGAGATCTTCTCCCACAGGTCGCGCGCCTTGACGGTCTTGGCGACCTTGCCGGGCTTGGTGCGCCAGGTGAGGTCCCAGTCGCCGTCGGCCTCGACGGCCTTGAGGAACTCGTCGGTCAGCCGCACCGAATTGTTCGAGTTCTGGCCCGAGACCGTGAGATAGGCGTCCGAATCCCAGTCCGTGTCGTAGGTCGGGAAGTGGATGTCGGTGTAGCCCTGCCTGGCGAACTGGATCACGCGGCGGATCAGGTTGTCGGGCACATGGCTGCGGCGCGCCGCCTTGATCTCCCGGCGCAGCACCGGGTTCTTCTCGGGATCGAAGCAGTCGTCGCCCGAGCCCTCGCAGTTCACGCACGCCTTCACGATCGCGCGCAGGTGCTTCTGGTTGATCTTCGAGCCGGTGACGAGGTTCGCGACCTTCTGCTCCTCGAGCACCTTCCAGTCGATGTACTGCTCGATGTCCGGATGGTCGACGTCGACCACCACCATCTTGGCGGCGCGGCGCGTCGTGCCGCCCGACTTGATCGCGCCCGCCGCGCGGTCGCCGATCTTGAGGAAGCTCATCAGGCCGGACGACTTGCCGCCGCCCGAGAGCCGCTCGCCTTCGCCGCGCAGGCGCGAGAAGTTGGTGCCGGTGCCGGAGCCGTACTTGAACAGGCGCGCCTCGCGCACCCACAGGTCCATGATCCCGCCCTCGTTGACGAGGTCGTCGCCGATCGACTGGATGAAGCAGGCATGCGGCTGCGGATGCTCGTAGGCCGAGCGCGACTTGACCAGCTTGCCGGTCTGGAAGTCGACGTAGAAATGGCCCTGGCTCGGCCCGTCGATGCCGTAGGCCCAGTAGAGGCCCGTGTTGAACCATTGCGGGCTGTTGGGCGCGACCCGCTGGGTCGCCAGCATGTAGCGCAGTTCGTCGAAGAAGGCGCGTGCGTCGGCCTCGGTCTCGAAATAGCCGCCCTTCCAGCCCCAGTAGGTCCAGGTGCCGGCGAGCCGGTCGAAGACCTGCTTGGCCGAGGTCTCGCCCACCGTCTCGGTCGAATCGGGGGCGGCCTGCGAGCGCCACAGCCAGGACGGGACCGTCTCCTCCTCGACCTTGGCGAGGCGCGCCGGGATCCCGGCCTTGCGGAAATACTTCTGTGCGAGAACGTCGGCGGCGACCTGCGACCAGAAGGAGGGGACCTCCACGTCGTCCGCGCGGAACACCACCGAGCCGTCCGGATTGCGGATCTCGGACGTGGTCAGCCGGAACTCGATCCCCGCATAGGGGGACTGGTCGTCTTTCGTGAACCGCCGCTCGATCCGCATTCTTTGCCCCTTCTTGGTCGGAGCCGCTCCGGGGAGGTCTCCCCCGAATGTAAGCCGCCGACACGTTTTCTGCGACGCGCGCCCGTCCCCAGGCATGCGCCTTTCCCGCCGGCAGACCCGGCTCTCTCTGACGTCCCTGTTTGGTCCGGCGCTCGATGGCACCGGATCGTGGTGGCGGCGGCCGGCCGTCCCGCCGGGGACACGGATGCCCTGGCCCGCCAAAGCGGGTCGAGCCGGCGGAGCGGAGGTCGTGAGCCTGTTTGGGAGCGTCCAGCAGGGTCAACTGAACTCTCCCCGCCGCACGCCCGAAGGCTAGACCCGATCCCGCGCGCCCGTCAAGAACTAGCGTGCGAGTCTGAATCAAACGCTAAATGTGGTGGGAAGGCTGTGAATTCCGGGGAGGGAATCGGGTGCAGCGCGGCAAGTATCGGACAACAGCGGCGGATTCGAAAGCCATGTTTGTCGCCCCGGCGTCATGCGGTCGTCGTGCCGCTGTCATGCGGGCGCCGCCGGCTCGGCAAAAGGTATCGAAGAACCTCTCCCTACGCACTCGACCGGAGGGATTCGGGCAGGATTTGCACCCTCTGACGCTGGGCGAGGTCCGCAGCTGCGATAGGTACAGAATGGGGCAACCGTCAGGAAATCCGTCTGCCGCAGGCGCGAATCTCTCCTGCGCCCGCGACTCACGAGGGCCGGCGCCCGGCGGGCCGCGCCGAGTCGGGTGCGGACCCGGCGCGCTCGCGCGATTCTGCCTCCGGACGCTCGCGGCTTTCGAGCGCGCCCGAGAGCTCGGCGCGCTGGCGGGGCAGGGCGCCCGGATGCTCGCGCTGCAGGAAGGCGATCAGCTTCTCGCGCACCTCGCAACGCAGGTCCCAGGCTTGCGGCGAGGTGCGCGCGCTCATCAGCGCGCGCAGCTCCACGGTGCCGGGCCTGGCGTCGGTCACCTGCAGGTTCACCACGCCGCCGTCCCAGAGCGGCGAGTCCCTGACGATCTCCTGCAGCTTCGCGCGCACGCGCTCGACCGGCACCGTGTAGTCGGCATGGATGAGCACGCTGCCGATGATCGACGCGCTGTCGCGGGTCCAGTTCTGGAACGGCTTCTCGATGAAATAGGCGAGCGGCACCACCAGCCGCCGCCAGTCCCACAGCTTGACCACCACATAGGTCGAGGTGATCTCGTCGATCCAGCCGAACTCGTTCTCGACCAGCACGGCGTCGCCGATGCGGATCGGCTGGGTCATCGCGATCTGGATGCCGGCGACCAGGTTGGCGAGCAGCGGGCGCGCCGCGAGGCCCACCACCAGGCCGGCGACGCCGGCCGAGGCGAACAGGCTCACGCCGAACTGGCGCACCGATTCGAAGGTCATCAGCGCGGCGCCCACCGTGATCACCACGATCACGGTGTCGACCGCGCGCTCGAGGATGCGCATCTGCGTGACGTGCTTGCGCGCCAGCAGGTTGTCGTCGGTGTCGATCCGGAAGCGCGCCAGGTAGAGGCCGATCGCGATCCTGACCGCGACGATCGCGATCCAGCCGATGAGCGCGATGAAGGCAACCAGCAGCGCCTGCGCCAGCGCCTCGGCGAGACCGGCCTCGAAGGGCGCGGCGCGCAGCGCCATCGCGCAGGCGAAGACGATCAGCGCCATGCGGGTCGGGGCGAGGGTCTGCAGCAGGATCGAGCGCAGCAGCGGATGCGAGATCTCGGCGCGGCGCATGACGCGCACCGCGATGCCGTGCACCGTGAGGGCCGCCGTCACGGCCGCCGCGATCAGGGCGAGGCCGGCCGCCCATCCCGGGATCCAGCCCAGCATGTCGGCGAGGCCCGCGAATACGCTCTCGAATTGCGCGCTGTCCATCGCCTCTCCCCGGGGGTCTCGGATGTCGTGGCGGAACGCCGGGTTCCGATCGGATCCCGGCTTGTCCCATTGCACCACGGGGAGGCCGCCGTGTCAGGGTGGAACTGGACTTCGCGGCGGCGCGATGGCAAGGAGTGCCGGACCGAGAACCGCGGGCGACGATGAAGACATTCCTGCTCAAGCTCTTCACCTGGTGGAACGGCCAGACCTTCGGGACGCAGCTCTGGACCTGGCTCCATGGCGAGTTCGTCGGCGAGGACGAGTTCGGCAACCGCTATTTCCGCACCCGCGGCGGCCGGATCGACCCGACGCTCGGCTTCGAGCGGCGCTGGGTGATCTACAACGGCTATGCCGAGGCCTCGATGATTCCGCCGGGCTGGCACGGCTGGATGCATCACACGGTCGACGTGGCGCCGAGCGCCGAGGCTGTGACGCCGCGCCCCTGGTGGAAGCCGCACCGGCCGAACCTCACGGGCACTCCGGGCGCGCATCGCCCGAGCGGCTCGACGCTGGCGCAGGGGCGCCGGCCGCGCGCGACCGGCGACTACAAGCCCTGGACGCCGGGGCGCTGAAGCGCCGGGTTTTCCGGCGCCGGCGCGCCCTTCCGCCGCCGTATTCCCCGTGTTAACCGGGCGCATGCCGGTTGCCGCCAGGCTGGGCGACCGGATCTCCGGGCATGGCTACCGGGCATGGCTAGATGACAAGACAGTCCTTCGCTCTGGTCGCCGCTCTCGGCGCGATGCTCGCGTCCGCGCCGGCGGCGGCGCAGTTCGGCTCGATCTTCGGCGATCCGCCGCCGCGCCCGCCCGGCACGGTGCCGGGCGGTGGCGGGCCGATCAACGACGACCGCTACCAGCCGCGCATCTACCAGCCCGATGGCCTGCCTCCGCCCCCGCAGCCGGGCTGGCCGCCGCAGCCGTCACCCTATCCGCCGCAGGCCGCGCGGCCCTTTCCGGGCCAGCAGCCCTATCCGGGACAGCAGCAGCCCTATCCGGGCCAGGCCCCGCAGCCGGGGCAGCCGCCCGGCGTGCAGTCCCAGCCGCTGCCGCCGCCGCCCGGCTCCACGGC
>PQAH01000076.1 GCA_003105195.1 Bradyrhizobiaceae bacterium
GCTCGCACTGCGCCAAGGGCGCCGCGGTGCGCGAGCTGGTGCACGGCGACCGCCGGCTCAAATACCCGATGAAGATCGTCAACGGCCAGTGGACCCGCATCTCCTGGGACCAGGCGATCAACGAGATCGGCGACAAGCTCGAAGCGATCCGCGCCAAGTCGGGTCCCGAGTCGGTCTACTGGCTCGGCTCGGCGAAGTTCTCCAACGAGGGCGCCTACCTGAACCGCAAGCTCGCGGCCTTCTGGGGCACCAACAACGTCGACCACCAGGCGCGCATCTGCCACTCCACCACGGTGACGGGCGTCGCCAACACCTGGGGCTACGGCGCCCAGACCAACAGCTACAACGACATCCGCAATTCCAAGACGATCATCTTCATGGGCTCGAACGCGGCCGAGGCGCACCCGGTGTCGCTTCAGCACGTGCTCTCCGGCAAGGAGATCAACCGCGCCAACATGATCGTCATGGATCCGCGCATGACGCGGACCGCGGCGCACGCCACCGAATATGTGCGCTTCCGCTCCGGCACCGACATCCCGGTGATCTGGGGCATGCTGCATCACATCTTCAAGAACGGCTGGGAGGACAAGGAGTTCATCCGCCAGCGCGTCTACGGCATGGACGAGGTGCGCAAGGAAGTCGAGAAGTGGACGCCGGAAGAGGTGGAGCGCGTCACCGGCGTGCCGGGCGCGCAGCTCGAGATGGTCGCCAAGAAGTTCGCGACCGAAAAGCCCTCGACCTTCATCTGGTGCATGGGCGCCACCCAGCACACGGTCTCGACCGCGAACGTGCGCTCGTTCTGCACGCTGCTGCTCGCGACCGGCAATGTCGGCAAGTTCGGCACCGGCGCGAACATCTTCCGCGGCCACTGCAACGTGCAGGGCGCGACCGATCTCGGCCTCGATATCGTGACGCTTCCGCTCTACTACGGCCTGGCCGAGGGCGCGTGGAAGCACTGGTCCCGCGTCTGGGAGGTCGACTACGCCTGGATGCAGGGGCGCTTCGAGTCGAAGAAGATGATGGAGACGGCCGGCATCCCGTCGACCCGCTGGTTCGACGCGACCATGCTGCCGAAGGACCAGGTCGCCCAGGCGGACAACGTCAAGGCCATGATGGTGTTCGGCCACGGCGGCAACACCGTCACGCGCATGCCGGAGGCCAAGAAGGGCATCGAGGCGCTCGAGCTCCTGGTGGTCGCCGACCCGCATCCCACGACCTGGGCGGCGCTGTCGGACCGCAAGGAGAACACCTACCTGCTGCCGATCTGCACCCAGTTCGAGGCCGAAGGCTCGCGCACTGCGTCGAACCGCTCGCTGCAGTGGTACGAGCAGATCGTCAAGCCGATCTTCGAGTCGAAGAACGACCTCGAGGTCATGTACCTGCTCGCCAAGAAGCTCGGCTTCGCCGAGCAGATGTTCAAGAACATCAAGGTCGAGAACAACCTGCCCTCGGCCGAGGACCTGCTGCGCGAGATCAACCGCGGCGGCTTCTCGACCGGCTATTCGGGCCAGTCGCCGGAACGGCTCAAGGCGCACATGAAGAACCAGGGCAAGTTCGACCTGGTGACGCTGCGGGCGCCGAAGGACGAGCCGGAGATCGGCGGCGACTATTACGGCCTGCCGTGGCCGTGCTGGGGCACGCCGCAGATCCGCCACCCGGGCACGCACACGCTCTACAATCCGAACCTGCACGTGAAGGACGGCGGCGGCACCTTCCGCGCGCGCTTCGGCGTGGAGCGCAACGGGGTGAGCCTGCTCGCCGACGGCGTCTATTCGGTCGGCTCGGAGATCCAGGACGGCTATCCGGAGTTCAACTACGGCGTCCTGAAGAAGCTCGGCTGGGACAAGGACCTCACCGACGCGGAGCGCGCGACCATCGAGCGGATCGGCGGCAACAACCCCGATGGAGTCGGCTGGGCGATCGACCTGTCGGGCGGCATCATCCGCGTGACGCTCGAGCACGGCGTCATGGCCTACGGCAACGGCAAGGCCCGCGCGATGGCGTGGAACCTGCCSGAYCCGGTGCCGGTGCACCGCGAGCCGATCTACACGCCGCGTCCGGAGCTGGTCGCGAAGTATCCGACCTACCCGAACGCCAAGCAGTTCCGCGTGCCCAATGTCGGCTTCGACGTGCAGAAGGCCGCGGTCGAGAAGGGGATCGCCAAGCAGTTCCCGCTGATCCTCACCTCGGGCCGGCTGGTCGAGTACGAGGGCGGCGGCGAGGAGACGCGGTCGAACAAGTGGCTCGCCGAGCTGCAGCAGGACTGCTTCATCGAGATCAATCCTGCGGACGCGGCCGAGCGGGGCATCAAGGACGGCGCCTGGGTGATGGTCGCGGGGCCCGAGATGGCCGGCGGCGCCGCCTGCCGGGTCAAGGCGCTCGTCACCGAGCGCGTCGGCAAGGGCGTCACCTGGATGCCCTTCCACTTCGCGGGCTGGTTCCAGAGCGCCGACCAGCGCAGGAACTATCCGCAGGGCACCGACCCGATCGTCCTCGGCGAGAGCGTGAACACCGTCACGACCTACGGCTACGATCCGGCGACCGGCATGCAAGAACCGAAGGCGACGCTCTGCCAGGTCAGGGCAGCGTAAGGAGGACTCGACAATGGCTCGGATGAAGTTTCTCTGCGACGCCGACCGTTGCATCGAGTGCAACGCCTGCGTCACCGCCTGCAAGAACGAGCACGACGTCCCGTGGGGCATCAACCGCCGGCGCGTCGTCACGCTCAATGACGGCAAGCCGGGGGAGCGCTCGATCTCCATGGCCTGCATGCACTGCACCGACGCGCCCTGCGCGGCGGTGTGCCCGGTGAACTGCTTCTACACCACCGCCGACGGCGTGGTGCTGCACTCGAAGGACCTGTGCATCGGCTGCGGCTACTGCTTCTACGCCTGCCCGTTCGGGGCGCCGCAGTATCCGCGGGTCGGCAACTTCGGCTCGCGCGGCAAGATGGACAAGTGCACCTTCTGCGCCGGCGGCCCGGACGCGGACGGCACGGCCGAGGAGTACCGGCAGTACGGGTCGAACCGCCTCGCCGAGGGCAAGCTGCCGCTCTGCGCCGAGATGTGCTCGACCAAGTCGCTGCTCGCCGGCGACGGCGAGATCATCGCCCAGATCTACAAGGAGCGGGTGACGAAGCGCGGCTACGGCTCGGGCGCGTGGGGCTGGAAGACGGCCTACCGCGAGGGCATCAACGTGTGATCCGGGCTCCCGGCGGCGCGGCGGACCTCGCCGCGCCGCCGGACCCGGAACGGCAATCCAACAACAATAAAACGAGAACAAGACGGAGGACGGGACATGGCGGCGCTTCTGGCACGCGTCACGACGATCATCGGGCTTCTCGCGTTTCTCTTCCTGGTCGCGGCGCCGCCGGCGAGCGCACAGAGCGTGAATCCCACGGCGAGCTCGGTGAAGGAGGAGCAGCTGCTCAACGCGCTGCGCTCCGGCGACACCATCAGCGGACGCGTCTCGATTCCCGACGCGCGGTCCGCCACCCTGATCCAGCCCGAGGGCCAGGGTTGGCGCGCCTTCCACGAGGGCACGCTGCGCTGGATCGGCGCGATCGCGATCCTCGGCGTGCTCGCCGCGATCGTGATCTTCTACCTGACGCGCGGCATGGTCCGCATCGAGGGCGGCCGCTCGGGGCGCACGATCACCCGTTTCAACGGCTTCGAGCGCTTCGTCCACTGGATGACGGCGACCTGCTTCATCATCCTGGCGATCTCGGGGCTCAACATCACCTTCGGCAAGTCGCTGCTGCTGCCGATCCTGGGGCCGGACGCCTTCGCGGCCTGGTCGCAATGGGGCAAGTACGCCCACAACTATCTCAGCTTCCCGTTCACCATCGGCGTGGTGCTGATCTTCCTGATGTGGATCGCGGGCAATATCCCGAACCGCACCGACGTCGAATGGGTGAAGCGCGGCGGCGGCCTGTTCGGCGACGACCATCCGCCCGCCTACCGCTTCAACGCCGGCCAGAAGTTCATGTACTGGGTGGTTGTGCTCGGCGGCGGTGCGGTGGCGATCACCGGCTACCTGCTGATGTTCCCGTCCTACACCACGCTCGGCGGCCTGCAGACCGCCAGCATCATCCACGGCATCGTCTCGGTGCTGTTCGTCGCCGCCATGATCGCGCACATCTACATCGGCACGATCGGGATGGAGGGTGCGTTCGAGGCGATGGGCAGCGGCGAAGTGGACGTCAACTGGGCCAAGGAGCACCACGCGCTCTGGCTCGAGGAGGAGAACCGCCGGGTGAGCGGCCAGGCGGCGCCCTCGGCCACGCCCGCGGAGTAGAGGTCCTCAATTCGTGTGGCGCGCCGAGCGCGCGCCACGCTCGGCGTCATGCCCGGCCTCGTGCCGGCCAGCCGCGTCTCCTGGGCCTTTCCGAGCGTCAAACCGTCATTGGCCGGGACAAGCCCGGCGATGACGAGATTGGCACTATCGCGCCCCGACCGTTTCCCATTATGGGCGGCATTGGCTATGACTCGCCCATGCGCATCATCGGACTGGCGGGCTGGAGCGGCTCGGGAAAGACCACGCTGCTGACCCGGGTGCTGCCCCGGCTCACGGCGCGCGGCCTGAGGGTCTCGACCGTCAAGCACGCCCATCACGGCTTCGACGTGGACCATCCGGGCAAGGACTCCCATTCGCACCGTCTCGCCGGGGCGACCGAGGTGCTGGTGTCCTCGGGCAAGCGCTGGGCGCTGATGCACGAGCTGCGCGGCGAGGCCGAGCCGACCATCTACGAGCTCCTGCACCGGATGACCCCGGTCGACCTCGTGGTGGTCGAGGGCTTCAAGGTCGCGCTGCATCCCAAGATCGAGGTCTATCGCGGGGCGGTCGGCAAGCCGCCGTTCCACCCCGAGAACCCGCGCGTGGTCGGCATCGCGTCCGACACGCCGTTCCCGGACGCCGGACGGCCGGTGGTCGCGATCGACGACATCGAGGCGATCGCGGAGCTGATGATCGAGAAGGCCGAGGCGCTCGAGGCCGTGCTGGCGCGGGCGGCGGCGCCTTCGCGGGAGCCGCAATGGCTCAGCTGAGCGACGACTGCTTCGCCTTCGGCGGGCCGCTGATGCCGATCGAGGAGGTCGAGCGGCTGATCGCCGAGCGCCTCGCGCCCGTCCCCGACACCGAAACCGTGCCGCTGTCGCTGGCGCGCAACCGCGTGCTCGCGGCCGACGTGATCGCGCCGCTGTCGCTGCCGCCGTTCGACAACTCGGCCGTGGACGGTTACGCGGTGCGCCACGCGGATCT
>PQAH01000077.1 GCA_003105195.1 Bradyrhizobiaceae bacterium
GAGCGACGCGGACTTCCTCGCCTATGCGCGCGAGACCGGCACCACGATCTTCCACCCGGTGAGCACCTGCCGCATGGGCCTCGATCCGGCGGCGGTGGTGGACGAGCGCCTGCGGGTACGCGGAATCGCGGGGCTGCGCGTGGTCGACGGCTCGATCATGCCCACGGTCGTGTCCGGCAACACCAATGCGGCCATCATCATGATCGCCGAGAAGGGCGCCGACATGATCCTGGCCGACGCCGAGGCGCCGGCGCAGGTCTCGCGCGCCGCCTGAGCGAGCGGCGGCGCGGCGCGCTACTGCCGGGCCTTGCCGGCGGTCGCGAGGCGCAGCGGCTTGGCGAGCTTGCGTTCAGCCGGCCGGCGCTTCGCCGAGACCTCGTCGACCGGGGACTTGCGCGCCTTCGCGAGCCGCGCGGGCGCGGGCTTCGCGGCCGCCTTGCGCGATGGTTTCGCGGCTCTCTTCGCGGCGACCTTGGTCTTGCCCTTGGCTTTCGCGGCGAGCTTGGCCTTCGCCTTCCCGTCCTTCGCGGCCGCGGGCTTCTTCGGCGGATCGGGGGGAATGACGCTGGCGATGGCGGTGCTCAGCGTCGCGGGCACGGCGGCCTGCGCATCGGCTTCCGGCGCGTCCGGACGACAGGGCGCGCGGCGCGGGACGGCGGTCTCGAGGTGGATCACCTCGTTCTTCCCGCGCCAGTCCTCGGCGGGACGGCCCGTGATGCGGTGCACGTAGTCGCGCGTCTCCTTCGGCAGCACGCCGCGCTTGGCGAGCCAGTCGACGACCCGCTTCGGACCCGCATTGTAGGCGGCGGCCGCGAGGCCGAGATTGCCGAACTGGTTGCGCAGCGTGCGCAGCAGCTGCGCCGACATCGGCAGCGCGGCGATCGGATCGAAGGGATCCTCGAGGCCCATGGCGGAGGCGGTCGCGGGCATGAACTGGGCGACGCCCTGCGCACCCACCGGGCTCACCGCCTTGCGGTCGAAGCGGCTCTCCTGCCAGATCAGGCGGATGAAGAACGGCGTCGGCAGGTCGTGGGCGTCGGCCGCGGCGTTGAGGGTCTCGCAGACTTCCTCGGCGGAGGGTTCGGATTTCGGCTTCGGATCCGGCGCGAGCCCTGCGGTCGCGAGCTTGACCGCGATGTCCTCCGGCGTCGCGCCCGCCACGACCACGGGGGTCCGGCCGGTCGCATCCGATATCGAAACCGTCTGAGACGCCGAAGATGGCGAAGGAAGAAGCAGGAAGGCAGCGGCCATGAGCACAAGTCGCATGCGTGCAGCATCCCTCTGCGGGCGCCGCCGCAATGCGGGCGCCCGTTCTCGTGTTGCAGGAAGAGGTTTGTCCCCGTACGCGCGTCGCCCTTGATGCGCGGTGGCGGGCGAACGCTCACGCGCAGATGCCGCCGGAACGGGGCAGCTTTGTGGAATGACCGGGATGTTTGCGTGACAATGTGCCGAAAGTGGCCGCCGAATCGGAACTTCTACGTAGTTCGCGGGACCCGACGCGGCAGGTGTCGATGCGTAAGGGTGCGGCGAATCAGGTGAAGATACATAATACGATCGCCCGCGATCTTCTCCGCGGAAGCGCGATTCTACTTCGCGCGCGTGCGCAGATAGACGAACCAGTAGACGGCGCCGACCAGCACGCCGCCGCCGATCACGTTGCCGATCGTGACCGGGACCAGGTTGGCGAAGAGGCCGCCGAGGGTGAGGCCGCCGAGCTCGGCCGGCGTGGTCGCGAGCGCGCTCCACAAGGCCGCGGGCGCGAGCCATTTGATCAGCAGGCCGAGCGGGATCAGGTACATGTTGGCGACCGAGTGCTCGAAGCCCGCGACCACGAAGGCCGACACCGGGAACACGATCGCCATCACCTTGTCGGTGGTCGAGCGGGCGCCGAGCGCCAGCCACACCGCGAGACAGACCAGCACGTTGCAGAGGATGCCGAGGAACAGCGCGCGGTCGAAGGGCAGCGTCGCCTTGTCGGAGGCGAGCGAGAGCGCGACCCGGGCGACCGCGCCGTCGGCCGCGAGATACTGGCCCGACAGGAACACGAGCGCGGCGGTGCCGAGCGCGCCGACGAGGTTGCCCGCGTAGACGATCCCCCAGGCGCGCAGCATGGCGCCAAGCGAGAGCTTGCCGGCGGCGAGCGCCATCACCATCAGCGCGTTGCCGGTGAACAGCTCGGCGCCGCCGAGGATCACCAGGATCAGCCCGAGACAGAAGACGAGGCCGGCGAGCAGGCGGCTCACCCCGAAGGGCAGCACACCCTCGCTGCCGGCGAGCACGGTGGTCGCGAACATGGCGCCGAGCGCGATGAAGGCGCCGGCGAGAACGCCGAGCACGAACAAGGTGACGGCGTCGCGCCGGGCCTTCTGGATGCCGAGCGCCTCGGCCTTCTCGGCGACCTCCTGCGGCAGGAGCGCGTCGATGCCGGCGTGCGGGGTGTCGGAGGACATGCCGTCACACCGCCTTCGCCATCTCGCGCAGCTTGAACTTCTGGATCTTCCCGGTCGAGGTCTTGGGAAGCTCGGTGAAGACGATGTGGCGCGGGCACTTGTAGCCGGCGAGATTCTTGCGGCACCAGGCGATGAGGTCGTCGCCGCTCGCGGACGCGCCGGGCTTGAGCTCGACGAAGGCGCAGGGCGTCTCGCCCCACTTCTCGTCGGGCTTGGCGACCACGGCCGCGGCCGCGACCGCCGGATGCTTGTAGAGCGCGTCCTCGACCTCGATCGAGGAGATGTTCTCGCCGCCCGAGATGATGATGTCCTTCGAGCGGTCCTTGAGCTGGATGTAGCCGTCGGGATGCATCACGCCGAGATCGCCGGAGTGGAACCAGCCGCCCGCGAAGGCCTTCTGCGAAGCGGACTTGTTCTTGAGATAGCCCTTCATGACGACGTTGCCGCGGAACATGACCTCGCCCAGCGTGGCGCCGTCGCGCGGGACCGGCCGCATGGTCTCGGGGTCGATGACGTCGAGGGCCTCGAGGGGCAGATAGCGCACGCCCTGGCGCGCCTTGCGCGCCGCCTGGTCGGGGCCGGAGAGCGCGTCCCATTCGCCGTGCCAGTCGTTCACCACGGCCGGGCCGTAGGTCTCGGTCAGCCCGTAGAGATGGGTGACGTTGAAGCCAGCCTCCTTCATGGCGGCGAGCACCGCCTCGGGCGGCGGCGCGGCGGCGGTGAAGAACTCGACTTGATGGGGCAGGGGCTTCTTCTCGGCATCGGGCGCGTTGAGCAGCGTCGACATCACGACCGGCGCGCCGCAGAGATGCGTCACCCCGTGATCGGCGATCGCGTCGTACATCGCGGGGGCGCGCACGGCGCGCAGGCAGACATGGGTGCCCGAGACCACCGAGATCGACCAGGGGAAGCACCAGCCGTTGCAGTGGAACATCGGCAGCGTCCAGAGATAGACCGGATGCTTGCCCATGCCGCAGGTGACCACGTTGCCGACGGCGAGCAGGTAGGCGCCGCGGTGGTGATAGACGACGCCCTTGGGATCGCCGGTGGTGCCCGAGGTGTAGTTGAGCGAGATCGCGTCCCACTCGTCGGCCGGCATGGCCCAGGCGAAAGCGGGGTCGCCCGCGGCGATGAAGTCCTCGTACTCGATCGCGCCGAGTCGTTCGCCCGCGCCGGTGAATTCCGGGTCGTCGTAGTCGACGACCAGCGGCTTCGCCTTGGCGAGCGAGAGGGCTTCCTTGACGGTCTTGGAGAACTCGCGGTCGGTGATCAGCACCTTGGTCTCGGCATGGTCGAGCGTGAAGGCGATGATCGCCGCATCGAGCCGCGTGTTCAGGGTGTTGAGCACGGCGCCGGTCATCGGCACGCCGTAATGGGCCTCGAGCATCGCGGGCGTGTTGGCGAGCATCACCGAGACGGTGTCGCCGCGCGCGATGCCGCGCTGCGCGAGCGCGGAGGCGAGACGGCGCGCGCGGGCATAGAACTCGGCATAGCTGCGGCGCAGGCGGCCGTGGATGATCGCCGTGTGCCCGGGAAACACCGCCGCCGAGCGCTCCAGGAAGGCGAGCGGGGTGAGCGGCTGGAAGTTCGCCGGGTTGCGGTCGAGATCGGTGTCGTAGGGCGTCTGCGCCATGGGGTTCCCCGCCGGTTCTTCGCTCCGCACCGTAGCCACACCGACGGGTCGCGATCAATCGGCGGCTGAGGTTGTTGCCGGGCGCATGCTCTCATCGGCGAACCGGTTCCCGCTTCGCCGGGACATGCGCTAGATGCCGAGAATGTGCCGGCCGCCCTGCCACAGCAGCGCGAGGCAGATCAGGAACACCAGCACATAGGCGATGCGGTAGAACAGCTCGGTGGGCGTGCGCTGCACCAGCCAGATGCCGAGGAAGTTGGTCGCGACCGCGAGCGGCGTGAGGGCGAGCGTGGTCACGAGGCCCTCGGTCGAGAACTGGCCGAGGGCGAAATAGGGCGCGACCTTCATCAGGTTCACGGCCGCGAAGAAGATCGCGGCGGTGCCGACCAGGGTCATCTTGGGCAGACGCTGCGGCAGGACGTAGACCTGGAAGGGCGGGCTGCCGGCCTGGCTCAGCGTCGAGGTGAAGCCGGCGACCGCGCCCCAGAACAGGCCGGCCGGCGTGGTCGCGGGCTTCGCGGTCGTCGGGACGCGGCCGAGCCAGGCATTGAGCACGAAGACGACGCCGATCAGCCCGATCGCGAAGCGGACATGGTGGTCGGAGACGTAGGCCGCGAGCGCCCAGGCGACGACGACGCCGAGCGCCCCGCCGGGGATCAGGACCTTCAGGTTGGCGGTGCTGAAGTCGCGGCGGTAGACCCAGACCGAGATCACGTCCTGCAAGAGCAGGATCGGCAGCAAGATCGCGGCCGCTTGCAGGGGCGGCAGGATCAGGGCGAGGAGCGGCGTCGCCACCATGCCGACGCCCGAGAAGCCCCCCTTGGCGAGGCCCAGGAAGGTGACCGCCGGGATGGCCACGAGGAGGAAGAGGGGGTCCGTGAGCACGTCGGTTCGGGGCAGGGCGGGGGAGAGGCCGATCGAAGCCCGCCGGAGCGCGGGCGCCACTCTTACGACCCGCAGGGCCGACATGTCGAGGGCGCGCGGCTTGCATTGCGCCGGGGCTGCCGCACAATGCGCGGGTTGGGCAGGAAAGGGAGACTGCCATGAGCGACGTTGCCAAGCCCGCGGGGAGAAAATACCAAAGCTTCGCGGAGTTCTACCCGTTCTACTTGAGCGAGCACCGGGACCCGACGTGTCGCCGGCTGCATTTCGTCGGCTCGGCGCTGGCGCTGGTGTGCCTCGTGCTGCTGGTGTGGACGCGCAATCCCTGGTGGCTGCTCGCCGGGCTGGTGGCCGGCTACGGCTTCGCCTGGATCGGCCACTTCGCCTTCGAGAAGAACCAGCCGGCGTCGTTCAAGCAGCCGCTCTACAGCTTCATGGGCGACTGGAAGATGTTCTGGCAGATCCTGACCGGCAAGATCGCCTTCTAGGATCGGCGGGGACCGGGGAATATCGCGCGCAATTGACGCGCGACAAGAACGAGAGGCCGTCTCCTCGTGCATGAAACGGGGAGACGGCGCAACGAGGAGGACGCCATGGACGCCCGTACCAGCCGCTATTTCGACGTTTACGCGCGCAGCCTGAAGGATCCGGAAGGGTTCTGGGGCGAGGCCGCGCAGGAGATCGACTGGTACGAGCCGGCCGCCAAGGTGTTCGACCCCGCGGCCGGCATCTATGGCCGCTGGTTCGTGGGCGCCACCTGCAACACCTGCCACAATGCCATCGACCGCCATGTGGCGGGCGGGCGGGCAGAGCAGGCCGCGATCATCTACGACTCGCCGGTGACCGGCACGCAGCGCCGCATCAGCTATGCGGAGCTGCTCGGCGAGGTGAAGACCTTCGCGGCGGTGCTGAAGGATTTCGGCGTCGCCAAGGGCGACCGCGTGATCATCTACATGCCGATGGTGCCGGAGGCGATGGTCGCCATGTACGCGTGTGCGCGGATCGGCGCGGTGCATTCGGTGGTGTTCGGCGGCTTCGCGGCCAAGGAGCTCGCCACCCGCATCGACGACGCGCAGCCGAAGCTCATTCTCTCGGCGAGCTGCGGCATCGAGGTGAACCGCGTCGTGCCCTACAAGCCGCTGCTCGACGAGGCGATCCGGCTCGCGCGCCACAAGCCCGAGGGCTGCGTCATCCTGCAGAGGCCGCAGGCCGAAGCCGCGATGACGGCGGGCCGCGACCACGACTGGGCGGACCTGCAGGCGGCCGCCAAGCGCGCCGGCAAGAGCGCCGACTGCGTGCCGGTGCTCGCGACCGACCCGCTCTACATCCTCTACACCTCGGGCACGACCGGGATCCCGAAAGGCGTGGTGCGCGACAATGGCGGCCACCTGGTCGGACTGAAATGGTCGATGAAGAACCTCTACGGGGTCGATCCCGGCGAGGTGTACTGGGCGGCCTCCGACATCGGCTGGGTGGTCGGCCACAGCTACATCGTCTACGCGCCGCTGTTCCACGGCTGCACCTCGATCCTCTACGAGGGCAAGCCGGTCGGCACGCCCGACGCGGGCGCCTTCTGGCGCGTGATCGCCGAGCACGGCTGCGCCGCCATGTTCACGGCGCCGACCGCGTTCCGCGCCATCAAGAAGGAGGATCCGAAGGGCGCCCTGCTCGGCAAGCACGACCTGAGCCGCTTCCGCACCCTGTTCCTCGCCGGCGAGCGCGCCGACCCCGACACGGTGGTGTGGGCCGAGAACCTGTTGAAGGTGCCGGTGATCGATCATTGGTGGCAGACCGAGACCGGCTGGTGCATCGCGGGCAACCCGATGGGCCTCGGGCAGCTCCCCGTGAAGCACGGCTCGCCCACCGTGCCGATGCCGGGCTACGACGTGCGCATCGTCGACGAGGCCTGCCGCGAGGTGGGGCGCGGACAGATGGGCTCGATCGTGATCAGGCTGCCGATGCCGCCCGGCTGCCTGCCGACGCTGTGGCAGCAGGACGAGCGCTTCAAGGAGAGCTACCTCACCGAGTTCCCGGGCCACTACAAGACCGCCGACGCCGGCTACAAGGACGAGGACGGCTACCTGTTCATCATGGGCCGCACCGACGACATCATCAACGTGGCCGGCCACCGGCTCTCCACGGGCGGCATGGAGGAGGTGCTGGCAAGCCATCCGGACGTCGCCGAATGTGCCGTGATCGGCATCGCCGACGCGCTCAAGGGCGAGGTGCCGTGCGGCTTCATCGTGCTCAAGGCCGGGGTCAACCGGCCGCCCGCCGAGATCGAGAAGGAGATCGTCGCGCTGGTGCGCGAGCGCATCGGCCCGGTGGCGGCATTCAAGCTGGCGATCACGGTGAACCGCCTGCCGAAGACGCGCTCCGGCAAGATCCTGCGCGGCACCATGAAGAAGATCGCCGACGCGGAGCCCTGGACCATGCCGGCGACCATCGACGACCCCGTGATCCTCGAGGAGATCGGCTCGGCGCTGAAGCAGCACGGGGTCGGCGACGCCTGATCCTGGTTTCCTGATCGGGTCGCATTCTCTGCGCCGAACCGGTGCCCACCTCGGCGGAAAATGCCCTACAGCAGGCTCGCGAGCAGCGCCCAGGCGACGACCGCAACGCGGGCCGCGGTCGCCCAGCCCGCGTCGCCGCGATAGCGCTCCGCGCTGCGCCAGACCGCGAGCACGGCCGTGAGGTTGTAGGGGATGGGCGCGAGAAACGCGGCGAATGCGAGCCACCCCGGCCCGCCGGTCGCCAGCACCGCGAAAGAGAGCGCCGTCGTCGTCGCATTGATCAGCGAGCCATAGCCGATCGCGTGGAGCCAGAAGGCGCGGGAGAGGGGGAGTTCCCCGCGTAGCCATTGCGCGGCGCGTGACATCATCGCGGACGGGCCCGGCTGCGTCTCTCGGCCGCGGGGCCACTCCGACGCTCCCGGGAACTCTCCCGAATTCGTGAGGTGACCGCACGCAAGGGATCGGGATGATCCGGCCCTGGGGGGTGCAACGAGCCGCAGCAAAGGTCGCTCATGTCCTCCCATAGCATCAAAACGCCGGACTCCCTGCACGTCGCGTCGCGCAGCCCGGCCGTCTTCTCGGGCCTGGACGGTCTCGTGGCGCGCAACGCCGATGGCCTGCTGCTCGTCGGCCGCATCCTCATGGGCTGGATTTTCGTGACCAGCGGCTGGAGCAAGCTCGCCGACCTCGATGGCTTCGCGGCCTCCCTGGCGCATAGCGGCGTCCCGGCCGCGAGCCTCCTCGCCTATGTCGGCGCGCCGCTGGAGTTCGTCGCCGGCGTCGCACTGCTGCTCGGCCTCGCGACCCGCTATGCGACGCTGTTCCTGATCCTGTTCATGATCGTCGCCACCCTGATCGCGCACCGGTACTGGGAGTTCGCCGAGCCGGCGGCGCGGCGGGCGCAGAGCAACAATTTCTACAAGAACGTCGCCATGACGGGCGGGCTGCTGGCGATCCTCGTGAGCGGCGCCGGCCGGTTCGCGATCGACCGCCTGATGCGGCGGCGCTGAGCCGCCCCTCGCGACCGGCCCGGCCGCGCACGGCTTCGTGATCCCCATGCATCTGCATCCGGTTGACGATGAATGCAAATGCATTAAGATAAATGCATCCGCATTGATTTGGAGGATCACATGAGCGCCCCCTTGACCCTCGTCAGCCACGATCTCTGTCCCTATGTGCAGCGCGCCGCGATCGCGCTCGCCGAGAAGGGCGTGGAATTCGAGCGCGTCACCATCGACCTCGCCGCCAAGCCGGACTGGTTCCTGGAGCTCTCGCCGCTCGGCAAGGTGCCGCTGTTGCGGGTGGGCGACGCCGTGATCTTCGAGTCCGCCGTGATCCTGGAATATCTCGAGGAGACGCAGCCGAATCCGCTGCTGCCGGCCGATCCGGTGGCGCGGGCGGGGCACCGCGCCATGATCGAGCTCGGCTCGGCGGTGCTGGCGGATCTCTGGGTGCTGGAGACCACGCCGTCGCGCGAGGCCTTCGCGGCGCGCGTGTCCGGGCTTGCGGACAGGTTCGCGCGCCTCGAGCGCGCGATCGCGGAGCCCTGGTTCGCGGGCCCGCGCTTCGGCCTGGTCGATGCCGCGTTCGGCCCCGTGTTCCGCTACTTCGACCTGATCGATCGCGTGGCCGACCACGGGATTCTCGCCGGCAAGCCGAAGGTCGCGGCCTGGCGCGCGGCGCTCGCGGCCCGGCCCTCGGTGCGCGATGCCGTCGTGCCGGACTACGCGGCCCGGCTGGCGCGCTTCGTCGCGGCGCAGGACGGCCACCTGGCGCGGCTCATGGAACGCAAGGCCGCCTGATCCGAGCGAACCCTAAGGGTGCAATAGGCGCACCCAAGTCGGGCTTGCCCGACTTGGGCATGACAAAAGTGCAAGTCGGCAACAGCCGACTTGCATGCGCCGTATTGCACCGCAGGTGCCGACCAAGCCCACACGCGCCCGCCGCGCCGCCCATGGTGCAATACGCGCGCCTGCGGCGCGCTATTGCATCCTACCGGATCCGCGAGCGCCGCCGAGAATCCGGCCTCCCATTTTCGGGCGCCTGCGCTATAACCGCGCGCCGGCCGCCGTCGCGGCGGCACGTCAGCCAGGAGAGGTCCATGGGTCTGCTCGACGGCAAGGTCGCCGCCATCACGGGCGGCGCGCGCGGCATCGGGCTCGCCATCGCGAAACGCTACGTCGCGGAGGGCGCGCGCGTCGTCATCGCCGACGTGAACGAGGAGGACGGCGAGGCGGCGGCCGCGGCGATCGGCAAGGACAAGTGCCGGTTCGTGCAGGCCGATGTCGGCGAACTGCTCGACGCCAAGCGGATCGTCGCCGAGGCGACCTCCGCCTTCACGGGCGACCTCGACATCCTGGTGAACAATGCCGGCATCGTGCACACGGCCGAGTTCGTCGAGCTCAAGGAGGCCGATTTCGACCGCGTGCTGCGCACCAATCTCAAGGGCGCCTTCCTGTGCGGGCAGGCCGCCGCCAAGCAGATGATCGCGCAGGTGAAGGCCGGCAAGGGAGCCGGCGCCATCGTCAACATGAGCTCGATCAACGCCGTGGTCGCGATCCCGAACCAGGTGCCCTATTGCGTGTCCAAGGGCGGCGTCGACCAGCTCACCAAGGTGATGTCGCTCGCGCTCGCCCCCTACGGCATCCGCGTCAATGCCATCGGTCCGGGCTCGATCATGACCGACATGCTGGCGGGCGTCGCCCAGGACCGCGAGGCCAAGCGCCGGCTCCTGTCGCGCACGCCGCTCGCGCGCATCGGCAGCACGGACGAGATCGCCGCCGTCGCCGCGTTCCTCGCCTCGAAGGACGCGAGCTACGTGACGGGCCAGACCATCTATGTCGACGGCGGCCGCCTCGGCCTCAACTACACGGTGCCCGTGAAGGACGAGGCGCTGGGGTAGGGAAAGCGCTCCGGAGCCGCGTGCCGGGGGGCCGCACGAGGCGATCGGCAACCCGTCCCCCGCGGCAACGCCGACGCGGCGAGAAAACGCCGGCCACGTGGGGCCGGGTGGGCGGCTCGCCACGCGGCCGGCGCGGTACGCGGCATGCGGATCCGCCGACACCCGTACCGAGGCAAGCCTGGCGCGGCGGTGACGCAGCGGACGGCGCCGGCCTTCGGGCGCCGCCGCGCTGCGCGTGCTCAAACGGCCGTGCGAGCCGCCGTGAGGAGCAGGATGCCCGAGGCGGCGAAACGGGACGTGAAAACGTTCGCGGAAAGCCGGTTAATTCCGATCAATACTGGCCAAAATTCGCGTCAGCAGAACACCCGATCCGGTCGGCACGAGCGGCCCGTGGGGACGCGGCGCGCCCGCCGGGCCTGCCCGCCACGACGGGTGCGCTGGCGGGCGGCCGCGCCGCGCCGCGGCGATGATCCCAGGCTGCGGCGGCCGAGCCGGATCAGGCGGCGCGCACGGTGGCGAGGAACTTCTCGACCTCGCTCTTGAGGTGGTCGCTCTCGCGCGAGAGCGACTGCGCGGAGGCGAGCACGTGGGAGGAGGCCGAGCCGGTCTCGCCGGCGCCGCGGTTCACCTCGACGATGTTGGCGGCCACCTGCGTGGTGCCGTGCGCGGCCTGCTGCACGTTGCGCGCGATCTCGTCGGTCGCGGCGCCCTGCTCCTCGACCGCCGCCGCGATCGCGGCGGCGATCTGGGAGACGCGCGTGATGGTCGCGCCGATCTCCTTGATGGCGGCGACGGACTCCTGGGTCGCGGCCTGCATGCTCGCGATCTGGGCGCCGATCTCGTCGGTCGCCTTGGCGGTCTGCGCCGCGAGTGCCTTGACCTCGGAGGCCACCACCGCGAAGCCCCTGCCGGCCTCGCCGGCGCGGGCGGCCTCGATCGTGGCGTTGAGCGCCAGCAGGTTGGTCTGCTCGGCGATGGCGGTAATCAGCTTGACGACGTCGCCGATGCGGCTCGCGGCCTGCGACAGCTCGCCGATGCGCGCGTCGGTCCTTTCGGCCTGCTTCACGGCCTCGCCGGCGATCGTCGACGACTCGTGCACCTGGCGGCTGATCTCGCCCACCGAGGAGGTCATCTCCTCGGTCGCCGAGGCGACCGACTGGACGTTCGCGGAGGCCTGCTCCGAAGCCGTGGCCACCATCCCGGAAAGCTCGCGCGTGGTCTCGGCGTTCTGCGTCAGCGACCGTGCCGCGGTCTCGAGCGCGCGCGAGGCCGAGGACACGGTGTCGACGATGTCGCCGACCGCCGCCTCGAACCCCTCGGCGAGCTTGTGCATCTCGGCACGCCGCGCCGCGGCGGCGGCCTCGTCGGCGGCCTGCTTCCGCTCGGCCTCGACGCGGGCGCGTTCCGCCGCGTTCTGCTTGAACAGCTCGACCGCCCGCGCCATGGCGCCGACCTCGTCGCTGCGTTCGAGCCCCGGCAGCACCATGTCGAAGCGCCCGGAGGCGAGCTCGTTCATCGCCTGGGTCATGCCGCGCATCGCGCGCGAGGTGCGGCGGGCGACCACGACCGAGATCGCCCCGATCGCGAGCAGGACCAGGCCGGTGATGAGCAGGGCCTGCTGCGCCGAGCGCCAGACCTGGCGGTCGAGATCGTCGATGTAGACGCCGGTGCCGATCACCCACTCCCAGGGGGCGAATCCCTCGACATAGGTCAGCTTGGGCTGCGGCGCGTCGGAGCCGGGCTTCGGCCACTGGTAGGACACGTAGCCGCCGCCCTGGCGCCGCGTCACGTCGACCATCTCGCGGAAGAAGTATCTGCCGGCCGGGTCCTTGACGTCGACCATGTTGCGGCCGGCGAGCTGCGGCGAGACCGCGTGCATGACCACCGCGCTCTTCATGTCGGTGATGAAGAAGTATTCGTTCTTCTCGTAGCGCAAAGCCGCGAGGCGGGCGGCGGCGCGCTTCTGCGCCTCCGCATCGGACTGCGTACCCTTCTGCGCGGCTGCGTGCTCGTCCTTGACGATGCCGAGTGCGATCTCGACGAGGTGGCGCAGCTCGATCCGCTTCTGCTCCTCGAGCGCGGCGGCGAGCTGGCGGGTCTCGAAGGCCATGATGCCCAGGAATCCGATGAAGCACAGAGCGATGATGCCGTAGATCTTCGCGCCGATCGTCAGCTTGAAACCGTGCATGGAACCCGTCCCGTTTGACCGCGCGCAGGCGCGCCGGAGCCGCACGCCGGTTCGGGGGAACAGGGTGCGGGTCGCGGCGTGATCCTGCGCAACCTGTGCTTAACGCCGGGTAAGGGGAGGCCGGCCGGGACTATCCGCTTGAACGCGTAAGGGACGATACGCGGTCGACCCGCGGCACGGAGAGTTGCCCGGGCGTCGGGGCCGTCGCTACTCGCTCTTGCCGCCGAGCTGCTTGAGCTTGGCGAATACCGCCTCGACATTGAGCTCGTCGGCGGGCTTCTTGCCGCCCGTCTCCGGGGCGTGCTCGGCCTCGGCCGTGGTGACCGCGGCCGGCAGCAGCGTGGGACCGCGCTCCTCGATCACCGGCTTCTCCTTGGCGGCGCGCTGCACCTCGAGGTCGAGGTCGGTCTGGGAGCAGAGACCCAGCGTCACCGGGTCCATGGGCGTGAGGTTGGGCGCGTTCCAGTGGGTGCGCTCGCGAATCGCCTGGATGGTCGACTTGGTGGTGCCGACCAGCCGCATGATCTGCGCATCCTTGAGCTCGGGATGGTTGCGCACCAGCCAGAGAATCGCATTGGGGCGGTCCTGGCGCCGCGACACCGGGGTGTAGCGCGGCCCCTTCTTCTTCTTGGCCTCGGGCAGGCGCACCTTGGGGTCGGCGAGGTGGAGCCGGTGGCCGGTGTCGGCCTCGGCCTTCTCGATCTCCTCGCGCGTGAGCTGGCCGGTGGCAATCGGATCGATGCCCTTGATGCCTTGGGCCGCGTCCCCGTCGGCGATCGCCTTCACCTCGAGGGGGTGCAGCCGGCAGAAATCCGCGATCTGGTCGAAGCTCAGCGCGGTGTTCTCCACCAGCCAGACGGCGGTCGCCTTGGGCATCAGCGGCGTGTTCAGCATGGCAAATCTCCTTCGCGCTCCGCCCGCCCTCGGGGGCGGAGCCAGTCATCCGGGATGACGGAAAATATGCCGGCAATATAGGCAGGATGGCCCGTCCTGTCCAATGCGGAACGGGGCGCGCTTGACAGGGGGCGGGGGCGCGGCCCATGTCGGGCCCACGATGCGCCACGGAAATCCGGCCATTTCGCACCCGGCGAGGCTCCCATGACGGCTCTGGAAGGGCCCGGCAAGCCGCCGCTGGCGGTGCTGCTCTGCTCGCCGCGGGGCTTCTGCGCCGGGGTGGTGCGGGCAATCGACACGGTGGAGCGGGCGCTCGCGGTCTACGGAGCGCCGGTCTATGTGCGCCACGAGATCGTTCACAACCGCTATGTGGTCGAGAGCCTGCGCGCCAAGGGCGCGGTGTTCGTCGAGGAGCTCGACGAGATCCCGGAAACGCAGGCCCCGGTCGTGTTCTCGGCCCACGGGGTGCCGAGATCGGTGCCCGAGGAGGCGGACCGGCGCCGCTTCTTCACGCTCGACGCCACCTGCCCGCTGGTCACCAAGGTGCATCGCGAGGCCGAGATCCACGCCCGCCGCGACCGGGAGATCGTGCTGATCGGCCACGCGGGCCATCCGGAGGTGATCGGCACCATGGGACAGCTCCCGGCCGGCACCGTCACCCTGGTCGAGACGGTGGCGGACGCCGCCGCCTTCGCGCCGCGCGACCCCGAGAGGCTCGCCTTCGTGACGCAGACCACGCTCTCGGTGGACGATGCGGCCGAGATCGTCGCCCTGCTCAAGCGGCGCTTCCCGGCGATCGCCGGACCGCACAAGGAGGACATCTGCTACGCCACCACCAACCGCCAGGAGGCGGTGAAGCGCGTGGCGCCGCAGGTCGACGCCATGATCGTGGTGGGCGCGCCCAACTCGTCCAACTCGCGGCGCCTCAAGGAGGTCGCGGAACGCGCCGGCTGCACGCGCGCCGCGCTGGTGCAGCGCGCGGCCGACATCGACTGGAACCTGTTCGGCGCGATCCGCCGCCTCGGCATCACGGCCGGCGCCTCGGCGCCCGAGGTGCTGGTCGAGGAGATCATCGACGCCTTCGCGGAGCGCTACGCGGTCGCGGTCGAGACCGTCTCGGCGGCCGACGAGGATGTCTTCTTTCCGCTGCCGCGACCCCTGCGCGAGAGCGAGGCCGCGGAGTAGCCGATGGCGGTCTACACCGACGTCGCGGCCGAGGACCTCGGCGCCTTCCTGTCCGGCTACGACCTCGGCGAGCTGCTCGCCTACAAGGGCATCGCGGAGGGCGTCGAGAACTCGAACTTCCTGGTCCACACCAGCCGCGGCTATTTCATCCTCACGCTCTACGAGAAGCGCGTCGCGCCGGAGGACCTGCCCTTCTTCCTCGGCCTGATGGAGCATCTCGCGGCACGCGGGCTCACCTGCCCGCAGCCGGTGAAGAACCGCCGCGGCGAGGTGCTGGGCAAGCTCGCGGGACGGCCGGCCGCGATCGTCACGTTCCTCGACGGCATGTGGATCCGGCGGCCGACCGCGACCCATTGCGCGGCGGTCGGCACCGCGCTCGCGGAGCTGCATCTCGCGGGCGCGGACTTCCGCCTCACGCGCCGCAACGCGCTCTCGGTCGCGGGCTGGCGGCCGCTCTTCGAGGCGGCGCGCGAGCGCGGCGACACGCTGCAGCCGGGGCTCTGCCCGGCGATCGCGAAGGAGCTCGGTGCGCTCGAGGCCGGCTGGCCGCGCGACCTGCCGCAGGGCGTGATCCATGCGGACCTGTTCCCGGACAACGTGTTCTTCCTCGGCGAGCGGCTGTCGGGACTGATCGACTTCTACTTCGCCTGCACGGATACGCTCGCCTACGACGTCGCGATCTGCCTCAACGCCTGGTGCTTCGAGCCGGACCACGCCTACAACGTCACCAAGGGCCGGGCGCTGCTGCAGGCCTATATGCGGGCGCGGCCGCTCGCGCCGGCCGAATGCGCCGCGCTGCCGCTGCTCGCGCGCGGTGCGGCGCTGCGCTTCCTGCTCACGCGGCTGGTCGACTGGCTCGACGTGCCGCCGGGGGCGCTGGTGAAGCCGAAGGACCCGCTGGAATATTTCCGCAAGCTGCGCTTCCACCAGGCGGTCGCGAGCGTGCGCGACTACGGAATCGACTGATGGACGAGCCGCATCCCGGAGCGCCGCATCGGGCGCCGACGCAACAGCACGTGGTCGTCTACACGGACGGCGCCTGCTCGGGAAATCCGGGCCCCGGCGGCTTCGGCGCGATCCTCCGCTGGGGCGACCACGAGCGCGAGATCACGGGCGGCGAGCCGATGACGACCAACAACCGCATGGAGCTGATGGCTGCGATCGCCGCGCTCGAGACGCTCAAGCGACCCTGCGCGGTCGATCTCCACACCGACAGCCAGTACCTGCGCAACGGCATCATGCAGTGGATCCACGGCTGGAAACGCAACGGCTGGCGCACCGCCGAGAAGAAACCCGTCAAGAACGTGGACCTGTGGCAGCGGCTCGATGCCGCGCTCGCCCGTCACACGGTGCACTGGCACTGGGTGAAGGGCCACGCCGGCCACGCGATGAACGAGCGCGCCGACGCGCTCGCGCGCGCCGGGCTCGCGGAGGCGAGAACGGCGCACGCAAGCGGACGGGATCAGGGTCGGCTCACATCGACTTGAGCAGGTTCTCGGCGCTCGAGATGTCGACGGTGCCGGGCTTCTCCTCGATGTTGACGACCTTCACGACGCCGTCGTCGATCAGCATGGCATAGCGCCGGGAGCGGATCCCCATGCCGCCGGCGCTGGCGTCCACGGCCATGTCGAGGGCTTTGGCGAACTCGGCATTGCCGTCGGACAGGAACTCGATCTTGCCCTGCGCGCCGGAGGCCTTGATCCATTCATCCATGACGAAATGATCGTTCACGGCCGTCACCACGATGGCGTCCACGCCCTTGGCCTTGAGCGCGTCCACATTGCGCAGGAAGCTCGGCATGTGTGACTTGTGACAGGTGCCCGTGAAGGCGCCGGGGACCGCGAACATCGCGACCTTCTTGCCCGAGAAGATCTCGCCGGTGGTCTTCCAGGCGGGCCCTTCGGCGGTCATCACTCTGAGCTTGGCCTCGGGCAGGCGGTCGCCGACCTTGATGGGCATGGTGGGATTCCTCTCGGCAAGTGGGGATGTCGGAAAAGGGAAATCCGGCGGGCCTGCCGCAACGACAGCGCGCCGGCCGCCGCTAAGTTATCCTGCCGGGCGCACAAGTCGAGGCCGCCCGTGCATGTTCACGGAATCGGCACCGGCACCTCGATCGCGGCGTCGCCGGCGACCGCCGTGATCGTGAGCGTGGCGCCGTCCGGCGTCGCGCCCGGCGGCAGGCCGTCCAGCTTGAAGGCGAAGCGCGCGAGCCCGTCGGATGCCCCCGGCACGGGGCCCGGCACGGGCAACGCCCAATCGGCGCTCGGTCCCTCGGCGAACAGCTCGACCTTGGCGCCCGCCGGCGCCGCGACGTCGAGGAGCATGCGGTCGCCCTCGCGCCGCGCCGTGCGGATCGCCAATGCGCCCGCCTCGCCGAGGCGCGCCGCCCGCGGCACCCGCGCCTCGAACGTGGCCAGACGCTCCGCATGCCGGCTCGCGGCGCCGGTGAGCCGCAGCTCCGCCTTGCCCTCGGCCGGAATGCACAGCTTCTCGCAGATGCCGTAGTCGATCCGCAGGCGCAACGCGACGGGCTGTGCGGCGTCCTGGGGCCAGATGTCGAGGGGCAGCACGAAGTCCCCGCTGTAGCCGATCGAGGTGCCGGCCTCGTCGTCGAGACGCCGCGGCGCCGGCCAGCGGATCGTGACGGCCTTCACGTTCTCGGAGCCCGTGAAGTCGAAGCGGGGCGGCAGGCCGGAGTCACCGGGGTACCGCCAATAGGTCTTCCAGCCGTGCGCCAGACGGAATTCGACACCGGCGCGGTGGATCGTCGCACTGCCCTCGCGGCGCGGCGTCCCGGCGATCAGGCGCACGGCGGCGCGCAACCCGCCGTCCCACGACGAGGCGTCGCTCGCGCGCGCCGCGTCGGCAGGCGCGAGGACGAGGCATGCGGCGGCGAGGCCGGCGCGGCCCAGCCACGAGCGATTCCAGGACCACGCGGGGAACACGGCGAGGCTCATGCGGTTCATGTAATCGGCCGCGACCGCGCGCGCCACCGAAATGGTCGTGAACGCGGCGGAAATGCGTTCGCGGGCCCGGAAAAACGAACTTTCGATTCCCAGGAAACCGGGAACGGGGTACTCTTTACAGATGCGTTTGGTTCGCAAGTCGTGGGACAAGAAGGAAACCAACGGCAGTCGGGGCTATCTCGACGGCCAGATGCTGATCGCCATGCCGGCGATGCGGGACGAGCGCTTCGCGCGCTCGGTGATCTACGTATGCGCGCACTCCTCGGAGGGTGCGATGGGCATCATCGTCAACCATCCGGCGGCGAACATCAGCTTCCCGGACCTCCTGGTGCAGCTCGAGGTCATTCCGGCCGCGGACCTGATCCAGCTGCCGCCGCGCGCCGGCACCGTGAAGGTGCTCAAGGGCGGTCCGGTCGAGACCGGACGCGGCTTCGTGCTGCATTCCAGCGACTTCTTCATCGAGAACTCGACCCTGCCGATCGACGAGGGCATCTGCCTCACCGCCACCCTCGACATCCTCAAGGCGATCGCGCGCGGCAAGGGGCCGGCGAGCGCGGTGCTCGCGCTCGGCTATGCGGGCTGGGCGCCGGGACAGCTCGAGACCGAGATCCAGGACAACGGCTGGCTGCACTGCCCGGCCGATTCCGAGCTGATCTTCGGCACCGACACCGAGCAGAAGTACGAGATGGCCCTGCGCAAGATCGGCATCGATCTCGCCATGCTGTCGAGCGAAGCCGGCCACGCGTGAGCCACGCGCAGGGTGGGCGTCGCGCCCACGCGACCTTCGTCCTCACTCGGAATTTGCGCGCGATGCCCACGCGGGGGACGCGTGGGCAAGACCGCATCGCGGTTCGTGCACGCGATCATGCGCAGTGGCGATTTTGCCCACCCTACTCGGCGGCCGCCTCGTGCTCCTCGGTCTTCACCAGCGCGAAGGCCTGCTCGGGGGCCATGGGCTCGCCGAACACGTAGCCCTGGGCGTATTCGCAGCCGAGCTGGTAGAGCTCGACCGCGTCGGAGTCGGTCTCCGCGCCCTCCGCCACCACGTCCATGCCGAGATCGTGCGCGAGCGCGATGATCGAGCGCAGGATCACGGGGCGCGTGCCCTTGCCGGTGGTGCGCACGAAGGACTGGTCGATCTTGATGGTGTCGAAGGGGAAGCGCTGCAGGTAGGCGAGCGAGGAGTGGCCGGTGCCGAAATCGTCGAGGGCGAGGCCGACGCCGAGCTCGCGCATGCGGGTGAGCATCTGCGCGGCGTATTCCGGGTTCTCCATCACGAGCGATTCGGTGAGCTCCAGCTTGAGCGTGCCACGCGCGACCGGCGAGCGTGCCAGCACGGTGCGCAGGTCCTGGATCAGGTCGTGGCGCAGGAGCTGGCGCGAGGAGACGTTGACGCTGCAGAACAGCGGATAGCGCAGGCGCGTCGCGCGCTGCCAGGTCGCGAGCTGGCGCGCGGCGCGGTCGAGCGCGAACACGCCGAGGTCGACGATCAGCCCGGTCTCCTCGGCGATCGAGATGAACTCGGAGGGCGCGAGGCGGCCGAGCTTCGGGTGGTCCCAGCGCAGCAGCGCCTCGAAGCCCGCGACCGAGCGGTCCTCGAGCCAGATGATCGGCTGGTAGACCACCGTGATCTCGTTGCGCTCGAGCGCGCGGCGCAGGTCGGTCTCGATCGTGAGCCGGTCGCTCTTGCGCCCGCGCATCGCCGGCTTGAACACCTCGATGCGGTCGCCGCCGATGCGCTTGGCATGGTACATCGCGAGCTCTGCGTCCTTGATGACGTCCGCGGTGCCCTGCGGCTGGCCATCGGCGAGCGCGAGCCCGATCGAGGCGGTGAGCAGGATCTCGCGGTCGTTGAAGGTCATCGGCGCGCGCAACGTCTTGCGGATCGTGTCCGCGAAGGCCGTGATGCGCGCGGGCTCGCGCTCGGAGAGCAGGATCAGGCCGAACTGGTCGCCGGAGAGCCGCGCCAGCGTGTCCTGCGGCTTGAGCAGCCGGCCGAGCCGGCGCGCCAGCGTGAGCAGGATCGAATCGCCGACCGCGATGCCGACCGAATCGTTGACCTGCTTGTAGCGGTCGAGGTCGATCACCATCACGGTCGGGCGGATCGCGGCGTCCACCTTGGCGAAGGCGAGCGCCGCCTCGAGCCGGTCGAGGAACAATTCGCGGTTCGGCAGGCCCGTGAGGTTGTCGTGCACGGCGTCGTGCAGGAGGCGCTCCTCGGCGGTCTTGAACTCGGTGACGTCGGCGAGCGTGCCGACCAGGCGCACCACCTCGCCGTCGGAGCCGACCACGGGCCGCGCCTTGAGCGCGAACCACATGTAGTGGCCCTCGTGGGTGCGCAGGCGGAAGTCGAGGACCAGCCGGCCGCGCCGCTGGTCGAGGATGCCGTCGAGCGCGGTGCGGAAGCGGTCGCGGTCCTGCGGATGCAGCACGTCCAGCCAGTTGGCGGCCGAGCCTTCCAGCGTGCCGGGCTTCAGCCCGAGCAGGTGCTCCACCTCGGGGGACGCGAACACCTTGTCGGAGGCGACGTCCCAGTCCCAGATCAGGTCGCCGGCGCCGGTGAGCGCGAGCGCGCGGCGCTCCACGTCGCTGACGATCGCCGAGGTGACGCCGCCCGCGAAGGCGTGCTGCATCACCGTGAAGCCGATCAGCATCACGATCAGCACCAGGCCGCCGAGCAGCGCCGGCGCCACGATGTCGTTGGTGACGACGCCGGTGACCGCGAGGCTCGCGGCGAACACCCAGGCGACCAGCAGGAGCCAGGTCGGGATCAGCAGCACGGCGCGGTCGAAGCCGTGGGCCGAGAGATAGACGACCAGGCCGAAGCCCGCGATCGCGACGATGG
This sequence comes from Bradyrhizobiaceae bacterium, assembly GCA_003105195.1. GTDB lineage: Bacteria > Pseudomonadota > Alphaproteobacteria > Rhizobiales > Xanthobacteraceae > FEB-22. The sequence continues at coordinate 20,459 of PQAH01000077.1, forward strand.
CGAGCGACATGCGCGCGATGCCGGAGGCGACGAAGGGGTCGACCAGCGCGATGCCGACCAGCGCGACCAGGAAGATCAGCCAGCCGGCCGTGATATGCGCGTAGCGCACGTGCCAGCGGTTGAGGTTGAGATAGGCGAACAGGAACACGACCAGGGTGGCGGCCAGGATCGCCTCGCCGGAGGCGCGCCAGACCCGCTCGGTGCCGGCCGAGAGATCGAACACCTTGCCCCAGAACCCGAAGTCGGTGCCGATATAGACGAGCACCGCCCAGCCGAGCGCGGCGGCGGCCGGGAACATCACGCTGCCCTTGACGACGAACAGGATGGTCAGGAACAGCGCCAGCAGGCCCGCGATGCCGATGACGATGCCGTGGTAGAAGGTGAAGCTGTTGAGCTTGTCCTTGTAGGCGTCAGGCCCCCAGAGATAGAGCTGCGGCAGCTTCTCGGACTTGAGCTCCACCACATAGGTGATGACGGTGCCGGGATCGAGCGTGATGCGGAAGACGTCGGCATTGGCGCTGTCCTGGCGCTCGGGCCGGTCGCCCGAGGAGGGCGTGATGTTGACGATGCGCTGGCCGCCGAGGTCGGGCCAGAACAGGCCGGAATCGACCAGGCGGTAGTGCGGCGCCACGATCAGGCGGTCGATCTGCTCGTCGCTGTTGTTGGCGAGCGCGAACACGGCCCAGCTGCTGTTGCCCTCGCGCGCGCGCACCTCGATGCGGCGGATGATCCCGTCCGCGCCGGGCGCGGTCGAGACCTGGATGCGGTCGCTCTCGGTGCGCTGCAGGTCGATCGCGTCGGTGAGGTCGATCGCGGAGGCGTCGATGCGCACATTGATCGCCTCGACGGCCCGTGCCGCCGGCGCGGCGAGCAGGGCTGCGAGGAGAATCGCCCCGAGATATGCGGCGCGCCGAACCAGCAATCGAGAGCCTCCGGGCCGTGCAACTGCCGCCGGCCGAGCCTGGATCAGTAGCCGCGGGTTGCGGCAAGAGCAAGGTTTCCGGGTTTTACCAGGGTTCCTACGGCCGCCGGCCCCTTCCGCACCGTAGGATTAACAACTCTGGCTGGTGGCTCGGCGAGCCGGCCGCGGGCAGCCGAGGCGGTCACGCCATCTCTCACACGGTCAGCACGATCTTGCCGATGTGCTGGCTCGATTCCATCAGAGCGTGGGCGGCGGCGGCCTCGCGCAGCGGGAACGTCTGGTAGATCGGCGGCTTCACCTTGCCGGCGGCGACGAGCGGCCAGACCTTCTCCTCGACGGCGCGCGCGATCGCGGCCTTGTCGGCGATCGAGCGGGCGCGCAGCGTCGAGCCCGTATGGGTCAGGCGCTTGAGCATGATGCGGCGGAAATCGACGGTCGTCTTGGGCGAGCGCTGGATGGCGATCTGCACGATCCGGCCTTCGACCGCGGCGGTCTCGTAGTTGCGCTCGATGTAGTCGCCGCCCACCATGTCGAGGATCAGGTCGGCGCCCTTGCCGCCGGTCGCGGCCTTGGTCTCGGCGACGAAATCCTCGGTCCGGTAGTTGATGGCGCGGTCGGCTCCGAGCTTCAGGCAGGCCTCGCACTTCTCGGCCGAGCCGGCGGTGACGATCACGCGCCCGCCGAAGGCCTTGGCGAGCATGATCGCGGTGGTGCCGATGCCGGAGGAGCCGCCGTGCACCAGCAGGGTCTCGCCGCTCTTCAGGGCGCCGCGCTCGAACACGTTGTGCCAGACCGTGAAGAAAGTCTCCGGGATGGCGGCCGCCTCGACCATGGAGAGGCTCGCCGGCACCGGCAGGGCGTTCACCTCGGGGACCGGACAGTATTCCGCATAGCCGCCGCCGACCACCAGGGCCGTCACCTTGTCGCCCATGCGATAGCGCGACACCCCGGTGCCGAGCGCCACGACCTCGCCCGCGATCTCGAGGCCCGGAATGTCGGTCGCGCCCGCGGGGGGCGGGTAGATGCCCTGGCGCTGCATCACGTCCGGGCGGTTGACGCCGGCGGCCGCGATCTTCACCAGCATCTCGCCGGCGCCGGGCGCGGCGACCGGCCGTTCCTCGGGCACCAGCATCTCGGGGGCGCCGGGAGCGCGGATCGCAATGGCGGTCATGCGGGTCGGAATCGACATCGTGGACCTCGGGTGAACATGTCGGGGCTGCCTGATTAGAGCATTTTCCGCCGAGGTGGATACCGGTCCGGCACAGAAAAATGCGACCAAGCAAGGAGGCGTATTCCGATTCGATCGAACCGGACTGCGCTCCAGAGCCCGTCGGCACGTGTGACAACCGGCCGTGCGCCCGGTAGTCTCCTCGCCATGGCCGCCTTCGACGACGACCTCGCTCCGACGAAGAAGCCCGTCCACGAGATCGGGCAGGACCTCGCGCTCCTCTCGGTGGAGGAGCTCGGCGAGCGGATCGCGGCGCTGCGGGAGGAGATCGCGCGGCTCGAGGCCGAGCGGGCCAGGAAGCAGGCCTCGCGCTCGGCCGCGGACCAGGTCTTCAAGCGCTGAACGCCGCAGGGCGGGGCCGCCCGCCGGCGCGGAACCCGGCGCGGCTACGCGAAATTTCGGATCCGGACCGGGTAAGCTTAACTCTCCGTTAAGCTTTCTCGTTCATTACTGGCGTCGTCCAGCTTCTGGACGTCGAGTGGCTCCTGTCCACTCTGTTTGACGCCTCCCTGTTATCACCTTCGAGCCGCCGGCGACGGCGGCTCCTTTTTTTGTCGCCGCGGAGGCGTGTCCCATTTCGAGGCACGGGCGCGCGGCATCCCGCTTGCAGCAAGGATCGGCGTCGATGAGCCGGATCGGCGCTGGACTCGCGCGGCTTCGAGCGGCATACCTATTCCGCGTGAGTGAGGCGTCGTGTCATGTCCGATCAGTCCGCCCGCGGTGAACCCGTCTCTTTCAGCGAGAGACTTGCCGGCTCACAAGCCTTCGGCCTCCTGTTCAAGGAGGGCATGGCGCTGGTCGAGGAGACCGCCGGCTATCTGGACGGGCCGGGCCGCCAGGAATCCAAGCAGCTCGAGCGTGCCGCCGCGCTGGTCTATGCGACCGAGAGCATGCGGCTCACCACCCGGCTGATGCAGCTCGCCTCCTGGCTGCTCCTGCACCGCGCCGTCAAGGAGGGCGAGATGTCGCTCGCCCAGGCCAGCAAGGAGAAGAACAAGGTGAAGCTCGCCGGGAGCGATCGCCCGGACGCGGAGAACCTGGCGCTCCTGCCCGAGCTGCTGCGCGACCTGATCGACCGCTCGCTGCGGCTGCAGGACCGCGTGCGAAGGCTCGATGCGACGATCCACAAGACGGCCGCCGAGCCGTCGCCGGGCAACCCGGTCGAGCGCCAGCTCGGCCTGCTCAAGGCGGCGTTCGAGAGCGACGGACGCTGAGGCGCCGCGGGCTTCGTCACGCGCGCCGGGTCCACGCTGCGCTCCGAAACGACGCGCGCGGCCCGAGGGCCGCGCGGCATCCATCCCGACGAGGCCGGGAAACCCGGCCTACTTCTTCATCAGGCCCGAGAACTTCTTCTGGAAGCGCGAGACGCGGCCGCCACGGTCGATCAGGTGCTGCTGGCCGCCGGTCCAGGCCGGATGCGACTTGGGGTCGATGTCGAGGCGCAGCGTGTCGCCTTCCTTGCCCCAGGTGGAGCGCGTCGTGAACTCGGTGCCGTCGGTCATCACCACCTTGACGGTGTGATACTTCGGATGAATGTCGGACTTCATGGCGTATCGATCCTGGACCGTGTCGATCCGGCGCCGGCGGGCGCCCTGGTTTCGGAAAAGTCGCGGGTCTCATAGCCCAGGCCCCCCGCCGGGGCAAGCCGCGCTCCGAGCCGGGGTCCGAGCGGGGGTCATTGTCATCCGGGGCATGCCTGGGCATTGTCGGCCCCCCGAGGCGGATCTCCGGATTGGACGCGTTTCATGAGCTTTGTCGGGCGTGACGACCCCGGATCGGCCCGGGAGGGCCGCGAGGCCGGCCCGAAGCGCCGGCTTCGGCCGCTTCTCGGCCTCCTGCCCCATGTGCTGCGCTACCGCGGCGAGATCGCGGCCGCGCTCGCGGCGCTGCTGGTCGCCTCGCTCGCGACGCTGGCGGTGCCGATCGCGGTCCGCCGCATGATCGACCACGGCTTCTCGGCCGAGCGGATCGGGCTGATCGACCAGTATTTCGCGGTCATGATCGCGGTGGTGGCGGTGCTCGCGGCGGCGAGCGCGCTGCGCTACTACTTCGTCACGATCCTGGGCGAGCGGGTGGTCGCGGATCTCAGGGCCGCGGTGTTCGAGCACCTGACGCTGCTCTCGCCCGCCTTCTTCGACGCCGCCCGGACCGGCGAGCTCACCTCGCGGCTCACCGCCGACACCACGCAGATCAAGACCGCGGTCGGCACCTCGGTGTCGATCGCGCTGCGCAACCTGGTGCTGTTCCTCGGCTCCGCCGCCATGATGGTGGTGACGAGCCCGCGGCTGTCGGGCTTCGTGCTCGCCGCCATTCCGGTGATCGTGCTGCCGCTGGTGGCCTTCGGGCGGGCGGTGCGCAAGCGCTCGCGCGGCGCGCAGGACACGCTCGCCGACGCCTCGGCCTATGCGACCGAGCTGATCGGCGCGATCCGCACGCTGCAGGCCTACACGGACGAGCGGCTCGCCGCGACGCGCTTCGGCGCCGCGGTCGAGCGGGCCTTCGCGGCGGCGCGCGCCTCCACGAGGGCGCGCGCCTGGCTCACCGCGGTCGTGATCTTCCTGGTGTCGGCGAGCGTGATCGCGATCCTTTGGGTGGGTGCGCAGGACGTGCTCGGCGGGCGCATGACGGCCGGCACGCTCGGCCAGTTCGTGCTCTACGCGGTGTTCGCGGCGGGCGCGCTCGGCGAGCTCAGCCAGGTCTGGGGCGAGATCTCCCAGGCCTCGGGCGCGGCGGAGCGGCTCGGCGAACTGCTCGCGGTCGAGCCGGCGATCAAGCCGCCGGCCCGGCCGGCCGCGCTGCCCGCGCCGGCGCACGGCGAGGTCGCGCTCGAGGAGGTCCGCTTCCGCTATCCGACGCGTCCCGACGTGGCGGTGCTCGACGGCGTCTCGTTCCGGGTGCGGCCGGGCGAGAAGGTCGCGATCGTCGGCCCCTCGGGGGCCGGCAAGAGCACGATCTTCCACCTGCTGCTGCGCTTCTACGATCCGGCGTCCGGCCGCGTCGTCTTCGACGGGGTCGACGTCGCAGAGGCCGATCCGCGGGAGCTGCGCCGACGCATCGCGCTGGTGCCGCAGGAGATCGCGATCTTCGCGGCCTCGGTCGCCGACAACATCCGTTTCGGGCGCGCCGAGGCGAGCGAGGAGGAGATCGCGCGTGCAGCCGAGCTCGCGGCCGCCGCGGAGTTCATCGCGCGCCTGCCGAACGGCTATGCGACCGAGATCGGCGAGCGCGGCGTCACGCTTTCGGGCGGCCAGCGCCAGCGCATCGCGATCGCGCGCGCGATCCTGCGCGACGCGCCGCTGCTGCTCCTCGACGAGGCGACCTCGGCGCTGGATGCGGAAAGCGAGACGCTGGTGCAGGCCGCGCTCGCGCGGCTGATGCAGGGGCGCACCACGCTGGTGATCGCCCACCGGCTCGCGACCGTGCTCTCCTGCGACCGCATCCTGGTGATGGACGAGGGCCGCATCGTCGAGGAGGGCACCCACGAGGCGCTCGCCGCCAAGGGCGGCCTCTATGCGCGCCTCGCCAAGCTGCAGTTCGAGCACGGCTGAGCCGTAGGGTGCAATGGCGCGCCGCAGGCGCGCGTATTGCACCATGGGCGTCGCGGCGGGCACTGGCTGGTGCAATACGGCGCTGCGCGCCTATTGCACCCTACGGACTGAGCGTAGAGCATAGGGTGCAATAGCGCGCCGCAGGCGCGCGTATTGCGGCGGCAGGTGGGTGACGCGCCCGGAGTAGTCATGAGCGGGGCACTGTGCACCTCTTGCTCGGTACCGCGGTTCATCCTTGCGCTCGATGCATGCCGAACTATCGCCGCGCGTTCATTCCCGGGGGCTGCTGGTTCTTCACGGTTGCCGTGCTGGACCGGCGGCAACGATTACTCACCGACCATATCGACGCGTTGCGCGAGGCGACGGGTTGGACGCTGCGCCACCATCCGTTCCACATCGACGCATTCGTCGTGCTGCCGGACCATATTCATGCGGTCTGGACTTTGCCGCCGAACGATGCCGACTTTGCTCTCCGCTGGCGCATGATCAAGATCCGTTTCTCGCGCGCCATGCCGCGAACCGAGCAGCTCAACCGGTCGCGAGCCGTGCGCGGCGAGCGCGGGATCTGGCAACGGCGTTTCTGGGAGCATTTGGTGCGAAACGAATCCGACTACGCCCGTCACGTGGAATACTGCTACATCAACCCCGTGAAGCACGGGTTGGTGACGCGGGTGCGGGACTGGCCGCATTCCTCGTTCCACCGCGATGTCCGTGCGGGGGTGTTCCCCGAGGACTGGGCCGGCGATGTCGGCGCGCCGGGAGAGTTCGGGGAGTAGGGCGATGGCGCAATACGGCGCTGCGCGCCCGGCTCGGTAGGGTGCAATAGCGCGCCGCAGGCGCGCGTATTGCACCATGGGCGTCGCGGCGGGCGCGTGTGGACTTGGTCGGCACCGGCGGTGCAATACGGCGCTGCGCGCCTGTTGCACCCTACAGTCTTCGGCCGGGCCGCCAGCTCATGCGGAAGGTGGGGGCGCCGGAGTTCGGGTTCACGGCCGCGCCGGTGCGGACGAAGCCGTGCTTCTCGTAGAAGCGGATCGCGCGGGCATTGTCCTGGTTGACCGTCAGATCGAGGCCGGCCGGCGCGAGGCGGCGCGCCTCGGCGATGAGTGCGGCAGCGACCCCGCGGCCCTGGCACGCGGTCGCGACCACGAGCTGGTCGAGGTCGCCGGATCGAGGATCGATCACGAGCAGCCCGGCGATGCGCCCGTCGAGGACGGCGACGGCGGCGTGCGCGCCCGCGATCCGCTCGGCGATCCAGCCGCGGCGTGCCGAAAAATCGATCGCCGGGTAGGCGGCCTGCCAGGCCGCGACCCACAGGTCGAGGGCTTCGGACAGGTCCGCCGGCGCCAGGGGCCGGACCGTGGCCGAAGGCACGGGCGTCTCACCGCTCGGTCAGCTTGAGCTCGATGCGGCGGTTGCGCCGGAAGGCCTCCTCGGTGGTCGCGGCGTCGAGCGGCTGGTGCTCGCCGAAGCCGGCGGCGACGAGATGCGCGGGCGAGATGCCGCGGCTGATGAGATGCTGCACGACCGAGATCGCGCGCGCCGAGGAGAGCTCCCAGTTGGAAGGGAACTGGGCGCTGGCGATCGGCCGGACGTCGGTATGGCCGTCGACGCGCAGCACCCAGGCGATCTCCGGCGGGATCTGCCGCTCGAGCTCGATGAGGGCGTTGGCGACCTTGTCGAGCTCGTTGCGCCCTTCGGGCCGCAGGACCGCTGCGCCGGAGTCGAAGAACACCTCGGACTGGAACACGAAACGGTCGCCGACGATGCGGATGTCCGGCCGGTTGCCGAGGATCGCGCGCAGGCGGCCGAAGAACTCGGATCGATAACGCGTCAGCTCCTGGGCGCGCTGGGCGAGCGCGAGGTTGAGCCGCTCGCCGAGGCGCGCGATCTGGCCCTGCGACTCCCGCTCCTTCTTCTCGGCGATCTCGAGCGCCTCCTCGATGGCGGCGAGCTGGCGGCGCAGCGCCGCGATCTGCTGGTTGAGCAGCTCGACCTGGGCGAGCGCGCGTCCGGAGAGCCGCTTCTCGGCCTCGAGCGCGGTGGCGAGCTCGTCGGTCCGGCTCGGGGTCGGCGCGCTCAGGCCCTCGTACATCCCTCGGAAGCGGTCGCGCTCCGTCTCGGCGGTCGCGAGGCTGGCGCGCAGCGAGGCGAGCGTCTCCTCGAGGCTGACGCGCCCGGCCTTCTCGAGCGACAGGAGCTCGGTGAGCTGCGCGATCTGCGCATTGAGGCGGCGCAGCGCGACGTCCTTGCCGCTCACCTCCTGGGAGAGGAAGTACTGCGCGACCATGAACACCGAGAGCATGAAGATGATGGCGAGGATCAGCGTCGACAGCGCGTCGACGAAGCCCGGCCAGTAGTCCATGCCGCGTTCGCGGCGGGTGCGTGCGAGTGCCATGGTCACACCTTGGGAGCGTCCTCGCCGGCGATGCGGCGCAGCAGCAGCTGCATCTCGTGGTTCTGCGAAGCCTGGGCGTCGGCCCAGTCGCGGATCATCTGCTGCTCGGAGCGCATGTGGCTGACGAGGCCGTGGATCGCCTCGGCGAGGTTCGCCATGGCGGCGGTCGCGGCCTTGTTGCTGCCGCCCTCGGCGAGCGTGTCCTTGAGGCGCTCGACGATGGTCTTGATCTCGCCGGTCGAGCCGGCGAGGCGCGGATCGGCCTCGATGGCGAGGTCGCGCACCGTGGTCGAGAGCCAGTCCTCGAGCTCCATGTAGAAGCGGTTCTGCGCCTGGCTGCTCTGCAGGTCGAGGAAGCCGAGGACGAGCGAGCCGGCGAGCCCGAACAGCGAGGACGAGAAGGCGATGCCCATGCCGCCGAGCGGGGCGGCGAGGCCCTCCTTGAGGGTGTCGAACACCGAGCCGGCATCCGCGCCGACGCTCAGGCCGCCGATCACCTTGCCGACCGAGCTCACGGTCTCGATCAGGCCCCAGAAGGTGCCGAGCAGGCCGAGGAACACGAGCAGGCTCGTCATGTAGCGCGAGAGGTCGCGCGCCTCGTCGAGGCGGGTGGCGATCGAGTCGAGGATGCTGCGCATGGTCTGCGAGGAGATCGCCATGCGCCCGATGCGGTCGCCGAGGATCGAGGCCATGGGGGCGAGCAGCACCGGGGACTGCGCCACCGCGAGGCCGGGGTCGGCGAGACGGAAGCTGTTCACCCAGTTCACCTCGGGGAACAGCCGCGTCACCTGCCGGAAGGCGAAGACGATGCCGACCAGGAGCACGCCGATGATCAGCCCGTTGAGCGCCGGATTGGCCATGAAGGCCACCTGGATCTGCGGCAGCAGCACGAAGCCGAGCAGGCCGCACAGGATCAGGAACACCATCATCCGGATCAGGAAGATGCGGGGCGAGGACAGCTTGAACGGATCGAGGTCGCGCGCCATGGACGGGCTCGTATGCTGCGGAGGCTCCGGCCTCAATATGGCATAGGCGCGGCGAAAGGAAGCGCCGAAGGCTGCGCGCCAACGGCCTCAGCTCTTGCCGGCGGCCTTGAGCAGCGTCAGCAGCGCGCGGTGCATGGGCTCGTTGCCGGCCACGATGTGGCCCTTCGCCAGCATGGCGTCTCCGTCGTCGAGGTCGCTCACGAAGCCGCCGGCCTCGCGCACCAGCAGGATCCCGGCCGCCATGTCCCAGGGCGCGAGATTGCGCTCCCAGTAGCCGTCGAAGCGCCCGGCCGCGAGCCAGGCGAGGTCGAGCGCGGCCGCCCCGAAGCGGCGCAGCCCCGCGAAGCGCGCCTGCACCTCGGCGATCTCGCGGCGCGAGAGCGCGAGGAACTCGGCGTCGCCGCGGCCGTGATGCGGCAGCCCGCAGGCGACGATCGCCTCCTCGGTACGCTTGCGCGCGGCCACCCGCAGCCGCCGGTCCTCGAGGAACGCGCCCTTGCCGCGCTCGGCCATGTAGAGTTCCTCGGTCGCCGGGTTGTAGATCACGCCGGCGACGATGGTGTCCTCGCGCATCAGCGCGATCGAGACCGCGAAATGCGGGATCCCGTGCAGGAAGTTCGAGGTGCCGTCGAGCGGATCGACGATCCAGGTGTGGGTCGTGTCGGTCCCGTCGTGGCGGCCGCTCTCCTCGCCGAGGAAGCCGTAGCCCGGCCGCGCCTTGGCGAGCTCGGCGCGCAGCACGTCTTCGGCGCGCTGGTCGGCGATGCTGACGAAGTTCGCGGGACCCTTGAGCGAAACCTGCAGCTGCTCGACCTCGCCGAAATCGCGCTTGAGCCCGCGGCCCGCCTTGCGGGCGGCCTGGACCATGACGTTGAGAAGGGCGGAGCGCAGCATGAGGTCGACGGCCGGKGTTGCGGGAGCGCGTGAGGACGGTTGCGGGCGTCCGCCGCGGAGGGCCCCGTGATCTGCCGGCTGCCGGCAGGCGCGTCAAGTGCGCGGCGGAAGGTGGGCCAGATACTCGCGGGCCGCCTTCTCGCCGGCCTCGCGCTCGGCGGGCTTCAGGTCGGCGACGAAGCCGTCGAGCCAGAGATCGCCGGCGCCGCCGGCCTTGGCGACGATGTGCCACTTGGTGGCGGCGACCGGGTCGGCCGCGACGCCGCGGCCGCTGGCGAGGATGCGCGCGAGCCGGTTCTGCGCGATCGCGTTGCCCTTGCGCGCCGCCTTGAGGAACAGCGCGGCCGCCGCGGCTTCGCTCTTGGCGACGCCGGTGCCGTTGAACAGCGCGATGGCGTATTCGACCTCGGCGTCGACGAGCCCGGCGCGCGCAGCGCTCGCGAGCAGGCGCGCGGACTCCTTCGGGTCCTTCGGCACGCCGCGGCCTTCCTTGTAGAGGGTCCCGAGCGCGTACTGCGCCTCCGGGCTGCCGGCCTCCGCGGCGGTGCGGAACAGCGCGGCAGCGCGGTCGAGGTTCTGCGGCAGCTGCTGGCCGTCGAGATGGAGCAGGCCGAGATTGTAGGTCGCCGCGACATGGCCGAGGCCGGCGGCGCGCTCGAGC
>PQAH01000078.1 GCA_003105195.1 Bradyrhizobiaceae bacterium
TGGTCGCGCGCGTCGCCGCTTCCGGTTACGACACCTTCGTCTTGACCGCGGACGTGCCGGTCGCAGCCAACCGCGAGAACAACATTCGCAACGGATTCACGGTTCCGATCCGGCCGAGCGTCCGCCTGGTGTGGGAGGGGCTCACGCATCCGCAGTGGCTCCTGAGCACGTTCGCAAGAACGCTTGCGCTGCACGGGGTGCCCCATTTCGAGAACATGGATGCGACCCGCGGGCCGCCGATCATCTCGCGCCGGCTGGAGCGGGCCCTCGGCAACCGCGACCAGTTGTCCTGGGATCACGTCAAGATCATCCGCCGGTTGTGGCAGGGTCCCTTCGTGGTGAAAGGAGTTCTCTCTCCGGCAGATGCCCGGACCGCCAGGAACTGCGGGGTCGACGGAATCATCGTGTCCAACCATGGCGGCCGCCAGCTCGACGGCGCGATCGCGCCCCTGGCCGTGCTGCCGCGGATCGTGGAGGCGGCCGAGGGCATGACCGTCATGCTCGACGGCGGGATCCGGCGCGGATCGGATGTCCTCAAGGCGCTGGCCCTCGGCGCCGATTTCGTCTTCGCGGGCCGCCCGTTCCTGTTCGCCGCCGTGGCCGACGGCGAGCGCGGCGTGCGGCGCGCCATCGACATCCTCTGCAGCGAGATCTCGCGCAACATGGCGCTGCTGGGGATCCGCGAAGTGGCGGAGATCGGGGCCGAGCTGATCGCCCGCAGCGAATGACCAGGGGCGGCCGGCGACCGCCGGGGCGTCATCCGCCGAGATAGGCCGCGGCGACCTCGGGGTCGTTCGCCAGCACGGCCGCCGGCCCTTCGCGGACCAGCTCGCCGGACTTCAGCACGAAGGCGAACTCCGACAGCCGCAGAGCCAGCCGTGCGTTCTGCTCGACCAGCACCACGGTGATCCCGGACTGCCGGATCTGCCGGATCACGGCCGCCACGTCGGCGATCGCCTTGGGCGCGAGCCCGAGCGAGGGCTCGTCGAGCAGCAGCAGCCGCGGGCGGCTCATGAGCGCACGACCGATCGCGCACATCTGCTGCTCGCCGCCGGACAGGCTGCCGGCGGGCTGGTGGCGCCGCTCCTGCAAGCGCGGGAAGATCGCGAAGATGCGCTCGAGGTCGCTGGCGGTCCCGCGGTGCCGACGCATGCAATGGCCGCCGATCTTCAGGTTCTCCAGCACGCTCAGGTCGGGAAAGAGCCGCCGCCCCTCGGGGCAGAGCATCACGCCACGGGCCGCGACCTCGTAGGGCTCGACGCCCTTGAGGGACTTTCCTTCGAAGAAGATCTCGCCCTCGACGATGCGCGCAAGGCCGACGATGGATTTCAGCAGCGACGACTTCCCGGCCCCGTTGGCGCCGAGGATGCAGACGCAGCTGCCGGCCTCGGCGGAGAGCGACACGTTGCGCACCGCAACCAGCTCGTCATAGGCCACCGAGACGCCGCGAATCTCAAGCGATGTCATCGGCGCCCCCCAAGTAGGCCTCGATCACCTGAGGATCGGTCCGGATCTCGTCGGGACGCCCCAGGGCGATGGCGCGGCCGTAGTTGAGGACGAGGATGCGGTCGCACACCGACATCACCAGCCGCACATCGTGCTCGACCAGGACGATGTCGATGCCGCGGCCCCGCAGGCGCTGGAACAGCGCGGCCAGCGCGCGCGTCTCGCTCGGATTGAGCCCCGCGGCGGGCTCGTCCATGAGCAGCAGTCGCGGCCGCGTGGCGAGCGCCATGGCGACGCCCAGCAGCTTCTGCGATCCATAGGGCAGCTCGCGCGCGTACTGGGCGCTCACACGGTCGAGCTCCAGCAGTTCGAGGATCTCGCCCGCCTCCGCGTCCGCGGCCTGCAGCTCGGCACGATACACCGTCAGCCGCGCCGGCTGGTGCAAGGTGCGCAGCAGGTAGGCGCGCCGCACGTTGTCGCGCACGCTCGCATCGCGGAAGATGGTGGTGGCCTGGAACGTGCGCACGATCCCCCTGCGCGCCACCGCATCCGGCTTGAGGCCCGTGATGGCGTCGCCGCGGAAGCGGATCTCCCCCGCGGTCGGCGAGAGCGTGCCCGTGATGAGATTGAACAGCGTCGTCTTGCCGGCCCCGTTGGGTCCGATGATCCCGAACAGCTCGCCCTTCGCCATGCCGAAGGAGACGTCGTCCACGGCCCTGAGCCCGCGGAAACGTTTGCTCAGCCCGGTGACTTCGAGCAGCTGAGTCACGGGAGCCATCGCCGCTGCAGCTTGCGCAGGAGGCCGACGATGCCCGACGGCAGGAAGAGCACCGCCGTCAGCAACAGGAGCCCGTAGCTCAGCATCTGATACTGCCGCACGTCGCGCAGCAGCTCCGGCAGAGGCACCAGCAGGATCGCCCCGAGCACCGGCCCGAGCGGCGAGCCGATGCCTCCGATCACGTTGATCACCAGCATATCCACCAGGCTCCAGAAGGTGAACGCGTCGGGCGACAGGAAGCCCGTGTAGTGCGCGTACACGCTACCCGCGAGCCCGGTGAAGAAGCCCGCGACCGCGAACACGGCCACCCGGTAGCTCAGCGGGTTGACGCCGAGCGACTGGCTCAGCGGCTCGTTCTCGTTGAGCGAATCGAGCACGGCGCCGACCGCCGAACGGAAGATGCCGACCGCCGCAAGAAAGGTCACGGCCGCCAGCGCGAGCGCCAGGAAATAGTAGGAGCGCGGCGAGACCAGCGTCATGCCGAACAGGCTGGCCTTCGGGATGCTGTGGATCCCGTTGTTGCCGCCGAACAGCGAGACCCATTCCTGGAACACGAGCACGATGCCCTCGCCGAGCGCGAAGGTGAGGAGCACGAAATAGACGCCCTTCACGCGCAGGAAAATCGGGCCGATCACCGCAGCGAACGCGGCAACCAGGAGGCCCGAGGCCGGGAACGCCAGGAGGAACGGCAGGCCGAGGCGCATGACGAGAAGCGTCGAGGTGTAGGCGCCAAGGCCCATGAAGGCCGCCTGGGCAATGGACAACTGGCCGATGCGCAGCATCATGTTGAGGCTGACGGACGTCGAGATGGAAATCGCCATCAGGACGCCGATGTGGGTGATGTACCGGTTCTCGACGACGAAAGGCCATCCGACCGCGACCGCGACGATCGCAACCAGGGCCGCGTTGCGGAGCCTCATGCCCGACGCCCCATCAACCCTTCGGGGCGCACCGCGATCGCCGCCACGACGACGGCAAAGGCGACCAATGCGGCGACGGTCGAACCGAGCATGGTGGCGAAGGCCGATTCGACGATGCCCAGCATCAACCCGCCGATGACCGCGCCCGGCAGGCTGCCGAGGCCGCCGAGCACGACGACGATGAAGGCCTTCATCATCGGCAGCTCGCCCATGTACGGGAATACGGTGTAGATCGGCGCCATCAGCGCGCCGGCGGCACCCGCGAGCATGCTGCCGACGGCAAACGCCGCGGTATGGATCAGGTTCGGGCGGACGCCGTGGAGAGCGGCCATTTCCGGGTCCTGGGCAACGGCGCGCATCATCAGGCCGAGACGCGTCTTGTTGAGGAACAGGTAGAAGGCGACGAGCAGGACAATGGCCACGGCACCGACGAAGAGGCGGTCGGCCGGTATCACGGCCGGACCGAGATGAACAACGCCAGTGACCGGCCGCGGCGCGCCGATCTCGTCGGGGCCGAACACGATGAGCGCGAGCGACTGCAGGCAGATGGAGACGGCCAGCGCGAGGATCATGCAATTGAACTCGTTGCCGATCACCCGGCTGAAGAGCAGGCGCTGAAGCGCGGCCCCGAGCAACCCGACCAGGACCACCGACGCCAGGATGGCCGGCAGGTGCGGCCAGCTCAGGCCGCCGCTCAGGACGGTGACCGCGAAGGCACCGGCCATGTAGAGCTCACCATGAGCGAAATTGACCACGCGCATGATGCCGAAGATGAGCGTGAAGCCGAGCGCCATCAGGACGTAGACCACGCCTGTGGTGAGCCCGTTCAGCACGATCTGAAGGCTTAACGCGAGCATGACATTCCGGGCCGCTCGGCCCCGCGCCGGCTGCCGGCGCGGGGCGTGATACTCGGATCTATTCGGCCGTGCCCACCGTCACGACGTCACCGTTCTTGATGACGCCGATATAGTTCGGCGTGAGGAAGGCGTTGTCGATGCCGTACATGCTCTCGCCGCCGAGCCGAATGGTACCGCCGAGCACCGACTTGTGGGGCAGGACCTTGGCGAAGGACTGGCGCACCTTGTCGGTGTCGGAAACGGTCCCGGCGGCCTGGATCGCGGCCATCAGGATGTAGGCGCCGTCGTACCAGTTGACGAGCAGCGGGTTCATCTGGTTGCCCGTCATCGCCTTGAAGGCGTCCGAGAGCCGCTGGTAGCCGGGGTTCTGCTCGTCGGACGGCAGGTAATTGATCACACCTTCCGCCGCTTCCTTTCCGGCGCCTTCGATGATCTGGCGCGGTCCCGATCCGCCGATCTTCACGATATGCCCCTTGTAGCCGAGCTCGCGCGCCTGACGGACGATCAGGCCCGCGCTGCCGGGAGGGGCCGTGCCGACGTCGATGAGGTCCGGCTTCTCGGCGAGGAGCTTCGTCAGAATCGGGATGTAATCGCGCACCGAGCGCTCATACAGCTCCTTGCCCACCACCGTGTAGTCGTGCTTCTTGTACAACTCGCTCAGCAGCTTGTCCGAATCCCAACCGGTCTCGTCGTTGGGATTGATGATCGCCACGCGCTTGACGGTGGCCGGCAGATTCTTCTTCAGCCATTTCACCATCGGTTCGGCGAAGTCGCTCGCCACGCTGTAGACACGGAACATGTACGGATTCGACTTGTTGAGCGCCTTGCTGGAGTAGGCGCCGGTAATTCCGATCGTCTTGGTGTCCTTGACGATGTCCATCACGGCGAGGGTCCCGGCAGAGCTCACGGGACCGAACACGAACTTGACGCCGTCCTGATTCACCAGGCGCTGCATCGCCGAGACCGCCACGGCGGCCTTGTACTGCTCGTCGTACGGGATCACCTCGATCCGGTAGGTCTTGTCGCCGACCTTCAGGCCGCCCTTGTCGTTGACTTCCTTTGCCGCGATCTGCACGCCGCCCGCGGCCGCGAGACCCCACTGCGCGCCGGGCCCGGTCATCGGGCCGACGACGCCGAACTTGAGGGTCTCCTGCGCAAGCGCGGATGACGGACCCAGCCCCACAACGACAGCTCCGGCCAGCAGCAAGCCGCAAGCGGAGGTCAATTTCACCTTCATGATGCTTCTCCTTTGCGTTTCCTCTTGCCGCAGATCTCGCGGCACTATTATTGCAGCATCGCATCGGCGATCTGCTTGAACTCCTCGTCGGTGACGGACCGGCGCTTGCTCACCGCAACGGCTTTCACGCGATCGAGCAGCGCGGGCAGGCGACCCTCCGGCACCGCCAGCCCCATCTCCTTGATCTTGTACGATATCGACGCCAAGCCGCTCTTCTTGCCGAGCAGGATCTGCCGTGTCTGCCCCACCAGCTCGGGCCGGTAGGGCTCGGCCGTGAACGGATCCTGCAGCAGTCCCGCGACCGCCATTCCGGATTCGTGCCGGAACGCGCCCTCGCCGACCACGGCCTTGTTGAGCTGCGGGGAAACGCCGCTGAGCTCCGAGACCAGCCGCGAGACCCGGGTCAGCTTGGTCAAATCGAGGCCGCTCTCAGCGCCGTAGAGCACCTCGAGCGCCATCGCGACCTCCTCGGTCGCCGCGTTGCCGCAGCGTTCGCCGATTCCATTGATCGTCGTCGAGACGTAGTCGGCGCCGGCGGCGACACCGGCCAGCGTGTTGGCGCAGGCCAGTCCGAAATCGTCGTGGCAATGGATCTCGAGCGCCAGGTCCGGTGCCGCGGAACGGACTTCGCCGACTATGTAGGTGATCGCCTGAGGCGACGCGCATCCGGTGGTGTCGACGATGCGCAGGCGGTCGACGGTGCCGGCCCTGGCGAGCTCGTTCACGAGACGGCGCAGGAACGGGATTTCCGCCCGCGTCGTGTCGTACGGGCTGAAGATGACATACAGCCCCTTGCGCCGGCTGTATTCGCACAGCTCCAGTGCGCGTCTCAGGTAATCGTCGTCGCCGATGCCCTTGAGCTTGTGCCTGCGCTCGATCCGGCTGATCGGGAAACTGAGCCGCACGCCCCAGATCCCCAAGCCGACCGCCTGGTCGATGTCGGCGTTGATGCCGCGGCAGAGCGTGCTGATCTTCGCCTTCAATCCGAGCCGGCACATCTCGGCCATCGCGGAACGATCTTCCTCGCTGCTGGCCACCGTTCCGGCTTCGATTTCATGAACTCCGAGATCGTCGAGGGCGCGGGCGATCGCGACCTTGGCGGCGCGGTCGAGCACGATGCCGGCCTGCTGCTCACCGTCGCGCAGCGTGCAATCCGCGACGAAGATCCGCCGACCGGGCTCGATGACGGCCGCGGGCTGCTGGTTGAACGGGCTGGGCCACATTCCGTTCTCTGGGCCGTCCGCCATGATTCTCAACTCGCCGCCGCAACTTGCCGCTCTGACGCCGTCATGAGGCGACGCAATATAGCGCAAGATCGAAGTCGGACGCCGGAAATGTGTTCTTGAAGCTGAAACTCAGAGTTTCCAATCCTAGAGAGACGGCCCTCGGCATGCCCACTCGCGTCGATCTTGCAGGAGCCCGCGGGCTCGCACGAACGGACATCCTTCCGGCTCGCGCGCTGCTGCGCTGCGAAGCTCAGTCGCAGGGAGCGGCTTGCGGCGGCTCGACCGGAGGGTACGATCGCAGAGATGAGCCCGGACATCGACGGCAGACGATGGAACGCAAGATGAGACTGCTAGGCACGGCGCGCAGCCCTTTCGCATGGAAGGTTCGCGTCGCACTCGAAGAGAAGCGAATCCCCTACGTCTACGTGGTCGCGCCGCCGGCGGATCCGACATCGGACGTGTCGCGGCACAATCCGCTCGGTCAAATCCCGGTCCTGGTGTGCGACGACGGGACGGCGATCTACGATTCGCCGGTCATCGTCGAGTATGTCGATGGGCTTGCGCACTCGCCGAAGCTGATTCCCGACGACTTTGCGGCTCGCATCGCGGTGAAGCGATGGCAGGCGCTGGGAGACGGCGTCGTCGAGGCCACCGTGCTGCTGTCGCGCGACGAGCGGCAGCCCGCCGCCGCACGACAGGGTGCAGACTGGTCGCGCAACCAGCAGGCCAAGATCGAACGCGCCCTGACGTGGATGGAACAGGACCTGGGCGGCAGGGCGTTCTGTTACGGCGACGAATTCACGCTCGCGGACATCGCATGCGGCGTCGCACTCGAATATCTGGATCGCGCGCTGCCAAGGCTTCGATGGAGGCAATCCTTCGAGGCATTGGCGGCGCACGCAGAGCGCCTGACGTCACGAGCATCGTTCAGAGCGGGCCTGCCCGAGATCACGTAGCGGGAATCGGCTTCATTCCAGTGATGCGGTCTTGATCCCGCAAATCGTTCGCCGCGTCGCCCGACCATTCTTGAATCCGAAAATCATTGTTTCGCGCGAACTCCATTCGCGGGGACGATTTCCGGCTGGCCCTGATGACGATGATGATATAATCGCCGGCAAACGGTCCCGAGAGCCCCACCGGCCGGAGTCAGTGGGGCTAGATCGAGGAGAGAGCGGTGGTTGATGTCGTAGCCAAGGCAAAGATCGGCGAGATCATTTGGGCGCAACTCGATCCCGATGGCGACCTCTATGACGAGATCATGGAAATCTGCCGGCGCGAGAAGATCGAATCGGGCGTCGTCCTGAACATCGTCGGCGGCTTGTGCAAGGCGCGCCTGAGCATGCCGGTGAACGCGACCGACACCGAGGCGCAGCCCGGGGTGCTGGAACTGTCGGGCATGATGGAGTGCAGTGGCTTCGGGACCATCGGACGCACGCTCGACACCTACGATTCCGAGAGCACGAGCGGAATCGTCTATCACGCCGGCACCCCCAACATCCACGTTCACCTGACGGTGACGCACGCCGGCAAGACCTACATGGGCCATCTGATCAAAGGCTGCCAGGTCCGCTCGCTGCACCCGAAATCGCATTTCACGATCGTGCTCGCGCGGACCGAGGGGGCCATTCTCGACTTCCGCGTGTCGAAGGAGACGACCGCGAAATACCCGAAGGGCATCCCGATCCACGACCTGCGGTCGGTCTGACGTCTCTGGGCGCGATGCAGAGCTGCATGGCCGCGGGGCGATCGACGCCGAGTCCGCGAGCAAAGGCCGCGGCGGGCGCGCCGGGCCCCGCGCTCTGGGCCGGGGCCGGAAGCGGCGCGAGTGGCGATACTGGCGATTTCAGCGGCTTGGACCGGATATGAGCGAGATCGATCAAGACCAGGTGCCGGGAATCTATCACCATCGCATCGGCGACATCTTGGTCACCGCGCTCAGCGACGGCTACCTCGATGTCCCACTCGACGCGATCCGCAACTTTCCGGTCGACCAGGCGCGGGATGTGCTCACCGCCAATTGCCGTCCCGTGGCGCCGCGATGTTCGGTGAACGCCTTTCTGGTCCGTTCAGGCGGGCGGCTCGCGCTCATCGAGACGGGATCGGGCAATACCATGGGCCCGACCCTGGGCTGGCTTCCCAAGAACCTGCGGCGCCTGGGGATCGACCCGGCCAAGATCGAGACCGTGCTGTTGACGCACATGCATCCCGACCATTCCAACGGCCTGACCGACGATGCCGGCGCGCCGCTGTTCCCGGAATGCGAGCTCGTCCTGCACGAGGAGGAGGTCGCGCACTGGCACGACGACGCGCGCATGGCGCGGGTGCCGGAGCGGCAGGCGGTACGCTATTTCCAGGGCGCGCGCATTCAATTCGCGCCTTATCGCGATCGCGCGCGACTGTTCCGTTCCGGCGAGGTGCTCCCGGGAATTACCGCCATGCCGATCCCCGGGCACACGCCGGGCCATACCGCATACCTGATCTCGTCCGGCTCGGAATCACTGCTCGTCTGGGGCGACGTGGTGCACTTTCCCGATCTGCAGATTCCGCACCCGGAAGCATGCATGGAGTTCGACAGCGACTCCGCGGCCGCCGCGGCCACGCGCCGGCGCGTCTTCGACATGGTCGCGACGGACCGGCTGCTGATCGTCGGCCCGCACCTGCACTTCCCGGCGTTCTCGTACCTGGTGCGCGACGCGGGCGGTTACCGACTCCTGCCGGAACCGTGGCGGTTCGTTCCCTGACACCAACCGGGCGGGATGGTGGCAAG
This sequence comes from Bradyrhizobiaceae bacterium, assembly GCA_003105195.1. Lineage (GTDB taxonomy): Bacteria > Pseudomonadota > Alphaproteobacteria > Rhizobiales > Xanthobacteraceae > FEB-22. The sequence continues at coordinate 9,232 of PQAH01000078.1, forward strand.
GTGCGGTCCCGCGCTGCCCAGCCCGCGCGTCGACGCCATTCGCCGCCCGGCACCGCGCGGACCGCCGACAGGCGCGGGCCTACTCGGCGCTCACGACCTGACACTGCGGGAGCGGCTTGCTCCAGTCCGGCGGCGTCTTCGCCCAGTTCTTCAGAAAGTCGACAAAGAGGCGCGTGCGTGCCGGAAGGTTCTTGCGGGTCGGATACACGACATAGATCTTGACCTCCGCCGGCTCGTACTCGGGCAGAATGACGGTGAGACGCTTTGTCTTGAGCTCCTCCGACACCGCGTAGAGCGGATGCATGGACACGCCGTGACCGTGCACCGCGGCGTTCTTGATCGCATCGCAGAAATTCGAGCCGATCGTGCCGCTCACCCGGACGGCGACCTCGCCGGTCCGGCCGGTGAAGCGCCAGATCCCGGTCGGCGACTTGAGCGTCTGGATGAGGCAGTTGTGGTCGCTCAGATCGGCCGGCGTCCTTGGCGTCCCGTGGGTGCGCAGATATTTCTCCGACGCCACCAGCACCTGCGGGGCATTGACGAGCGGCACGGCCACGTGTCCGGCGTCGCCCGGAGGCGGGCCGATGCGCAATGCCAAATCCAGACCTTGCGTGATCATGTTGCTGCTGCCGTCGTCGTGCAGCAGAACGACGCGTATCTCCGGATACATCTCGGTAAACCTGGCGGCGAGCGGCGACAAGTGCGTGCTGCCGAAGGAGGGCGGCGTGCCGACGCGAATGATGCCGCGCGGCACCTGCACCAGTTGCCGGGAGCCTGTCTCGATATCTTCATAGAGCTGCAGCAGCAATTGACCCTGGCTCAGTGCGCGGATGCCCGCTTCGGTGAGGCGGGCATGCTTGGTGGTGCGATTGAGCAGTGTCACCCCGAGCGTACGCTCGAGCCAGGCGACGTGCTTGGTGATGGTCGCCTTGGAAATGCCGAGCCGATGGGCCGCACTGGTAAAGCTGCCATCGCGCGCGACCTCAACGAAGACCTCAATGCAGCGAAGGCGATCCATCGTGTCCCATGTCCCCCGATCGCAACCGCACGCGTCGACCCGCATGCGCGCAGCCGAAACCATGCTCCAGGAACCCGTTGAACACAACCGTCGGCCATCCCGGGGTTGCACGGCTTCGGGATGGCGCGGAAGCGCATGCGGTTCTTCGAGCAGGTCGAACGGCGCGGAACCCCGCGCCCGTCGAGCCGGTGCGTCATCAGGTAGAATGCCATCCGCAATGACGCCTGTGGTCGATCTGGTGCCGCGCAGCGCCCTGCGCTAGCTTTTTCCGGACGCGCGTGGATTCCCCGATGAACGCAGTTCGCGCCGAGGCGGCCGGGCAGGTGGTGCAGCGGTTCTTCGAGGCCGCGGCCCTCCCCGAGCTGTGGCCGAGCGCGCTGCACGAGCTGGCGCAGGCCTGCGGCGCCGAGGGCGCGGCCGCGCATTCCTCCGACGGGCTCGAGACCTTCGCGACCGTGGGCTCGCCCGGCCTCGCCGAGCTGCACGAGAACTTCCTCAGGCGCTGGCGCGCGCCGGAGCTCAACTCGCACCGCGCGCGCGGCATCGCCCTCCTCGCGCGCGGCTGGCGCGGCGCGCTCACCGAGCAGGACTGCTTCACGCCGGAAGCGCTGGCGCGCGACGCGTTCCAGCAGGACTTCTTCGTGCGCTCCGGCTTCTCGTCCTTTGCGGGGATCATCCTGGCGAAGTCGCCGGAGCTCACCCTCTCGGTCTCGATCATCCGGCGGCTGCACCAGGGCCCCTATTCGGGCAGCGAGGTCGCCTTCGTCAACGCGCTCGCCGCGCATCTGCGCACCGCGAGCGCGATCGCGCTGCGCTTCGGCCTGGAATCGACGCGCCGCCTCGCCGACGCCTTCGCGACGATGGGGCAGCCGGTGGCGCTGGTCGGCCGCGCCGGCCGCGTGATCCACATGAATGCGCGCTTCGAGCGGCTCGTCGGCGATGCGATCTTCGTCAAAAGCGGGCGGCTCACGGCCTGGCGCGGCCGCAGCCAGGCGGAGCTTTCGGCGGCGATCGCGCGCGCCATCGGCCACGACGGCACGCTGCGCGCCCCACTCGCGCCCGTGGTGCTGCCGCGGCGCGCGGGACTGCGGCCGCTGGTCGCGCACGTGATGCCGGTCGTCGGGCAGGCGCGCGACCTGATGCACCTGGTCGCCGCGGTCGTGACGCTGACCGACCTCGGCGACACCGCGCAGGCGCCCGCCGAGGAGATCCTGATCGACGCCTTCGGGCTCACTCCCGCCGAGGCGCAGCTCGCCGCCCTGATCGCGACCGGCAAGAGCCTGCCCGAGATCGCCCGCGCGCGCCGCGTCGCGCACGAGACGCTGCGCAGCCGGCTCAAGTCCGTGTTCGACAAGACCGGCACCGGCCGCCAGACCGAGCTCGCGCTGCTGGTGGCGCGGCTCTCGAGGCATTCCGCCTGACGTGATCGGCTGCGCAACGACGGCTCACCGGCCGGCAGCCGGCCTATGGACATCGCGCGGCTTGTTGTCCAAGAGAGCGCCGCCGCATGCCCACTTGCGGCCGGAGAGGTCAGCTTGGTCGCGCGCAGGGTCCGTCTCGCCATCGTGGTCGCCGCGGGGATCGGCGTCGGCCTGCGCGCCGCGCCCGCGCCCGCGCAGGAAGCCGTGCGGGCGGCGCCGGTGAACCTCATGGCGGCGGTCGCGCGGACCGCGGCCGAGCCGGGGTGGCGCCTGGAGCCGCTCGCGGACGGGCGGCTCGCCGCCATCGGCGTGAGCCGCGCGGGCGAGGTCACGCAAGTGATCGGGATTGCCTGCGGCACGAGCCACCGGCCCGAGGTGGCGGTCGACGCGCGCGGCGCCGTGTCCATGCCACGCGCCTTCGTGATCGAGGCCGGCGGACGACTGGCCGCGATTCCAATCGCGCCGTCGGGCGCGAGCACGCAGGGCGCGGATGCACTCCTGGACGCGATCGCGGTCACGCCCGACGGCGCGCTCGATCTCGCGCTCGACGACCGCGCCTTCCCGACCGGCGGTGCGCGCGAGGCGCTCGAGCCGGTGTGGAAGCAGTGCGAGCAGCTGTTCGGCTGGCGCATCACGGATCCGGACCCGCAGCAGCTGGTCTGGTCCTATGTGCCGGGACCGTCCGAGCCGACGCTGGCATTCAAGGGCCCGCGCAGCGACGCGGTCGCGGCGGCGATCGCCTGCGATCCGAACCGCGGCGCCGTCACGCTGCGCGTGGCCGACCTGATCAGGGCCGGCCGCAGGCCGCAACCGCTGCGCTTCACGCTGGAGGCGAGCGGCGAGAGCTTCACGATCGCCGGGCAGGCGGTCGCGCCGGGCCTGGCGACCGGCACCTTGGCGGCACCCGACAGGCTGCTGGGCGCGCTCGCGGACGCGGCGCGGATCACGGTGCGCGCGAGGGCCGCCTCGGTGACCCTGCCGGCCCAGGTGCTGCGGATCCTGCTCCCCCGCTTCCGGCACGCCTGCGCCCTCCCCTAGGCCTGCCATTCGCAGCAGCCTTTCGTTATGATAGGAACCGAAACCAATTCGAGGATCGGGGCATGAACGACGCCTTCCCGCTGCGCCAGCGCGAGATCCTGGCCCTCGCCCGCGCCCAGGGGCGGGTCAGCGTGGACAGCCTCGCGGCGCGCTTCGAGGTGACGCCGCAGACCATCCGCAAGGACCTGAACGAGCTGTGCGACCGGCGGCTGATGTCGCGCGTGCACGGCGGCGCGATCGTGGCCTCGGGCGTGGAGAACATCGCCTACGAGGCGCGGCGCTTCATCGCCCAGGCCGAGAAGCGCGCGATCGGCGCGGCGGCCGCGCGGCTGATTCCCAACAGCGCCTCGCTGTTCATCAATATCGGCACCACCACCGAGGAGGTCGCGCGCGCGCTCGACGGGCACGAGGACCTGCTGGTGATCACCAACAATCTCAACGTCGCCAACCTGCTCTACCGGCACCCGCGCATCGACGTGATCATGGCGGGCGGCCCGGTGCGGCGCGCCGACGGCGCCGTGATCGGCTCGGCGGCGGTCGACTTCGTGCGCCAGTTCAAGGTCGACACCGCGGTGATCGGCGCCTCGGCGATCGACGAGGACGGCGCCCTGCTCGACTTCGACGTGCGCGAGGTGCGGGTGTCGCGCGCCATCATCGAGAACGCGCGGCGCGTGATGCTGGTGGCCGACCGCTCCAAGCTCGAGCGCTCGGCGCCGGTGCGCATCGGGCACTTGAGCGAGGTCGACACCTTCGTCACCGACGAGCTCGCCTCGCCGACCCTGCGCGACGTCTGCCGCAGCCATACCGTGGAGGTCGTCGAGGTCGGCGCGGTCATGGACGAAGCGGCCGGTACCGCATAGCGAGATTATTTTCTTTCTCTTTCGCCCCGTTGCTTTCGCTTTTGGCTTCGCTTAAAGTTCGTTTGACGCCAGAAACGAAAATCGGCGATGCGGGGAGGAAGACGTGGCGCAGGGCACGCCGGCCTACGATCTCGCCATCATCGGCGGCGGGGTGAACGGCTGCGGCATCGCCCGCGACGCCGCCGGCCGCGGCGCCTCGGTGGTCCTGCTCGAGCAGGCCGACCTCGCGAGCGGCACCTCCTCGGCCTCGACCAAGCTGATCCATGGCGGCCTGCGCTATCTCGAGCATTACGAGTTCCGCCTGGTGCGCGAGGCGCTGCGCGAGCGCGACGTGCTGTGGCGGCTGGCGCCGCACATCATCTGGCCGATGCGGTTCGTTCTCCCCCATCACCGGGCATTGCGGCCGCGATGGTTCCTGCGCATCGGCCTTTTTCTCTACGACCACCTCGGCGGAAGCCTGCTGCCCCGCAGCCGCGGCCTGGACCTGAGCGCGGACGCGGCCGGCGTGCCGCTCAAGCCGACCTTCCGGCACGCCTTCGAATATTCCGACTGCTGGGTCGAGGACGCACGCCTGGTCGTGCTCAACGCGCGCGACGCCGCCGACCGCGGCGCCGAGATCCGCACACGCGCGCGCGTCGTCGATGCGGCGCGCGGCGCCGACCACTGGCGGCTGACGGTCGAGAGCGCGCGTCACGGGCGCCAGCAGGTCGCGGCCCGTACCCTGGTCAACGCCGCCGGCCCCTGGGCCGGGACCGTGCACCGGCAGATGACCCACAGCCAGACGCCCGCCCCGGTGCGCCTCGTGCAGGGCAGCCACATCGTGGTGCCGCGGCTGTTCGAGCACGAGCGTTGCTACATCTTCCAGAACGCCGACGCGCGCATCGTGTTCGCGATCCCGTTCGAGCGCGACTTCACCCTGATCGGCACCACCGACCGCGACTACGAGGGCGACCCGGCGGCGGTCGCGGCGAGCCCGGAGGAGATCGCCTATCTGTGCGCGGCGGTCTCGGAATATTTCCGCAAGACGATCACCCCGGCCGACGTGGTGCTGAGCTATTCGGGCGTGCGCCCGCTCTACGACGACGGCGCCTCCAAGGCCCAGGAAGCGACGCGCGACTACGTGCTGCATCTCGACGCACCGTCCGGCGCAGCGCCGCTGCTCTCGGTGTTCGGCGGCAAGATCACGACCTACCGGCGGCTCGCCGAGCTCGCGCTCGGCCAGCTGAAGGGATTCCTGCCCGCGGCGGAACGGCCGGCCTGGACCGGCACGGCGCCGCTGCCGGGCGGCGACTTCCCGCACAACGGCTACGACGAGCTCGTCGCCGAGACCCAGCGCGCGCATCCGTATCTGGCGCCCGCCCATGCGGCGCGCCTGGTGCGCGCCTACGGCACGCGCGCCGCGCGCCTGCTCGACGGGATCCGCGCGGCCGCGGACCTCGGCCAGGTGTTCGGCCACGATCTCACGGAGCGGGAGGTGACCTACCTGATGACGCAGGAATGGGCCGAGACCGCGGACGACGTGCTGTGGCGCCGCTCCAAGCTGGCGCTGCGCTTCACGCCCGCACAGAAGAGCGCCCTCGACCAGTTCATGCAGGACGGCGCGCAACGCGCCGCCTCCTCGGCGGCTTGAGGCGGCCATGGCGCTGATCCTGGAGAACGTGCGGCGGGACGCGGGCGCGGAGCGCCACATCCGCGACGTCTCGCTCACGCTCGAGCGCGGCACGCTCAACGTGCTGCTCGGGCCGACGCTGTCGGGCAAGACCTCGCTGATGCGGCTGATGGCGGGGCTCGACGCGCCGAGCGAGGGGCGCGTGCTGATGGACGGCCGCGACCTCACGGGCGTGCCGGTGCAGCGGCGCAACGTCGCCATGGTGTACCAGCAGTTCATCAACTATCCGACGCTCACGGTGTTCGAGAACATCGCCTCGCCGCTGCGCGTCGCGCGGCTGCCCGCGACCGAAATCGAGGCGCGCGTCTCCGAAGCGGCGGCGCTGCTGCGGCTCGAGCCCTATCTCGGACGCCTGCCGCTCGAGCTCTCGGGCGGGCAGCAGCAGCGCACCGCGATCGCGCGCGCGCTGGTCAAGCGCGCCGAGCTGGTGCTGCTCGACGAGCCGCTCGCCAACCTCGACTACAAGCTGCGCGAGGAGCTGCGCGAGGAGCTGCCGCGCATCTTCGCGGCCTCCGGCGCGATCTTCGTCTATGCGACCACCGAGCCGTCCGAGGCGCTGCTGCTCGGCGGCTGCACGGCGGCGCTGGCGCAAGGCCGCCTCACCCAGTTCGGGCCGACGCCCGAGGTCTATCGCCGGCCGCAGGACCTCACCACCGCGCGGATCTTCTCCGACCCGCCGCTCAACGAGCTCGCCTGCAGCAAGGACGGCGGCCTGGTCGTGCTCGACACCGGCGCGCGCCACGCGGTGACCGGCGCCTTCGCGGGGGTCCCGGACGGCCGCTACGTGGTCGGCTTCCGGGCCCACCACCTGTTCCTCGAGCCGCCGGGGCCGGACGCGATCGCGCTCGCCGCGACCGTGTCGGTGGCCGAGATCACGGGCTCCGAGAGCTTCGTGCACGTGGACGTGCGCACGCCGCAGGGCGAGCGCCGGCTGGTGGCGCAGCTGCCGGGCGTGCACCGCCTGGAGCCGACCACGGCGCTCACGGTCCATCTCGACCCGCAGCGCCTCTTCCTGTTCGACGCCGAGGGCCGGCTCGCCGCGGCCCCGACCATCGCGAGGGCGGCCTGACGCCATGTCCCGGATCGTGCTCGACCAGCTCGCCCACTCCTATCTCGCGCGGCCGCGCGGGACGGAGGATTTCGCGCTCAAGCAGATCGACCTCGCCTGGGAGCAGGGCGGCGCCTATGCGCTGCTCGGCCCCTCGGGCTGCGGCAAGACCACGCTGCTCAACATCATCTCGGGGCTGGTGGTGCCGACGCGCGGGCGGATCCTGTTCGACGGCCGCGACGTGACGCGGCTGCCGACCGAGGCGCGCAACATCGCGCAGGTGTTCCAGTTCCCGGTGGTCTACGACACGCTGACGGTCGGCGAGAACCTCGCCTTCCCGCTGAAGAACCGCAAGGTGGCGCGCGAGACGATCCGCGCCCGCGTCGCCGAGATCGCGCGGCTGCTCGAGCTCACCGCGTTCCTCGACCGCAAGGCGCGCAACCTCACGGCGGATCTCAAGCAGAAGATCTCGCTCGGCCGCGGGCTCGTGCGCGCCGACGTCGCCGCGATCCTGTTCGACGAGCCGCTCACCGTGATCGACCCGCACCTGAAATGGCAGCTGCGCTCGACGCTCAAGGAGCTGCACCGGCGGCTCGACGTGACGATGATCTACGTCACCCACGACCAGACCGAGGCGCTCACCTTCGCGGACAAGGTGGTCGTGATGCACGACGGCAATGTCGTGCAGTCGGGCACGCCCGAGGAGCTGTTCGCGCGGCCCGCGCACACCTTCGTCGGGCATTTCATCGGCTCGCCCGGCATGAACGTGCTCCCTTGCCGGGTCGAGGGCGCGAGCGCGCGCATCGAGGGCGGCGTGGTTCCGCTGGCGCGGCGCTACGACGCGCTGCCGCGCGACGCCCGCATCGAGATCGGGGTGAGGCCCGAATTCGTCACGCTGCGCCCGAGGGGCGCCGGCCTGCCGGTGCGGGTGCGCCGCATCGACGATCTCGGCCGGGTGCGCATCGCGCGCGTCGAGCTGCGCGGCCGCCCGCTCGCCGCCACGGTGCCGGACACGGCGCGCATCGACGGCGAGGAGGCTTCCCTCTGGCTCGATCCCGCGCAGGTCCATGTCTACGCGGACGGCCGCCTGGTCGAGGGAGAGCGGCCGTGAACAAGACCGTCAACAACCGCGCCTGGCTGCTGGTGCTGCCGGTGTTCGCGCTGGTCGCGTTCTCGGCGGTGCTGCCGCTGATGACGGTCGTGAACTACTCGGTGCAGGACACGTTCGGCAACAACCAGTTCTTCTGGAACGGGCTCGGCTGGTACCAGGAGCTGCTCGACCCGTCGAGCCAGCTCGGCGAGCGCTTCTACGACGCGCTGTGGCGCAACCTGCTGTTCTCCGGGATCGTGCTCGCGCTCGAGGTGCCGCTCGGCATCCTGGTGGCGCTGTCGATGCCGCGGCGCGGCATCGGCGTCGCCTTCGCGCTGGTGATCATGGCGCTGCCGCTGCTGATCCCGTGGAACGTGGTCGGCACCATCTGGCAGGTGTTCGCGCGCTCCGACATCGGCCTGTTCGGATACGCGGTGAACCGCGCGCTCGCCCCGCTCGGGACGGACTTCAACTACACCCAGGGCGTGCTCGCGGCCTGGATCACGATCGTGATCATGGACGTGTGGCACTGGACCGGCCTGATCGCGCTCCTGTGCTACGCCGGCCTCAAGTCGATTCCCGACGCCTACTACCAGGCGGCGCGCATCGACGGCGCCTCGCGCTTCGCCGTGTTCACGACGATCCAGCTGCCGAAGATGCGGCGCGTGCTGCTGATCGCGGTGCTGCTGCGGTTCATGGACTCCTTCATGATCTACACCGAGCCGTTCGTGCTCACGGGCGGCGGTCCCGGCAACTCGACCACCTTCCTCTCCATCGACCTGGTCAAGCTGGCGCTCGGGCAATTCGATCTCGGCAAGGCCGCCGCCATGTCGATCGTCTACAACCTGATCATCCTGGCGGCGTGCTGGGTGTTCTACACCGTGATGGTCAATGTCGGTGTCGAGCGCCGCGCGCTCGGCACGCCGACCGCGGGCGAGACGCCGCCGGCCGAGCCCGCCTCCGCCCCCGTGATCCCGATCGAGCGGAGGGCCGCGTGATGAGGGCGCACCGGCTCGTGATGACGCTCTACCTCCTGTTCATTCTGCTGCCGATCTACTGGCTCGTGAACATGAGCCTGAAGACCAACACCGAGATCACGACCACGCTCACCCTGTGGCCGCGCGAGATCACCTTCGACAACTACGTCAAGATCTTCACCGACTCGAGCTGGTACTCGGGCTACATCAACTCGCTGAATTACGTGGTGCTGAACACGATCCTCTCGGTCGGGGTGGCGCTGCCCGCGGCCTACGCGTTCTCGCGCTACCGCTTCCTCGGCGACAAGCACCTGTTCTTCTGGCTCTTGACCAACCGCATGGCGCCGCCGGCGGTGTTCGCGCTGCCGTTCTTCAATCTCTACTCGGCGATCAACCTGTTCGACACGCCCTGGGCGGTCGCGCTGGCGCACTGCCTGTTCAACGTGCCGCTGGCGGTGTGGATCCTGGAAGGATTCATGTCGGGCGTGCCGCGCGAGATCGACGAGACCGCCGCGATCGACGGCTACTCGTTCCCGCGCTTCTTCGTGAAAATCTTCATGCCGCTGATCGCCTCGGGCATCGGCGTCGCGGCCTTCTTCTGCTTCATGTTCTCGTGGGTCGAGCTGCTGCTCGCGCGCACGCTCACCACCGTCAACGCCAAGCCGATCGCCGCGACGATGACGCGCACGGTCTCGGCCGCCGGCATGGACTGGGGCCTGCTCGCGGCCGCGGGCGTGCTCACCATCGTGCCGGGCGCGCTCGTGATCTGGTTCGTGCGCAACTACATCGCCAAGGGCTTCGCGCTCGGGCGCGTCTAGGGAGAGAACGCCGTGCAGCAATTCGCGTGGATGGCGTGGACCTGGCAGACGGCGCTGTTCTTCGCCGGCATCGCGGCGCTGCTCGCGACCATGACGCTGCTCGCGGCGTTGCGTCCCGAGACGGAGCGGTTCGGCGTGCTGCGGATCCCGACCACGCGCGGCGACCGGCTGTTCCTGTCGCTGGTCGGCAGCGCCTTCATCCATCTCGCCTGGCTCGGCCTCGCCGGGCCGGACCACATGTGGGGCGCGGCCGTGCTGTCGCTCGCCTATGCGGGCGCCGTGTTCCGCTGGGTGTGAGGGGCAAGGGGGACCTTCCGGCGGTGGCGCCGGGAGGGGGACTGCAACCGATCGGCGCGACCGATCACAACATGGGAGGATACGACATGGCATTGCCGCTATCGCGCGTGCGCTGTCTCGTCACGGTGAGCGTGCTCGCGCTCACGGTGGGGGGCACCGCCGCCTTCGCCGGGATGGAGGAGGCACGGCGCTGGATCGACAGCGAGTTCCAGCCCTCGGTGCTCTCCAAGGAGGAGCAGCTCAAGGAGATGGAATGGTTCGTGAACGCCGCGAAGCCGTTCCAAGGCCTGGAGATCAACGTCGTGTCGGAGACGATCACGACGCACGAGTACGAGGCGCGCACGCTCGCCAAGGCCTTCACCGAGATCACCGGCATCAAGGTCAACCACGACCTGATCCAGGAAGGCGACGTGGTCGAGAAGATCCAGACCCAGATGCAGTCGGGCCGCAACATCTACGACGCCTGGATCAACGATTCCGACCTGATCGGCACGCATTTCCGCTACCAGCAGGCGGTGGCGCTGTCCGACTGGATGAAGGGCGAAGGCAAGGACGTGACCCTGCCGACGCTCGACGTCGAGGACTTCATCGGCAAGTCGTTCACCACCGGACCGGACGGCAAGCTCTACCAGCTGCCCGACCAGCAGTTCGCGAACCTCTACTGGTTCCGCTACGACTGGTTCACGCGCCCCGACCTGAAGCAGCGCTTCAAGGCCAAGTACGGCTACGAGCTGGGCGTGCCCGTGAACTGGTCGGCCTACGAGGACATCGCCGATTTCTTCAGCAACGACGTGAAGGAGATCGACGGCGTGCGCGTCTACGGCCACATGGACTACGGCAAGAAGGACCCCTCGCTCGGCTGGCGCTTCACCGACGCCTGGCTCTCCATGGCGGGCAACGGCGACAAGGGAATCCCCAACGGCAAGCCGGTGGACGAGTGGGGCATCCGCATGGAAGGCTGCCGCCCGGTCGGCTCCTCGGTCGAGCGCGGCGGCGACACCAATGGCCCCGCCGCCGTCTATGCGGTGGCCAAGTATGTCGACTGGCTGAAGAAGTACGCGCCGCCGCAGGCCGCCGGCATGACCTTCTCGGAAGCCGGGCCGGTGCCGGCGCAGGGCAACATCGCCCAGCAGATCTTCTGGTACACGGCCTTCACGGCCGACATGGTGAAGGCCGGCCTGCCGGTCGTGAACCAGGACGGCACGCCGAAATGGCGCATGGCGCCCTCGCCCAAGGGCTCCTACTGGAAGGACGGCATGAAGCTCGGCTACCAGGACGCCGGCTCCTGGACGCTGCTCAAGTCGACCCCGGTCGACCGCCGCAAGGCGGCCTGGCTCTACGCCCAGTTCACGGTGTCGAAGACCGTGTCGCTGAAGAAGAGCCATGTCGGGCTGACCTTCATCCGCGAGAGCGACATCTGGCACAAGTCGTTCACCGACCGCGCGCCCAAGCTCGGCGGGCTGATCGAGTTCTACCGCTCGCCGGCGCGCGTGCAGTGGACCCCGACCGGCGTCAACGTGCCGGACTATCCGAAGCTCGCGCAGCTGTGGTGGCAGAACATCGGCGACGCCTCCTCGGGCGCCAAGACCCCGCAGGCGGCGATGAACGCACTGGCGGCCGCGCAGGACTCGGTGCTGGAGCGGCTCGAGCGCGCCAACGTGCAGGGCGCGTGCGGACCGAAGATGAACAAGAAGGAGTCGGCCGACTTCTGGTTCGCCAAGTCCGAGAAGGACGGCAACGTCGCGCCGCAGCGCAAGCTGCAGAACGAGAAGCCGAAGGGCGAGACCGTCGACTACGACACCCTGATCAAGAGCTGGCCGGCCTCGCCGCCGAAGCGCAGCTGATCGACACGGCCGATCCCCCGGTCGTCGAGGCGGGAGGGCTCCCTCCCGCCTTTTTCATGCCCGCCCGGTCGATCATCACATTCGCGGCAGCGCCGCATCGGCGCTTGCGACCGCCCGGCGATCGGCGGCAAGAATGGTGCCTCGAAACAGGGTCGCTCGCGCATGGTCGGATCGCTGCTTCTGCGCACGCTCGTCACGCTGCTCGCCCTCATGGCCTGCGCGCAAGCCGCGGAGCCCGTGTTTCCCGAGGGCTCGCGCCTCGGCCTCGTCCCGCCGGCCGGGATGCAGCCGAGCCGGAGCTTCCAGGGCTTCGAGGATCCGGAACGCCGCGCCGCGATCTTCCTCGCCGAGCAGGCCGCGGAGAGCTACGCGAAGATCGCCGGCGACTTCAGCCTCGCGGAGATGCGCGCGGGCGGCATGGAGGTGATCGTCCGCGAGGAGCGTCCCGGCGGCGTGCTCGCCGGGGTGCGCCAGCGGATCGGGCCGGACCTGATCACCAAGTGGGCGCTGGTCGCGCGCATGGACGACATCACGGCGGTGGCGATCGCGGTGGTGCCGGAGAGTGCCCGCACCAGCTATCCGGACGCCGTGCTGCGCGCGGCGGTGGCGAGCCTGACGGTGCGTGCGAAGCTCCCGGTCGCGCAGCTCATCGCGCTCCTGCCCTACCGGATCGACGACCTCGGCGGTTTCCGGCTCATGCGGGCGAGCCCGGACGGCACCGCGATCCTGACGCTCGGGCCGAAGGACACGCCGCTGCCGGTGGAGCAGCCCTACCTGATGATCGCGCTGCGTCCCGGGACGGCGCCGCAGCCGGAGGACCGCGACCGCTTCGCCCAGCGCGCGCTCGCGAGCTTCACGAGCTTCCGCGGCACGCGCCAGGTCTCCTCCGAGGAGATCCGCGTCGGCGGCGCGCCGGGCCACGAGATCATCGCCGAGAGCCGGGACCAGAAGACCCAGGACGAGCTCATGATGGTGCAGTGGCTGCGCTTCGGGACAGCCGGCTACCTGCAGGTCTTCGGCATCGCGCGCAAGGACGCGTGGGAGGCGGTGCTGCCGCGCATGCGCGCGGTGCGCGACGCCGTGGAGCGGAAGTGACGAACGGGCGTTCGGCCAAGCTCTTGATTTTCCTCGACCCGATCCTTGAGTTGCGTCCCTACGCACCGGAACCTGAGGAATCGTGGGGCGGCGCCGGGAGGGCGACGGATGCGGCCGGGCGCAGAACTCCGACGGTGAGTTTTTCGCCGATTTTGCGTGTTCCCGTCCATGCGGACGCGGCCGTTGTGAACATTATTGACAGGCAGCATCGCCGGGACCGGCAGGACCGCCCTAAGGCCCGAGAAACTCCTTGGTCCAGCGCGCGTAGTCGGACTGGCGCGTGACGCGCGCCATCAGCTCGGCGGAGGCGAGGCCCGTGAGCGCACCGGGCCTGGCGCCGTCGCGCAGCGCCTTCAGGGTGGCGTGCACGGCCGCGACCGCAGCCATGACGGGCGCGTGGCCCTGGAGGCAGACGCGGACATTGCGGGCGCCGAGATAGTCGAGGTCCTGCAATTCGGCGGCGGCGCCGCCCAGCGCGAGCGGCAGCTTCACGGCTGATGCGACCGCGTCGAGCTCGGCGCGGGTCTTCATGCCGGTCATGAACAGCATGTCGACGCCGGCCGCCTCGTAGGCCTTCAGCCGCGCGATGGTGTCGTCGAGGCCGCTGATGCCGAGGGCGGCGGTGCGGCCGATGATCACGAGGCGCGGATCCTGGCGCGCCGCGAGCGCGGCGCGCATCTTGCCGACGCCCTCGGCGATGGTGACGAGGCGCGCGCCCTCCGCGGCGCCGAAGGCGGCCGGCAGCGCCGTGTCCTCGATGGTGAGCGCGGCGACGCCGGCGGTCTCGAGCTCCTCCACGGTGCGCATCACGTTGAGCGCATTGCCGTAGCCGTGGTCGGCGTCGACGATCAGGGGCAGCCGGCCGGCACGATTGATGCGATGGGCCTGGTCGGCGAACTCGGTCAGGGTCAGCACGACGATGTCGGGGGCGCCGAGCACCGCGAGCGCGGCGACCGAGCCCGCGAGCATGCCGGCCGCATAGCCGAGCTCCTCGGCGATCCGCGCCGAGACCGGGTCGTAGACCGAGCCCGGAAAAATGCAGCGGCCGCCCTCCACGATGGCGCGGAAGCGCTCGCGCCGTTCTCCCCAGTCCATCTTCGCCTCCCCGGATCGTCGTCTCTCGCGGGCGCTTCTATCATCCGGAACGTCGCCGTGTCCCGGTCCGTGGCCTTCGGGGATGGACCACGCTAAATTCACCGGATCGCGGCGATCGTCCGCGTCGACAGGTGCGTGGCCGATGGCGTCGTCTTTCGTCTCGCGGGTCCTGGCCGCGGCGGCGCTCCTGGCGCTGCCGGCGACGGCGCACGGGGAAAGCCGGCTCGAGGCGCACTACACCCTCTCGGTCGCCCGCATCCCGCTCGGCACCGTCGCCTGGACCGTGGAGGTCGACGCCGGCTCCTATGGCGCGGCCGCGACCGGCGCGGCGCGCGGCGTGCTGCGCATCATCACGAGCGGCACCGGCACCCTGACGACGCGCGGCCTGATCCGGGACGGGCGGCCGGTGCCGGCGCTGTTCACGGCCGACATGGTGTCGGACGGCGAGACCAGCCGCGTGAAGATGGCGCTCGACAACGGCGACGTGAAGGATCTCGTCCTCAGCGCGCCCGCGCACCCGGATCGGGTGCCGATCACCGAGGCGCATCGCCGCGGCGTGACCGACCCGCTGAGCGCCATGCTGGCCCCGGCGGGCCGCACCGGCGACGTCGTCAGCGCCGAGCCCTGCGAGCGGACGCTGCCGATCTTCGACGGTGCACGCCGCTTCGACCTGCGACTGAGCTTCAAGCGGTTCGAGGTCATCAAGCTCGCGCGAGGATACCAGGGCACGGGCGTCATCTGCGCCATGGCGTTCCAGGCCGTGGCCGGGCACCGGGCGTCGAGCCCGCTGGTCGGCTATCTCTCGGGCGGGCGCGACATGGAGATCTGGCTCGCGCCGCTCGCGGGCACGCGACTGCTCGCGCCGGTGCGGCTCTCGGTCAGCAACATGCTGGGGGACCTGGTGCTCGCGGCCGACCGCTTCGACGTCACGGTGTCGCCCGATCCGCGCCCGGGCGGCGCCAGCGCCGGCTCGCGGTGACGGCCGGGGTCCCGCCGGACCGTCTCGAGATCCTCCACGATCGGATTCCCCCAATGCCTGCGAAACGCCTCCTCGCGACCCTCGCGGCTCTCCTGATCGCGCTCGCGGCCGCCCCGCTCTCGGCGCGCGAGCTCGCCGACGCGCCGGAGGTGGTCCTCCTCGGATTCTCGCCGGACGGGCGCTATTTCGCCTACGAGCAGCACGAGAACGACACCGTGTCGGATACCGCGATCGCGGCGATCGACGTGATCGACCGGCGGAGCAACAGATCGGCGCCGGGCTTCCCCTTCGGCTTCCTCGGCGGGGCGAAGGGCGAGGCGTTCCCGCTGCGCGTCGGCAAGCACAAGATCAAGATCGACGACGCGCGGGAGGGATGATCAGCTTGGCCCCCTGAGCAGGCCGCTGAAGCCGGTAACCATCCTTCGGAGCCTTGGCGTGCGGAGGCCAATCGAGGAAGATCAACTCGTTCTTCTTCTTCAAGCCCGTGCAGATAGCATTCACCTCGGTAAGCCGCACGGCATGCTTGGTCAGCACCATAGGCCAAAGCTGCTTGTAGGTGATGTGGTCCGGTGCCTTCGGTGCGAGCTCCAGGACGGCGGCCTCGGCTGCCTTCTTCGCCGCCTCCCGCTCGGCCGCGGTTTCGTTCGGCCCCATGTCATGCAGTGACGTGAACATCTCCTGTTGCCCGCTGCCGGCGACTTCGTATTCAACCTTCAGCGCCGCGCGTGTGGAGGCCTGCGCATCAAGCGCCTTGGTCTGGCATTGGCGGAATTCCTTGAGCCCGATCTCATGCCGCGTGGCGTAGAAGAGGCAGTAGAGCGTGCGGTTCGTGAGTGGTCGCAGAATCTCAGTTGGCACCACATAGGAGTAGCCGCCGATTTGCTGCAGGTTTTTCGTGAAGGCGTCGATAAGGATAGCCTTCCGCTCGTCGGCATCCGCTGCCGCGGTCAGTCGCTGCCGCCAATCGCCATAGGGCATGAGCTCGTTGAGGCCCGCGACCGTGTCGGGATCGGTGATGCTGGCCGCCCGGTTGATGAATTCGAACATGAAGTTGAACGTTACTTCCGACTTCTGCCTCGCCAACATCGGCTTCAACTTCAGAAGCGGAATGCCCCAGCCTTTCGGATCGATGAAGAAGAAAGCGAAGGCATCGCGCGGAATGTCGGCAACGATCGTCGGCACTAAGGAGATGAAATCTTCATTGTAGGTCTTGATCTCGATGTCATGGAACTGAGGTTGGATGGTTGCCAGCTTCCCGTAGGCCTTCGGGTCTTGCTCCACCAAGAAGGCCGTCATCTTCACATCGCGGCTCTTCGTCTTCCACGTCTCTTTAGCGCGCCTGAGAGCGTTAAGCGCGATGCCGAAGCTCGTGTCCTTAAAGAGTTCATTCGCGCTCTGCCATGGGCCTGCGAAGCCGTCGACATAAACAATGTGGCGGTAGACGCTTGCGGTCTTGAAGATCAACGCTTCAAGGTAGCGCTCAAGGAAGACGTGCTTAACGTAAGACTGCTCGCGGCCACGATAGTCGGCAAGCAAGACCATGGCGGGAATCTATTCGGCTGCGATAACGTACGATGCAGGTGACTTCGGAAAATCGTTCCACTCGCGCCGGTCGAGCAATCGTCCGTTCGTCTTTGGCCTCAAGCCTCCCCACTGCTTGAAGAAGAACGCAACGCGCTTCTTCTTGCACTGATCCCGGATCGATCGCACCCACGCGGCTTCCATGGGTCGCGCCTTCGGTCCGCTCTCCCCGCCGACAATCACCCAATGAATGCCGTCAAGAGGAAGATCCCCGATAGGGCCGATCAGCGGCTCGATCGAAAGGAAGCGCACACCTGCCGGAGCCTCCTGCAGGTGCCGCACGCGTGAGAGCTTGGTGCCATCCTCAATCGACACACCACACCAGATATGCGCCGGGCCCGATGAGCTCCCGTAGCGGCTTCGCAGGAAGTTGCACATCAGCGAAGAGCGCTTCGTTAGAACCTGGAAGGTGTGCCAATGCGACCTCTCCATGGTGTCGAAGACGCGCCCGATGAATTCCTTCGGCACCTCTTTGTGGAAGAGGTCGCTCATCGAATTCACGAAGATCATGCGAGGTCTTCGCCATTGAAGTGGCTGCTCGAGCCTCTCCGGTCGAAGTGTGAGGTCGAAGCCATTCTCGAACGGATGGCCGGGCGTGCCCCGGAAGCGTTCGGAGAAGCGCTCCGCATAGCAGAAGTCGCAGCCAGCACTGATCTTCGTGCAGCCCGTCACTGGGTTCCACGTCGCATCGGTCCACTCGATGGAAGACTTGTCAGCCATGCGCTTCGCCTTTAACGCGAATCGTATCACGGCAGGACTCCACGCCCAAGGCAGAATTGAAAGCTGGCACACTTCCTGCTCATTCAGCCCCGCCACCGCAAAACCTGCGCGCAGGAGGCGAGGTCGCAGGACCATCGCATCGTGGTGAGCGTCGAGGCCTTCGCGGGCGACGACGCGGCGCGCGAGAAACCGGGCGCCCGACCGAGGTCGAGGTTCCCTGGGCGGCGGGCGAAAATGAATGCGCGGCTTCGGTGCGCGTCACCGATATCGTCGAGGCCCCGGCCGGAGCCGGCACGTCGCGCGCCGTCGTGGTCGTGATGCTGGCGATCGCATGGGGCAGCCATGCGGAGACGAGCCGCTACTTCGCGACATTCGTGGCGCTGCCGCAGCCCTAGCCTCGACGCACGCGGATGCACCGGCGCCTCGTCACGAGTCCGTGATCTCGCGCCGCATCGGCGCGGTTGCGCGCGCAAGCGTTCGTTAAGCGCGGTGCGGCGAGAATGCATGTCCGGCGCGGCCGTGTTTGGCACGGGGTGTTGCGGCCGCGCACTGGCGCGGCGGCGGCCAGCGGATTAGGTTCGCGACGACCAGGGAGTCGGAATGGGAGCGGTCGGGTCGGTGCGTGCCGCGTCGAAGACCAGCCGCCCGGGAGACGGGCGCGTTTCAAAGGGACGTCGCGGCCGCGTGCGGCACGCGATCGTGGCGGCTGCGCTCGGCCTGATCGCAGTGGGTTCCGTGGCGCCGGCGGCCGCATGGCACACGCCCGGCCTGGAGCGCTGGCGCGGCTACGATCCCTACTGGCGGCCTTATGCGATTCCGCCCCGCCCGCCCGCCCGGCCCAGGAAGCGCGCGCGGCCGGCCGAGCCGGCCCGGACGGGGCTCGCCGAGATCGCCAAGGGCCAGCTCCACATCGTGATCTCGCTCAACGCCCAGCGCCTGCAGGTCTATTCGGACGGGCTGCGGGTCGCGGAGTCGCCCGTGTCGACCGGCACCGCCAGCCATCCGACGCCCACGGGCCTGTTCAACGTCATCCAGAAGAACCGCTTCCACCGCTCCAACCTCTACAGCAACGCGCCGATGCCCTTCATGCAGCGGCTGACCTGGTCGGGCATCGCGCTGCACGAGGGGCACTTGCCGGGCTATCCGGCCTCGCATGGCTGCATCCGCCTGCCGCGGGCCTTCGCGCAGGAGCTCTGGCGCACGACGCGGCTCGGCGTGCGGGTGATCGTCGCGCAGGACGAGGTGGCGCCGGTCGCGATCGCGCACGCTCAGCTCGCCGCCCTGGCGCCGAAGCCCGATGAGGAGGAGGCGCCGACGCGGTCGACGGAGACGGCCGCGCCCGTCAGGATGGCGGCCGCGAGCATCACGGATGCGGGCGCCGAGCAGGCGCCGGCGGCGACGCGAGAGGACGGCTCCGCGGACGTAACCGGCATCCTCGCCGCCAAGGACCTGCCGCTGCGGCCCGGACCGGTCTCGCTGTTCGTGAGCCGCAAGGACGGCAAGCTCTACGTACGCAAGGGCTTCGAGCCGATCTACAGCGCGCCCGTCACGATCCGCGACAAGGACAAGCCGCTCGGCACGCATCTGTTCACCGCGCTGTCGTCGGACGGCGACCGGGCCCTGCGCTGGACCGTGATCTCGCTCGCCGACACCACGAACCGGCGCATCGCGGCCTCCGAGCCGCACGGCAATCGCGGCCGCCGCGCGCGCGCGGCCGAGACGCCCCCGCCTTCCACGGTCCAGGCGACGGCCGCGCTCGAACGGATCCAGATCCCGCAAGACGCCGTCGACTTCGTCTCGGATCTCGTGTCGCCGGGCGCCGCGCTCATCGTCTCGGACCAGGGGCTCGGCCACGAGACCGGTCTCGGGACCGACTTCATCATCGTCACGCAATAGCGGATGGCGCCCCGGATCCCCCTGTCGGTGCTCGATCTCTCGCCGGTGACCACCGGCGCGACCGGCGCGGATGCGCTGCGCAACAGCCTCGACCTCGCGCGGCTCGCCGACCGGCTCGGCTATGTTCGCTACTGGGTGGCCGAGCATCACAACCTCCCGACCATCGCGAGCACCGCGCCCGAGATCATGATCGGGCAGATCGCGGCCGCGACCGAGCGGCTGCGCGTCGGCTCGGGCGGCGTGATGCTGCCGAACCACGCGCCGCTGATGGTGATGGAGCGTTTCAAGGTGCTGGAGGCGCTGTTTCCGGGACGCATCGATCTCGGCATCGGCCGCGCGCCCGGAACCGATCCGGTGACCTCCCACGCGCTGCGCCGGCGGCAGGACATCAAGGAGGACGACGATTTCCTGGAGCGCTTCCAGGAGCTGATCCTGTTCGAGACCGACGGCTTCCCGGCGGGGCATCCCTATCGCAACGTGCACGCGATGCCGGCGGACGTGCCGCTGCCGCCGATCTGGCTGCTCGGCTCGAGCGGCTACAGCGCGGAGCTCGCCGCGCGCGTTGGCGCGGGCTTCGCCTTCGCGCACCATTTCTCGGATTACGACCCGGCGGCCGCCATGCTGAGCTACCGCGCGCATTTCCGGCCCTCGGGCTGGCGCGCCGCGCCCTATGCGATCCTCGGCGTCGCCGTGGTCGCGGCCGACAGCGACGCGGAGGCCGACCGGCTGGCGCTCAGCGCCGACCTGCATTTCGTGCGCCGCGCCAAGGGCGAGTACCTGCCGCTCGCCAGCCCCGAGGAGGCCGCCGCCTATCCGTACACGCCGGTCGATCGCGAGCGCGCGCGGCACAATCGCCAGCGCCTGATCGTCGGCGCCGCCGCCACGGTGCGCGAGCGCCTGCTGGAACTGGTCACCGCGACGCAGGCCGACGAGGTGATGATCACGACCATGATCCACGACCACGGCGCGCGCCGGCGCTCCTACGAGCTGGTGGCGGACTCCTTGGCGTCCTGAGCGCTTCGGCTCACCGCCATGTTAAGGGATAGTGAACGGATCCTTACTTAGAACGGGACCAGCGGCTCCACCTGGGGCAGAGCCGGTCGCACGCGATCGGCGGACTGCGCGAAGTTGTCTCGAACGTGCCTTCATGCTGCCTCAACTGGCCCGCACAAAGACCGGGGATTTTCCGAGGATTGCCAATGACTTTACGTTCGGCCGGAACGCTCGCCGCGCTCGCGTTCGCCTTGACGGGCCTACTCGGCGCAGCCGAGGCGCAGTACTACCCGCCCTATGGTCAGCGGACCTATGGCGGCCCGCCGGCCTTGCCGCCGGCCGCCCTGCCGGACGACGAGGACGAGGACGATCCGCCCTATATCGGCTCGATCCCGCCCGGACCCTACGGACAGGGCCGGCAGACCGCGCGCGAGCCTTACGCGCTGCCGCCGCCCGGCGTGCGCGATCCCTATGATCCGCGCAGCGCCGCCACCGGCCGCACCGGCACCGCGAGCCGCGGCGCGATCGAGCAGGAACCCTATCCGCCGCCGCCGGGCGCGGCGCCCTCGCGAAGCCATCCGCAGCAGGCCTATCCCCAGCCCGGATCGCCCCAGCAGGTTCATCCGCAGCAGGCCTATCCGCAACAGCAAGGCTATCCGCAGCAACAGGCCCATCCGCAGTCGGGCTATCCCCAGCCGCCGCAGGGCTATTCGGCACGGCAGGGCTATCCGCCGGCCGGGTACCCGCCGGGGTATGGGCAGCCGGCGCAGGACTCCGAGGTTCCTAGGCCGCCGATCGAGATCTCCCCGCCCGGCGCCACGGGCAGCATCGGCACGCCGCAGGCGCCCGCGGACGGCCGCCACGTTCCGCCCGGGGCCGGCGGATCGCGTGCGTCGGTGATCGCGGCGCTGCCGCCCGAGGACCAGCCCGAGGAGGGCGCGCCTCAGCAGCTGCCGGAGCGGTTCCGGCGCCAGCTCGTGGACTACGTCACCAAGGAGCCGGCCGGCACCATCATCATCGATACGCCGAGCACCTACCTCTATTACGTGCTCGGTAACGGCAAGGCGATCCGCTACGGCATCGGCGTCGGACGCGAGGGCTTCACCTGGAACGGCGTCGAGCGCGTCAGCAACATGAAGGAATGGCCGGACTGGCATCCGCCGAAGGAGATGATCGAGCGACAGCCCTACCTGCCGCGCTTCATGGCGGGCGGTCCCAGCAATCCGCTGGGCGCGCGCGCCCTCTATCTCGGCAAGACCATCTACCGGATCCACGGCACCAACCAGCCCTCGACCATCGGCCAATTCGTCTCGTCGGGCTGCATCCGCATGATCAACGAGGACGTCGAGGACCTCTACGGCCGGGTGCAAGTGGGCACGCGCGTCGTGGTGCTGCCCGGCGGGCCGCCTGCGACCGCCAAGGCCGAGCCGCCCGCGACCCAGCAGGCGACGCAGAACCCCGCGCTGCCGCCGCGCACGGCGCAGCAGTAACGCGCAAGCCTTCGATTGCGGCGACGCCACCGGCCCCAAGGACCGGTGGCGTTTCTCGTTGCTGATCGACGCTCAGCCCGGGTCGCGCAAGCCGCGCGCCAGGGCGGTGACGACGGTCGCGACCTGCCGGCGCAGCACCTCGCGCGGCATCGCCTGCAGCTTCTCCTCGAGCCCGAGCACGACCACGCCGTGCACGGCGGAGAACAAGGAGCGCGCGAGCAGCGCGCGTTCCGCCGCGACAAGGCGCGGCTGCAGCGCCCGCAGGGGCGCAGCGACGTAGTCGAACAGGCGCGCCTGCTCGCTCACGTACCAGTCGGGGACGCTGCGGCCGCGCGGCAGGCGATGGTCGAACACGGCGCGCCAGCGCAGCATGTTCGCGGCCGCGAAGTCCGCATAGGCGAGCGCCAGCGCTTCGAGCGCGGCGATCGCGGCCTCGGCTCCCTGGGGATCCCCGGGCGGGCGGGCGCGCGCGAGATCGCGCTCGAGCACGGCCAGCGTGCGGGCATTCACCGCCAGGACCAGGTCGTCGAGGTCGGCGAAGACGTTGTAGATCGCCCCGAGCGCGCAGCCGACGTCGCGCGCGAGATCGCGCGCGCGCAGGCCCGCCAGGCCCTCGGCGGCGATCGCCTGCCCGGCGGCCGCGATCAGCCCTTCCCTCAGCGCCTGCCGGCGGTCCGCGGCAGTCATGAATCGTTAACCATAGACCTGAACCGTGTTCACAATTTTTCTTGAACGGGGTTCAAGACTCGTGCTACGAAGGTCATGAACAACGTTCATACTCGGAATGCTCCGGATGATCAAGGCCGCCGCAACCCTCGCCCGCATCGTCGACCTGCAGTCGCGCACCATTGCGGCGCTCCTCGCCGGGCGCGAGGACCTCGCCCGCCAGGGTGCCGAGGCGATCGCCCTGCTGGAACGCGCGGCGATCCGCCCGCACGACCGGGGGACCGTCGACGCCGTGCTGGCGCGGCTGCGTCCCCACGCCCGGCCTGCCCCGGTGCCGCCGCCGAGGAGTGCAGAAACGGCCGGCATATTCCGCTACGTTGGCACGCCGGCAGCCGCTGAACCCCCGCCCGGGCTGTCCCGACCCATCTCGGAGGCCGCGGCGGGTGGTGGCCGCCCGTGTCCCGATATCAGCCCGTCCTGCGCTCCGATGCCCGCTCGCCGCTGAACGCCGCCCACGACGAGGAATCCCGCATGTCCGCCCCCCTGATGCTGTCCCGCCGGTTCGCGCCGCTGTTCTGGTGCCAGTTCTTCTCGGCGTTCAACGACAACTTCCTCAAGACCGCGCTGGTGTTCCTGATCCTGTTCAAGATCGGCGGCGAGTCGTCCGGCGCGCTGATCACGCTCGCGGCCGCGACCTTCATCGCCCCCTTCTTCTTCCTCTCCGGGCTCGGCGGGCAGCTCGCGGACCGCTTCGACAAGGCCGAGGTCGCGCGCCGGCTCAAGCTCGTCGAGATCGCGGTCGCCGGCGTCGCGGTGGCGGGCTTCGTGCTCCATTCCATCGTCGTGCTGTTCGTCGCGCTGTTCCTGTTCGGCGTGATCGCGGCGCTGTTCGGGCCGATCAAGTACGGCATCCTGCCGGACCACCTGAGGCGCGAGGAGCTGCCGGCCGGCAATGCGCTGGTGGAGGGCGCGACCTTCATCGCGATCCTGCTCGGCACCATCGTGGGCGGGCTCGCGGCCAAGAACGGCGGCGACCCGGCCTCGTTCGGCGGCCTGATCATGGGCTTCGCGGTCGCCTGCTGGGTCGCGGCGCTGATGATCCCGGCGACCGGCCAGGGCGCGCCCGGGCTGCGCATCGATCCCAACATCGCGCGCTCGACCGGCGCGCTGCTCCGGGACCTGAAGGCGGCGCCGCGGCTGTGGTGGGGCGGCCTGGTGACGAGCTGGTTCTGGCTGGTCGGCGCCGTCGTGCTCTCGCTGATGCCGCCGCTGGTGAAATCGGTGCTCGGCGCCGACGAGGAGGTGGTCACGGCGTTCCTGGCGATCTTCTCGATCTCGGTCGCGCTCGGCTCGGGGCTCGCGGCCTGGCTCGCGCACGGCCGGATCGTGCTGTTCCCGACCCTGCTCGGCGCGCTCCTGCTCGGCGTCTTCGCGCTCGACCTCGGCTGGACCACTCACGGGGTGGCGCCGGCCGCCACCGCCGGTTTCGCGGACGTGTTCTCTTCGGCGCGCGGCCTGCGCATCGCGGTGGACCTCGCGGGGCTCGCAATCGCGGGCGGCCTGTTCATCGTGCCGACCTTCGCGGCCGTGCAGGCCTGGGCGGGCGCCGACCGGCGCGCCCGGGTGATCGCCGGCGTCAACGTGCTCAATGCCCTGTTCATGGTGGCGGGCACGGTCGCGATCGCCGCCCTGCAGGCGCTCGGCGTCACCACGCCGGCGCTGATCCTCGGCATCGGCGTCGCCAACCTCGCCGTGATGGTGTGGATCGCCCGCACCATGCCGACCAGTCCGCTGCGCGACTTCTTGTCCACCATGCTGCGCGCCTTCTACCGGCTCGAGGTGAAGGGCGTCGAGAACGTCGCCCAGGCAGGCCCGAACGCGATCATCGCGCTCAACCATGTGAGCTTCCTCGACGCCGCGGTGGCGCTGGCGATCCTCGACAAGGAGCCGGTGTTCGCGATCGACCACGGCATCGCGCAGCGCTGGTGGGTGCGGCCGTTCCTGCGGCTGACGCGGGCGATGCCGCTCGACCCGGCGCGGCCGCTCGCCACCCGCACGCTGATCCACGCCGTGAAGGCGGGCGAGAGCCTGGTGATCTTCCCGGAGGGCCGCATCACGGTCACGGGCAGCCTGATGAAGATCTACGACGGCGCCGGCCTGATCGCCGACAAGTCCGGCGCCATGGTGGTGCCGGTGCGCATCGACGGGCTCGAGGCGACGCCGTTCTCGCGCCTGTCGCGCCGCCAGGTGCGGCGGCGCTGGTTCCCGAAGGTGACCGTGACGGTGCTCGAGCCGGTGCGCCTCGCGGTGCCGGCCGAGCTCAAGGGGCGCGCGCGCCGCATGGCGGCGGGTGCAGCGCTCTACGAGGTGATGTCCGACCTCCTGTTCCGCACCACCCCGGCGGACCGCACCGTGCTGGAAGCCGTGGTCGCGGCCGCCGAGGTGCACGGGCCGAAACGGGTCGCGGTCGAGGATCCGCTCACCGGGGCGCTCAGCTACAAGCGGCTGCTGATCGGCGCCGCCGTGCTCGGCCGCAAGCTGATGCCGCTCGCGCCGGAGGGCAAGGCGATCGGCGTGATGCTGCCGAACGCGA
This sequence comes from Bradyrhizobiaceae bacterium, assembly GCA_003105195.1. Lineage (GTDB taxonomy): Bacteria > Pseudomonadota > Alphaproteobacteria > Rhizobiales > Xanthobacteraceae > FEB-22. The sequence goes on from PQAH01000078.1 coordinate 34,420, forward strand.
ACGGCGCGGCCGTGACGCTGCTCGGCGTGATGTCGGCCGGACGGGTGCCCGCGATGATCAACTTCACGGCGGGCGCCGCCAACATCCTCGCGGCCTGCCGCGCGGCGCAAGTCGACACCATCGTCACGGCGAGGAGCTTCATCGAGAAGGCGAAGCTCGGCGCCGTGCTGGCGCAGCTCGGCGAAGGCCTGAAGATCGTCTACCTCGAGGACGTGCGCGCGACCGTCGGCACCGCCGACAAGCTGCGCGGCCTCCTCGCAGCCAAGCGTCCGCTGGTCGCGCGCGGGCCCGACGATCCGGCCGTGATCCTGTTCACCTCGGGCTCGGAAGGCACGCCGAAGGGCGTGGTGCTCACTCACCGCAACCAGCTCGCCAATGCGGCGCAGGCCGCGGCCCGCATCGATTTCGGCCGCACCGACAAGCTGTTCAACGTGCTGCCCGTGTTCCACTCGTTCGGCCTGACCGCCGGCCTGGTGCTGCCGCTGGTCGCGGGCGTGCCGATCTATCTCTATCCCTCGCCGCTGCACTACCGGACGATTCCGGAGCTGGTCTACGGCGTGAACGCGACCATCCTGTTCGGCACCGACACGTTCCTCGCGGGCTATGCGCGCGCCGCGCACGCCTACGACTTCCGCTCGCTGCGCTACGTGCTGGCGGGCGCCGAGCCGGTGCGCGAGGCGACGCGGCGCACCTATTCGGAGAAGTTCGGCCTGCGCATCCTGGAAGGCTACGGCGTCACCGAGACCGCGCCGGTGCTCGCGCTCAACACGCCGATGTTCAACCGCTACGGCACGGTCGGCCGGCTGATGCCCGGCATGGAGGCGCGGCTCGAGCCGGTGCCCGGCGTCGAGGACGGCGGACGGCTCTATGTGCGCGGGCCCAACGTGATGCTCGGCTATCTCAGGGCCGAGAATCCCGGCGTGATCGAGGCGCCGCCCGAAGGCTGGCACGACACCGGCGACATCGTGGCGATCGACGCCCAGGGCTTCATCACGATCAAGGGCCGCGCCAAGCGCTTCGCCAAGATCGGCGGCGAGATGGTGTCGCTCGCGGCCGTGGAGATGCTCGCGGCCGCGCTCTGGCCCGACGCGCTCTCGGCGGTCGGCACCGTGCCGGACCCGCGCAAGGGCGAGCGGCTGGTGCTGGTCACGCAGCAGCGCGACGCCCGGCGCGCCGACTTCCAGGCCTTCGCCAAGCAGAAGGGTGCGTCCGACCTGATGATCCCGGCCGAGGTGCTGGTGGTCGAGAAGATGCCGGTGCTCGGCACCGGCAAGCTCGACATGGTCGGCGTCACCCGGCTGGTGCGCGAGCGCTTCGCGGAAACGTCCGCGGTGGCGTAGTCGTAGGGTGGGCATCGCGCCTGCGCCGGCAGGGCCGCATACCAGGCCGCACCGGCGCGATGCCCACCGCGTGGGCGAAATCGCTCGGGCGCGGCTGCACGAGGTGCGTTCGTGCGGGCGATTTCGCCAACCCTACGGCGGATAATCGTGCACGCGGCCGTGGATGTCGGTGACGCGGACCTGCTCGCCGTCGCTCTCCAGATAGTCCGGGCCGACCGGCACCTTGCCGTGGCCGCCCGGGATGTCGAGCACGTAGGCGGGCTGGCACAGGCCGGAGACGCGGCCGCGCAGCGCACGCATCAGGGCCTGGCCCTCGGCCAGCGTGGTGCGCAGATGCGACGTGCCGGGCGCGAGGTCGCCGTGGTGCAGGTAGTAGGGCCTGATGCGGCATTCGACGAAGGCGCGCATCAGCGCCGCGAGCGTCGCCAGATTGTCGTTCACGCCCCTGAGCAGCACGGTCTGGCTCAGCATCGGGATGCCCGCATCGACGATGCGCGCGCAGGCGGCGCGGGCGGCCGGCGCGAGCTCGCGCGGATGGTTGGCGTGCAGCGCCACGTAAGTGGTCTTGCCCGGGCAGGCGAGTGCGCGCACCAGCTCCGGCGTCACCTGCGCGGGGTCCGCCACCGGCAGGCGCGTGTGCACGCGCACGACCTTCACGTGATCGATGGCGCCGAGCCGCCGCATCACCTCGCCGAGGCGGCGCGGAGAGAGCACGAGCGGGTCGCCGCCCGTGAGAATCACCTCCCAGATCTCGCGCCGGGCCGCGACATAGGCGAGCGCCGCGTCGAGCTTCTCGGGCGCGAGCATCGCCTCGCGCCCGGGGCCCACCATCTCGCGGCGGAAGCAGAACCGGCAATAGACCGCGCAGACATGCACGAGCTTGAGCAGCACGCGATCCGGATAGCGGTGGACCACGCCCTCGACCGGGCTGTGGGCCTCGTCCCCGATCGGGTCGGCGCTCTCGCCGCGCGCCGCCTCGAGCTCGGCCGGATCGGGCACGAACTGGCGCGCGATCGGATCGTCGGGATCGTTCGGGTCGATCAGCGCGGCGAGCGCCGGGGTGATCGCGACGGCGTAGCGGGCCGCGACCCGCTCGAGCGCGGCGCGCGCGCCGTCGGGCACGAGACCCGCGGCCGCGAGCTCGGCCGGCGTGCGCAGGATGTCGGGGGTTCGGTTCATTCGCCAGGCCCGGTCGGGATGCGGCGCAGCCTTACGACGCGCTCACCACGGGTGCAAGCGGGGCGGCCCCGGAACGCGGCGCCGTGCGGTTCCTTCCGGCCATGGTCACGGCTCGGCGACCGGCGTCCACAGCACCTGCTCGATGCGCGCGGCGCCGGTCGCGAGTATCACGAGGCGGTCGAAGCCGAGCGCGATGCCGCTCGCGGGCGGCATGACGGCGAGCGCCGCGAGGAAGTCCTCGTCCAGGGGATAGCGATCGCCGTACACGCGGGCACGCTCCGTCATCTCGCTCTCGAACCGCCGGCGCTGCTCCGCGGCGTCGGTCAGCTCGCCGAAGCCGTTGGCGAGCTCGACGCCGCAGGCGTAGAGCTCGAAGCGCTCGGCGACCCGCGGATCGACGGGGCTCGGCCGCGCGAGCGCGGCCTCGGCGGTCGGATACTCGGTCAGGAGCGTCGGTCGCCCGAGGCCGAGACGGGGTTCGATCCGCTCCACCAGGACGCGGCTGAAGATGTCGGACCAGGTGTCGTCGGCAGCGAGCCGGATGCCGGAGGCTTGCGCGGCGGCCGCGAGGCCCGCGCGATCGGTCGCGTCCGCCGCGACGGTCGCGAGCAGGTCGATGCCGGCGAAACGATCGAAGGCCTCGGCCACCGTGAGCCGCTCGGGCTCGGCGAAGGGATCGCAAGCGCGGCCGCGGAACGTGAGGTGACGGCTGCCGGCGGCCTCGGCCGCGGCGGCGAGCAGGATCGCGCAGTCGTCCATCAGCTCCCGATAGGGCTCGCGGGCGCGGTACCATTCGAGCATGGTGAACTCGGGGTGATGCAGCGCGCCGCGCTCGCGGTTGCGGAAGACGCGCGCGAAGGTGAACAGTCGCGGCTCGCCGGCCGCGAGCAGCTTCTTGGCGGCGAACTCGGGCGAGGTGTGGAGATAGCGGCGCGCGCCGCGCAGGTCCGGGCCGACGAGCTCGGTCGCGAAGGCGTGGAGGTGGGCCTCGTTGCCGGGCGAGACCTGCAGGACCGCAGTCTCGACCTCGACGAAGTCGCGCGCCGCGAAGAACCCGCGCAGGGCCGCGATCATGCGGTTGCGCGCCAGCAGGAACGGCCGGCGGTCGGCATGGACGTGGGGCGCCCACCAGGGCGAGGGCTCGACCATGGATCACCCGCAAGGGGCGCGGAAAAGGCTGGCGAAGCCGCCCCGGATCGCTATGTTGCGGCCCGACCGATCAGCCGGGCCGGCGCCCTTCCGGGGCGCGCGGCCCCACACCCATCGAGGATGCTCCGTGAAAGTCATCGCCAGCACGCTCCGCAAGGGCAACATCGTCGATCTCGACGGCAAGCTCTACGTCATTCTGAGCGCCGAGAATATCCATCCCGGCAAGGGCACGCCGGTCACCCAGGTCGACATGCGGCGCATCAGCGACGGCGTGAAGGTGTCGCAGCGCTACAAGACCACCGACCAGGTGGAGCGCGCCCATGTCGAGGACCGCGATTTCCAGTTCCTCTACAGCGACGGCGACGGCCACCATTTCATGAACATGGAGACCTACGACCAGGTGACGGTGCCGGCGGACGTGGTGGGCGACCAGTCCGCCTACCTGCAGCCCGACATGAAGGTGAAGCTCTCGGTGCACGAGGGCACGCCGGTGGCGATCGAGCTGCCGCAGCGCACCGTGCTGGAGGTGGTCGAGACCGAGCCGACCGTGAAGGGCCAGACCGCGTCGTCGTCCTACAAGCCGGCCGTGCTCTCGAACGGCGTGCGCACCATGGTGCCGCCGCACATCGCGACCGGCACCCGCATCGTCGTGATGACGGCCGACGGCAGCTATGTCGAGCGCGCGAAGGATTGAGGGGTAGGGTGGGTTAGTCCTGCTGAGTCAAGGAATGATTCTCGGCGTCATCCCGGCCGAGCGAGCACCGATCTCGCGCTTGCGCG
>PQAH01000079.1 GCA_003105195.1 Bradyrhizobiaceae bacterium
TCACCGCCGACTACACCGACATGATCTACGCGGCGACGCCCGAGGAGATCGCCGCCCGTCGCAAGGCCTTCATCCGCAAATGGCGGCTCAAGCACCGCGCCGTCGCCGACAGCCTGGAGGAAGCCGGCGAGCGCCTGTTCACCTTCGCCCGCCTGCCGCCGAGCCAGTGGAAGAGCGTGCGCACCACCAACGCCATCGAGCGGCTGCACGAGGAGTTCAAGCGGCGGATCAAGACCCAGACCGTGCTGCCATCGGCCGACACCGCCGCCATGCTGTTCTGGGCGCTGCTCGCCTCCGGACAGATCAACATGCGCAAGGTCGACGGATGGCAGACGCTCGCCACGCAACCCGTCGCTCAGCCGATTGACCTCGCCGCCTGAGGCGATACCTTCATGCGCTCGGTGACCGCGTCATCCGAATTCCAACCACTTCTCGGACGGCACCCTCTCGCCGACTACCAGCCACTCATGGCCTGGGACGAGGCCGAGCAGCGGCGGCGCAAGGCGGCGCCCGCTTGAAGCCGCGCGGGCGCGACCACGCTCAAGGGGCTGGCAGCGTTGCGGCGATCTCCTCGATCGCGCCGAACAGCACGGCCGGCTTCGTGCCGGCGAGGGCGTCGGCCGCGGCGTGGCCCCAGGCGACCGCGCCGAAGGCGATGCCGGCCGCGGCGGCCGCCTCGGCGTCGCGCATCTCGTCGCTGATCGCGATCCCGGCGCCGGCCGCGATGCCGGTCTGCTTCAGCACCGCGCGGAACTTCGCGGCCTTGCCGAACAGCGAGGCGCCGCAGGCGAAGACGTCGATGCGGGCCGCGTTGGCGGCGCCGAGGGTGGCGCGCACGTTCGGGGCCCACGGGGAGCGGGTCGAGAAGCCCGGGGAGATGAAGGACGCGCTCGCCCGCGCGCTCGCCAACGCGCCGGCGGTGGTCGACGTCGTGACCTCGCAATACGCGGTCTCCTCCGACGCCACCAAGGGGCTCGGCTTCGTCGCCGACTACCAGCCGCTCACCGCCTGGGACGAGGCGGAGCAGCGAAGGCGGAGGGCGGCGCCGTCGTAGGGCCGCGCAGGCCGGCGCGGCTCCGGGCACGGCCCCAGGCCGGAACCGTAGCGGTCCGCCGCGCGTTGGCAATCCCGGCCATACTCTCGTCACGGGGGGCGATGATCGTTCCGGCAATGGTCTCACGATCGATGCCAGCCCTGCTTTGCCGCGCAGCCGCCGTCGGGCGGCCGCCATCCGGGCGCGGCCTGCGCGGCGCGGCCGTGCTCGCGCTTCTGCCGCTGCTCGTGCTGGCGGGCCCGGCCGAGCAGGCCGTGGCCCGGTCCCTCGCGCCCGACACGGCATCCGGCCTCGCCGAGGAGCCGCTGCGCCTCGACGATGCGCAGCTCGAGCCGGTCGCGTGGGACGCGCTCGAGGGATGGGCGGGGGACGATCACGCGGCCGCGTTCGCCACGTTCCGCGCAAGCTGCAGGCCGCTCGTTCGCACCGCGCCGCCGGCGGGCGAGACGCGGCCGATGCGCTTTGCCTTGAATCAGGCGTGCCGCCGGGCGCTTGCCGCCGGCCCGCTCGCGCGGGAGCCGGCGCGGCGGTTCTTCGAGCGCCACTTCCGTCCGCTGCGCGTCGCGAGGCTCGGCGAGAGCACGGGGCTCTTGACCGGCTATTACGAGCCGGTCGTGGAGGGATCGCGGGTTCCGACCGGCATCTTCCGGGTGCCGATCTACCGGCGTCCGCACGACCTGGTGCCGCCACCCGACAGAAAGGGTCCCGGCTTTCCCAATCGCGGGGCATCGCAGCGGAAAATGCCCAACGGCGAGCTCGTGCGCTACTACGACCGCGGCGAGATCCTCGACGGCGCGCTCGACGGCCGTCGCCTCGAGATCTGCTGGATCAAGGACCATGGCGAGGCGCTGGCGATCCAGCTGCAGGGATCGGCACGCGTGCGCCTGGAGGACGGGGTCGTGCTGCGCCTCGCCTACGATGCGCACAACGGCCATCCCTTCGTGCCGCTGAGCCGGATCCTGGCCGAGCGCAACCTCGTCCCGCGTGCCGAGATCTCGGCCCGCCGGATCCGCGAATGGCTGCGCGACAATCCGGATCGTCTCGCGGAGGTGCGCCGGGAGAACCGGTCGTTCACGTTCTTCCGGATCGCCGGCCTGTCGGATGAGCGCGAAGCCGTCGGCGCCCAGGGCGTGCCGCTCACCCCGGGGCGCTCGATCGCGGTCGACGACGCCCTGCACGTCTACGGGACGCCGTTCTTCATCCGGTCGGACGCGCCGGCCGCCGGCGGTGACACGAAGCTGGACCGCCTGGTGATCGCGCAGGACACCGGCTCGGCGATCGTCGGGCCGGCGCGCGCGGACATCTATTGGGGCGCGGGCGCGGAGGCCGGGCGGATCGCCGGACGGCTCCATCGCGCCGGCAGCTTCGCGATGCTGGTCCCGCGCGAGATCGATCCGGTCGTGGCAGGGGCGCGGATGCCGCTTCCGCGCGAGCGGCCGGCGGTCGAGGAAGCCGCAAAGGCCAAGAAGCCGGCAAAGCGCGACGCCCGCGCGACGAGCGAGGCCGGGCCGGCCGCGGCGCAATCGGGCGCCAAGGCAGAGCGGAAGCTCGGACGCCGGGGAGCGCGATCAAAGGCGCCCGTTCGGACGGAGTGAGTCGCGCGGGTGCTGTGGTCCGGCCCGGACGAACCGATGACGTCCGTCATTGCGGGTCAGCTGTTGCACGGCTGCAGGGGCCGGGCGTCGAAGCACCGACGTCGTTTCAGCCTCTGGCTGTCGCGCGATCGCTACTGAGCCCAAGGGCAAGCCCGGATCCGTCGCTGCAGGACTGCAGCAGGGGTACGCTCTCGCGCGCGCGATGGGCTCCATCATAAGGCTGCGTTCGTCGTCACGCTTCTCCTTGGCGCACGGCGCCAGGGGTGGATGCGTATGGAGTCGATGCCGCGCAGGCCTCGCATGTCGAATTGAGCGATGCCCCCGCGCGCAACCCAATGCTATTGAGACACTGACGCGCCGCCGCTACCCCCTTGCGCAACCCCCACATCGAGGAACAGTTCGATATGCTGCGAGCCACGAAGAACCTCATGCTTCCGACAACCATCACCGGCTCGCTGCCGCGCCCGAGCTGGTTCACGGAAAAGCTCGGCACGCAGAGCTTCCTCGACGCGATGGTCAACAACCGGTTCCGCGAACAATACACGGACACCGTCTCGGTCTATCTGCACGAGCAGGAGATCGCGGGCCTCGACATCGTCACCGACGGCGATGCGCACTTCGATTCCGACGTCGGCGGCCAGAGCTGGACCAATTACGTGCCGCGCCACATGGGCGGCTTCGACCGGCACCGGCCGCAGCCGACCCCCGCCAAGGGGGGGCCGGCCTTCCCGCCCGGTCAAATCCTGCACGACTATCTGGAAGCGCGCGTGATGCCGGGCATCGTCGGCCCGGTCACCCGCGGCGACCTGCAGTACGCCGCGATGTGGAAAGCCGCGCAACGGTTGACGCGCAAGCCGGTCAAGTTCGGCACCATCGGACCCGAGCTGGTGGCGCGCGACGTGATCGATCGTCACTACCGCGACATTCGCGAACGCACGTTCGCCATCAGCGACGCGTTGAACGAGGAGCTTCACGAACTGGCCGATGCCGGCTGCCCGGTCATCCAGTTCGAGGAGCCGCAGATCCATCTGCTGGTTGCAAGAAACATCGTCGATCCGGTGGTCACGCCCGCCTTCAGCGTCGAGGTGTTCAATCGCACGGTGAAAGGCCTGCGCGACAAGACCGAGGTGTGGTGCCACACCTGCTGGGGCAATCCGTACCAGCAGCGCATGTTCGCCGAGGTGCAGAGCTACAAGTCGACCCTCGACATGCTCAACAGGGTCGACGCCGACGTGATCACCTTCGAATCGTGCAGCGCCGGCGGCATCGACCTCGAGGCGTTCGGAAAGGCGATCGTCGACAAGAAGATCGCCATCGGCGTCATCGATCATCACTCGCTTCAGGTCGAGCGTCCGGAGGACATCGCCGACCATATCCGCCGGGCGCTCAAGCACATTCCGGTGGAGCGGCTGGTGATCAGCTCCGACTGCGGCATGGGCCGCGAGGGCATGGGCCGGCGACACGCCTTCTACAAGATCGTCGCCCTGGTGCAGGGCACCAATATCGTGCGCCGCGAGCTCGGCCTGCCGGTGGCGGACTGCCTCGCCGCCGATCCGCGCTATTCGCTGGTTTCGCTGGCGAAGTAGGGCCCGAGGGGACCCCTCGGCGTTCCCCGACCGCCGGAGGCATGCCGGAGGCGCGGTCGCGCCTCCGGCAGCAACGATCGTCAGATCGACTCCTTGCGGAAGTCGACCGACGGCGGATACTGCTTCGGCTCCAGCTTGCGGAGCACCTTGGCGAAGCCGTCGTCCTGGATCTGCGTCAGGTAGAGGTCCACGAACGCCTGGTGATCCTGGGGGCGGATGGTCGTCGAGCCCTGCGGGAAGTCGTCGCTTTCCTCGAGCTTCATGCCTTCCATCGCCTCGATCATCTTCAGGTTGTCGTCCTTGCTCTTCCAGCCGGACGCCTCGATCCCCTTCTTGATCAGGTTCACGTGGGTCCAGGTCACCCAGTAATACGACTCGGCAAGCCACTGGTTTCCGCCGATCTCCTTGCCGTTCTCGTCCACGCCCACCGTGTCGCGCAGCAGCTTGTTGTGGGACGTATTCTTGTCCTTGAGGCGCCGCGGCAGGCTTTCCGGCACGTAGAAGCCGGCGGCTCCCTTCAGCACGTCCGGCGAGATCGCCGCTGTCAAGCCCTGCATCCCCATCAGCTTGAAGTTGAAGCCGAGCGCTTCGCGTTGCTGGATGAAGCCCACTGCATCGGAAGCGAACAACGCAACGACGCAGGCCTGCGTGCCGCGGTGGATCTTGGACAGGTAGGGCACCAGGTCGCTCGCGCCCAAAGGCATGCCGACCTCGCTCAGAATCTCGGCGCCGTTGCGCTTCAGGCGATCACGCCAGACGCGCGCATGGGATTGGCCCCAGGCGTAGTCGGCATAGAAGATCGACCATTTGTTGCCGAATTCGGAAATCAGGTCCTTGGTCGCCGTAGCCTCGCCTTCGGTTTCCGACTGCGAGCTGACGCGGAACACATAGCGGTTGCCGCCGCTTCCGGTCACTTCTTCCGCATGGGCGGCGACGAAGTAGAGCGTGTTCAGGTTCTTGCACACCTTCGTGCTGCCGAGCGCGATCCCGGAATGCAGAGAGCCGAGAATGAAGTCCGCCCCCTCGCGCTTCACCAGCTTCTCGATCGCCGGCAGGCCGATCTCGACCTTGGAAGCGGTGTTCTCGACCGCGTAATTGACCTGACGGCCACCGATGCCGCCGGCCTTGTTGATGCGGTCGATCGCGCCCTTGGCTGCCCGGTCGTACCATGGCGCGTAAGAGGCGAGCACGCCGGTCTGGTCGAGTTGATGGCCGATCACGATCGGCTTGTCGGCGGCCTTGAGGATTGCCGGCGCGCCGATGGTGGCGACCGCCGCCGTTGCACCGCCCGCGGCCACGAATTGGCGCCGGGACAGGCCGGCGCCCAGTTCTTTCGCCATCATGGTCTCTACTCCTTGGGTTGGTTCTTGATCAGAAGAAGCTCACCAGGGTCAAATGGCCTACAGCCGTATGCCCAGGTGCCGTTCGAGAATGGTGGGGTCCTGCTGCAGCGCCTGCGGCCGGCAGTGAACCTGGATGCTCCCCTTCTCCATGATGTGGATGTCCTGCGCCAGCGCCAGCGCCTCGTCGATGTCCTGCTCGATGATGAGGATACGCACGCCCTTATTTCGGGCCTCGACGATCGCCTGGCGGACCACTTCCGCCATGCCCGGGCTCAAGCCTTCCATCGGCTCGTCCATGAGGATGAGACGCGGTTGCATGGCGAGCGCCCGGCCCACGGCGAGCATCTGCTGCTCGCCGCCGCTGAGGCTGCCGCCGGCCTGCGACACGCGCTCCTTCAGTCTCGGGAACAGGGCGAATATCCAGTCGAGCGCGTCGGAGGGCACCCGCCCGCTCCTGGTGCCGACCCGCAGGTTCTCCATCACCGTGAATTCGGGAAAGATCCTGCGGCCCTGCGGCACGAAGCCGATGCCCAGCAGCGCGGCCGAGCGGGCCGGCAGTCGGGTGAGGTCGTGGCCGTCGAACAGGATGCGTCCGCTGGTGACCGGCACCAAGCCCATGATGGCATTGAAAGTTGTCGTCTTGCCGACGCCGTTGCGCCCCATCAGCGCGACGATCTGGTTGTCGCCGAATTCGAGATCGACGTCGTGCAGCACGTGGCTGTGACCGTACCCGGCGTTGACCTTCTCAAGTGTCAGCACGGGTATGCCCCTTGAGATAGACGCGGTTGACGACCTCGTCGGCCATGATGGCTTTCGGCTCGCCGATCGCCAGGCAGGCGCCCTGATGGAACACCGCGACGCGGGTGGCGAGGCCGAGCGCGACTTCCATGTCGTGCTCGACGATGACGATCGTCAGCTTCTTGCGCTGCCAGATGTCGCGCAGGCGGCTGGTGATGTAGCGGGTTTCGGTGATGCTCAAGCCCGCGGTCGGCTCGTCCAGAAGCAGCAGCTTGGCCTCGACGCTCAGGGCCAGGGCGATTTCGACAAGCCGCTGATCGCCGTGCGACAGGTTGGCGCAGATCACGTCGGCGTTGTCGCCCAAGCCGACGAGCTCGACAATTTCCGCGGCCCGACGGCGCATCTCGTCGACCGGCAGCGCTTTCAGGCGCAGCGCCTTCCAGGGCGCGTGCGGTCCCTGAACGCCGATCAGGACGTTGTCGAAGACGGAGAGCTGCGGAAAGATGCTGGTGATCTGCATCGTCCGGGAGATGCCGATCGCCGCTCTCCTGTGCGGCGCATAATCGGTGATGTCGACGCCCTCGAACAGGATGCGGCCGGCGCTTTCCCGCAGCAGTCCCGTGAGGATGTTGAAGAATGTCGTCTTGCCGGCACCGTTCGGCCCGATGATGGCGAGACACTCGCCCTGAATCACCTTGAGATCGACATTGTCGAGCGCCTTCAGCCCGCCGAACTGCTTGGCGATGCCTCTGGCTTCCAGGACGATGCTGCCGGACGGCGCGCTCATGGTGGGGTCTCTCCGGCATCGCGCGACCGTGCGCGCCGGCGCGCCTTGTACTGCTCGATCAGGCCGACCAGCCCGCTCGGCGAGAACAATACGGTAAGTACCAGAATGACGCCGATGGCGAAGTCGGCATAGACCACGAGGCTCCTGAGATAATCCGACAGCAGGAAGATGAAGGTCGTACCGATCACGGGGCCCAGCATGGTCCCCGCGCCGCCGACCAGCACCGATGTCAGCGGATTGATGGAGACGGTGATCTGGAAAGTCTCGGCCGAGACGTGGAAATTGAGCAGCCCGAACAGGGCCCCGGCCAGCCCGCTCAGCGCGCCGGAAATGCTGAAGGCGGCGAGCTTGTAACGGTGCACGGGATAGCCGAGCAGCATCGCCCGCTTGGCGTTTTCACGGACGGCGCGGAAGGCGAGGCCGAGCGTCGAATTGTTGATCCAGTTGAGCAGCAGGAACGTCAGCAGCAGGAATGCGATCAGCAGCCAGTACTTGACGTAGGGATCGTGCAGATCGAGCTCGGTGAAGCCGAGCGGCACCTTGGTGATGTCGACGCTGACGCCGTCTTCGCCGTTGGTGATCCGCCTCTGCGAGAAAGCCAGCAGCTCCAGGATGGCGCTGAAGATCACCGTGATCACGACGAACGCGTGCCCGGTCACACGCAGTGCGATATTGCCGATCAGGATCGCGAACACGCCGGAGAGAACGATCGCGGCGGCGATCCCCGGCCAGAAGCCCCAGCCGAAATGCATGGCCAGCAGGGCCGGCGCATAGGCGCCGATGCCGAAGAACATGGCGTGGCCGAAGCTCAACAGCCCGGTGCGGCCGTACGCGAGGTCATAGGCCAGCGCGAAGATGATCCAGACGCACAGACCCGAGCCGAGGTACAGCCCGTAATTGCCGAATACCGCCGGCAGCGCCGCGAACAGTACCGCGCCGGCGACAAGCCAGAGGATTTGCCGTCGGTCGACCACTCAGACCACCGCTTCCTGCCGAGGGCGGAAGATTCCCTCGGGCCGGATCAGCAGGATCAGCGACACCAGGACCAGGGTCACGACCCGCGCTTCGCTCGCCGAGAAGAAGACCGAAAACACGCCGTCCAGGCAGCCGATCAGGATGGCGACGACGATCGAGCCCATGATGCTGCCGAAGCCGCCCACGACGACGATGATGAAGGCATAGGCCAGGATCTTGAGACCCATCTGGTACTCGATGGCGACGATCGGGCCGGCCAGCACGCCGCTCAGCCCCGCCAGAATGCCGCCGAGCGCGACGGTCGACATGTAGACGAACGACACCGGGATCCCCATCGCGGTGGCGATCTGCGGATCCTGCTTGACCGCGCGAATCCACAGCCCGTACTTGGTGCGGTTGAGGAACAGCCAGACCGCCAGCATCGTCGCGATGGAGACCCCGGCCACGAACAGCCGGTAATAGGGATACTGCAGCCCGAACACCGGCATCGCGCCGCGGATCGGCGTTGCGATGCGTTGCAGCCCGCCGCCGAAAGTCGCCAGCACCACGTCCTGGATGATGAACAGCATGCCGAGCGTCGCCAGGATGCTCAGGACGAAGTTGCCGACGATCGTCCGCAGCACCACCCGTTCGATCGCGACGCTGACCACGCCGACCAGGAGCGGCGCCACGACCAGCGCGATCCAGAAGTTGCCGGTGTATTGGATGACGACCCAAGCCAACACGGCGCCCAGCATGTAGAGCGCCGCATGGGCGATATTGATGACGCTCAGGATGCCGAAGATCAGCGTGAGGCCGATGGTGATGAGCGCCAGGATCAGGCCCCACACCAGTCCGTTCAGCAGCTGGAAGATCAGGATCTGTATGCTCATTCGGTCATCGCCTGTCCGACCGGGGCGTTCCGTGTGGCGCGGGCCCGGTCATGCGGACATGATCTATCCTTTTCCCGGAGGCCTCGACGCCTATAGGCTGATCGGCTCCTCCAGATAGCGCTTGTAGGTCTGCGACTTCGGCTTGTCCTGGTCCTCGGGCCGCACGTAGGTGATCGTCGACCTGCCGCGGTATTCCTCCGGAATGATCATGACGCGGACGAACGTCGAAAGATGCCTCTCGGACGCCTTGGCGTAGACGGGATCCGGGCCGTGCTCGACCCACGAATCGCCCGGCCACATGCGATGCCGCTTGCCAAGCGACTCGATGAGCAAGCTGCCCGCCAACTGGCAGCGCACGCCGGGCGCGGCATGGACGTGCGTCAGCGCCTCGCCGCCGAGCGGAAAGCTGACGCGGTCGAGCCGCATCAGCCGCTTGATCGACGTATCGAGCTCGATCCTGTAGTCGCCGGCATTCGTGCTCTTGATGCCCGGCCGGTCGATCTCGCCGGCGGCGGCATCCGGCGCGACCAGTTCCCAGCGCCACAGGCGTGCGCCTTCCGGCCCGCCCCGCACCACCACCTTCTGGTCGGAGAAGAAGCCTTCGTCCTCGCCGAGCTTTGCGGTGCGCGACCCGCTCGAAAGCTCGGCATCGCCGGACACGCAGTATATGATCCGGCGTTCGGCACTCAGCGTCGCATCCGCGCCCTCGACAATGTGGTCGTGATAGATCCGCAGCCGAAATGGTGTCTTTGCCATAACCTTCCCTTGTCTCTCGAGAATGCCTCGGGTTCGGACTCACGGATCGCGTATCCCGACGACCATTTCCAGCTCGACCGGAACATTCCTGGGAAGCGCCGCGACGCCGACGGCCGACCGCGCGTGTCGCCCGTCCTCGCCGAAAATCTCGACCATGAGCTGGCTGGCGGCGTCGATCACGCTCGGCTGCTGATGAAAGTCCGGCGTGCTCTGCACAAAGCCGGTCAGCTTGATGATGCGCGAAATCCGGTCGATCGAGCCGAGCGCCTGCTGCAGGCAGGCGAGCGCCTGCAATGCGCAGATGCGCGCGGATTCCTTGCCCTGCTCGAGCGAAACCGCGGCGCCGAGCGATCCGATCGTCTTGATCTCGCCGTCGACCCAGGGAAGCTGGCCGCTGACATAGGCGGCGTCACCGTGAACGACCACGGGAAGATAGCTGAACGCCGGCTTGGTCGGCGTCGGCAGCGTCAGTCCGAGCTCGGCGAGTCGCTGGGAGTGGCTCATGATCGGTGCGCTCGCGTCACGCCGAAGGCCCTCAGGCCGACCGCTTCCGAAAATCCTTGCCGAGCGCGATCGAAAGGATCGCGTCCGACGCGCTCGGCTGGGCGCCGAAATCCGCGGCAACGCCGACCTCGGCTTCGACGATCCGGTTCTCGAGCCTCCCCAGCCCTTCGACCTCGACCACGACGATTGATCCCGGCTCGACCGGCCGCGAATTGGTCGGCGTGCCGGTGAAGATCAGATCGCCGGGGTTGAACGTAATGGAGCGCGCCAGATCCGCCAACAGATAGAGCGGGTCCCAGATCAGGTCGTCCGTTGTGCTGTCCTGCACGACCTTGCCGTTCACCAGCGTGCGAATTCGCTTGTGGCGGAAATCCCAGTCGGTGTTGATGCCCGGCCCGATCGGGCCCAGGGTGTCGGAGCCCTTGACGCGCACCATGCTGTTGGCGTCGGTGTCGCGAAAATCGTGCAGCCCCATGTCGTTGGCGATCGCATAGCCCATCACGTAGTCCGCCGCGTCCTCGCGACGGATGTTGCGGGCGGTGCGGCCGACCACCAGGGCGATCTCGCCTTCATAGTTGAGGTACTTGCAGCCCTTGGGACGGATGACATGGCCCATGTGGCCGATCAGGCTCGACGGCGACTTCCAGAAATAGGTCGGCGCCGGCGGCTGCGGCCATCCGAGCTCGTTGAGGCGGCTGCGGTAATTGAGGTGCACGCACGCGACCTTGGAAGCCTGCACTGGCGGCAAGTGCACCGCCTGATCGACATGGAGCCTGCGGCCGTCGACCCAGGTGAAGCGATCATCGACGACCTCGACCGTGCCGAGCAGGCCGTCGACGAGAAGACGACGAAATTCCGGCATGTCCAGCTCTCTCCCCGCGCTAGCGCGCACCGGGCGGCGGCGCCATCGGATAGCCGCGGCTCTTGTAATCAAATCCGCCCAGTTCCAGACGGTCCTCGCCCTGCGCCTGCGGCGACGCATAATAGGCGCGAATTTCCCTGATCAGGCCGGATGCTTGATCGAACTCGTACCACTCGATGCCGCGGAGAATCGTGTTCTGCCTGGTCTTGAAGTGGGTCCACTCCATGACGGCCTCGTGGCGCAAGGGTTCGACCAGCAGACGATCGACCGTCCAATAGGAGCCGAGATTGTTCACCGCGTCCCGCCACTTCTCGGCGATCTTGCGCGACCCGCGAAACGGCCCTTCGTACATTCCCGGCGGGAAGAAGTGCACCGCATCCGGGGTGAAGCACGACGCGATCTTCTCGACATCGGCCTCGTTGCAGCCGTCGAAATACGTCCGGATGAGACGGTCCATGGCGGCACCGCGCGCGTCGATGGCGGCATCCCGATAGTCACCCACTTATCGAACCTCGCGCGGCGATGTTTATTCTTGCCGTCTGCCGGTTGACCCGCCGCAAAAGTAAATCGGACCAGCTTTCGCTTGTCAATTGGTCTGAATGTTGTTCAATGGGCTGAACACACGGCGAAGCCGCGTGACTCCTTCATGCTTGCTGTCGCGATGGAGTTGGAGCGCAGACATGCGTAGCCCTCACAGGACCAGGCAGGCGGCAAGACCCGCCGCGGCATCCGGCGAGAAGTTGAAATCGCTGGTGCCTGCAATCGACCGGGCCATTGCCGTGCTGACCCTGCTCGAAAGCCAGCCGCAACAGCCGTTCTCGTTGTCGCAGATCGGCCGCGCGCTGAAAATTCCGAAATCGACGGCGTTCAACATCTGCACGGCAATGACGACGGGTCAGTTGCTGCGGAGATCGGCAACAGGATACCAGTTGGGCCGACGCCTGGTGCAGATCGGCGCGGCGTATGTCTCCAGCGTCGACATCATCCGTGAGTTCTACGAGGTGTCGCGGCAGATCGATTCAGGCTTGCGCGCCATGATCCAGCTTGCAGTCCTGGATGAGGAGATCAACGCCGTCTATCTTGCCCGCCAGGACTGTGCCAGCGGCTTCAGGCTGGGATTGCGCGGCGAGATCGGCCGGCGCGTGCCGGCGAACTGCACGGCGGCCGGCAAGGCGTTGCTCGCCGCGCTTCCTCTCGACGAGCTCGACCGTAGGCTGGCGGCCGTTCATTCGCTGCCGGCGCTCACCAGGAAATCGATCGCCCAGCCGGGCAGGCTGGTGAAGGAGCTCGCCGCGATCCGCAAGCGCGGCTATTCCACCGACGACGAAGAGGCTCTGCGCGGCGTGTGCTGCGTCGCGCGCGCTCATCGCACCAGCCACCGTGAGGACGGGCTGCTCGCGATCAGCGTCTCGGCGATCAAGGACACCCTCACGGCGCGCCGCAAGAAGCTGATGCACACGACGCTCGACCATTTGATCGAGCTGCTGCAACAGCGGCTGTAGCGGTTCGACATCGAGCTCGAGGTTCTTCATATCGAGGGTCGGGCGTCGAAGCGCCGACATCATATTCAGCCCCTGGCGGTCGCCGCGGGACAATTCGATCTCCTCGATGATCATCTCGGCCCAGGGCCGGAACAGCGGGCCGACCAGGTGCCGCTCGTACATGTCCGGAAAGCTCGTTGGGTTCATCGCGTAGCTGGGCAGCTTCGTGACGGCCTCCGCTGCACCTGATCGGCGTGTCCGCCTGCGCGGCCCAAGGTTACAGAGCTGCGCTGCGCCGTGAACACGTCGCCTTGGAAATGGATGGCTTCCGGATCGGAAACGGTAAAATCACTGCACGGACACGCTGCAGAGCATGAAGGTCTTCGTGCGGGTCGCTCAGCGTTCCGGCTTCGCGACCGAGCCGCGACGCGGGATTCCAACGCGGCGATGTGCTTGGTCACCGTGGCGGGTGACATTCTCAGGTCGCGGCCGGCGGAGGGGTTCGGCGACAGGCGGCAGGCCGCCGACGTCGCCCGGGATGTCACCCATGTCTCCGGAACGAACCGGTACCCATGTGTCCGGAACGGACCCCGTGAGCGTGGTGCCGGCTGAGGGATTCGAACCCCCGACCCCCTGATTACAAATCAGGTGCTCTACCAGCTGAGCTAAGCCGGCGACCCTTGCCGATATACCGGCAGGCGCGGGCGGGCGGAAGGGCGCGCGTCCCTGCGGCGCTGCCCGCGTCACCGCGACATTAATGTTACCGCCCGATTTCGCTGCGCCATTAACGGCTTCCGGGGCGCTCGCGCGTTACACTGCATGCAACTTCAGGTCCGGCGGAGACGTGCATGGCAGCGCGAGGCGCGATCGGTGCGGCAGTGGTCGCGATGCTGCTCGTGCAGCCGGCGCAGGCCGACCACGCGCCCGTGGTCGTGGTGCCGGGCAAGCCGGGCGTGCCGGTCCTCCGTTACGGGGCGGAGCTCAGCGGCGCCGTGGTGTACGGCGACTGGGGGCTCTACCGGCCCGGCCACGGCCGCGTGATCATCGAGGGCCCGGTCTTCTACACGGCGCCGAGCGCGCACGGCGCCTACTATCCCTACACCGGCATGAAGCCGCGCTCGGGCCGGCTCGAGGTCGACACGCCGCGGCCGCCGCGGGGAGGCCCGTCCTTCCGCCGGCAATGGGGGATCGAGTCCGATCCGCAGAGCCCGGTCACCGTCTATCCGCCCTACGAGCCGCCGCACGTGACCGTGGAGCCGCGGCCGCGGCGGCGCTGAATTTCCGTCCGCCCGGCGGACGATCACCGGGGGAGACCCCACGCGTAACGGCCGCATGGCCGGAGTAACAGGGAGCGTATCGATGTCCTTCCGCCTTCTGGGGCTCGCCGCGGTCGCCGCGGCCACGACCCTCGCGAGTGTGGCGCCGGCCTCGGCCGGCTGCTGGAGCTGCGGCTGCGCGCCGTCCTACGCCTATGTGCAGACGCGCGTCGTCTACGTGCAGTCGCCCTGCGCGGCCTGGTACCGGCCGCGGCCGGTCTATGTCGTCAACCAGGGCCCCACCTTCACGGAGCCGGTGCCGCCGGCCGCGATGCCGAGCCCCTATATCCGCCACCGGGCGCTGCCCTATCCCTACGGCGCCGGCTACCGCCACCACGGCTACCGGCATCACCGCTATGCCGGGCGCCACTTCCACCGGGCGCGCCATCACGGCTACGGCCCGCGCGTGCTGCGGGTGCCGCGCTACATGAAGCCGCGCTACTACGATCCCGGCCTGAAATGAGATTTCCGGCCCGCGGCCACCCGCGGGCCGGGCCTCCGGGGGGCTGACGCGGCGGGCGCGAGCTCGCCGCGTTTCTCATCGTGGCCACGCCATCGAGTCGACGCCGCCCGGACTTCGGCGGTGGGGCGCTACTTCACCAGCACGAGCACATTGCCGGTGGCCAGCGGCGCGACCTTGCGCTTGTTGCGGGGATGATCGGGCATGCTGTCCACCCCGACGCCGCCCCAGGCGATGTTGCAGTGCTCCGCGAAGAATTTTCCCGGGTGCCAGGTATTGTCGGCCGGCATGAAGGCCAGGCAGATGCCGAGGCGGGTGTGCGCCGCATGGGTGCCGGCGTCGCCGCCGTCGACGGCGTTGGAGGGCAGCTCGACCTTCCAGACCGGGCCGAGCACGGTCTGGACGACGCGGCCCGGGTTCTCCCAGCGGTATCCGTCGTCCAGCAGCACCTCGAAGCCGGGCGTGATGTGATCGTCCCAGCCCCATTCGAAGTGACACTGCCCCTGCCACAGCTTGCCGGGATGCTGCCCGTCGTCGAAGCCCGCCCGGCACACCGCGAGCGGTCCCAGCCCTCCGTTCTTGCCCGCCACCACGCCCTCGGCCGGAAGCTTCGCCCAGCGGCCCGCCGTGAGCGCATGGCTGACGTGCAGCGTCACCGCGGTCAGACCGGCGAGAATGGCGAGAGTGGCACACGACCGTGCGATCCGTTTCATGACCTGTCTCCTTGTGTCGGGGATGCCGGGTGAGCGGTCGGGCGCATCTCGGTCTCGTGTCGCTCAACGCGCGGCATCGGGACGCTAGCAGCCGGCGTCCGGGGCATCTGTGAGCCGGGTCACAGAGTGCGGCCGATCGGAGGAGGGACGCCGCTCAACGGGCCAGGCGCTGGGTCGCGATGTAGAGCGCGAGCGCGGTCGCGTTGGACACGTTGAGGCTCTTGATCGCGCCCGGCACGTCGAGGCGGGCGACGAGGTCGCAGGTCTGCCGGGTGAGGTGGCGCAGCCCCTTGCCCTCGGCGCCGATCACCAGCGCGAGCGGCGCCGCGAGCGGCGTCGCCGCGAGGTCGCTGTCGCCGGCGCTGTCGAGGCCGACCAGCTGGAAGCCGCGCTCGCGCAGGGCCAGCAGGGCGCGGGCGAGGTTCGGCACCGCCACGATCGGCACCACCTCGAGCGCGCCCGAGGCGGATTTGGCGAGCACGCCGGTCGCCTCCGGGCTGTGGCGCGCCGTCACCACCACGGCGGCGGCCGCAAAGGCCGCGGCCGAGCGCAGGATGGCGCCGACATTGTGCGGGTCGGTGATCTGGTCGAGCACCAGCACGATGCCCGCGGCGGGAAGCTCGTCCAGCGCCGGCGCGGGCAGGGGGTCGGCCTCCAGCATGAGCCCCTGGTGCACGGCATCGGGGGGAAGCTCTCCCGCGATGGCGTCGGGCCGCACCAGCTCGGGCGCGACCGGCAGCGCCACGCCCTCGTCGGCGAGGCGGCGCACGGCGTTCTCGGTCGCGAGGATCCTGCGGATCTTGCGCTGCGGGTTGGCGAGCGCCGCGATCACGGGATGCCAGCCATAGATCAGGGCGGGGCCGTCGGCGGGGCGCTCCGCGCGCGGCGGCCGCCGGGGCGGGGCGGGGCGGCGGAACCCGGGCTTGCGCGGGTCGGAGCGGCGGTCGCGCATGGGTCAGAGGCCGAAGACGCGCCGGGCATTGGCGTGGAAGAACTTCGCGGCGATCGCCTCGGGCAGGTCGAGGGCGCGCGCCTCGCGCACCGCGCGGTCCAAGGGAAGCTGCGGGAAGTTGGTCGCGAACATCACCTTGTCCTGGCCGTAGCTGCGCAGGAACTGGATCAGCTCGGCCGGGTAGTAGCGCGGCAGGTAGGCCGAGGTGTCGATGAACACGTTGTCGTGCTTCCAGGCGAGCCCGATCATCTCGGCGGTCCAGGGATGGCCGATATGGCCGCCGACGATGGTGAGCTCCGGGAAGTCGAGCGCCACCTCGTCGAGATAGGGAATTGGCCGGCCGGTCTCGGAGGGCATCAGCGGGCCGGTGTGGCCGACCTGGGTGCAGAACGGAATGCCGAGCTCGATGCAGGCGACGTAGAGCGGATAATAGAGCCGGTGGTTCGGCGGCAGGCGCCAGAGCCAGGGAATGATGCGCAGCGCCTTGCAGCCGAGCTCCTCGACGGCGCGGCGCAGCTCGGCCACGGCCGCCACCGGCCGGCCGAGATCGACGGTCGCGATGCCGACGAAGCGGTCCGGGGCGGCGCGCACGAAGCCCGCGACGTCGTCGTTGGTGAAGACCCAGCCCTCGGGGCGGCACCAGGCGGTGAGCAGGACCTTGCCGATGCCGGCCGCGTCCATGGCGGCCAGCATCTCGCCGGGGCCGAGGCGGGCCTGCATGAGATGGCTGGTCCCGGACTTCTCGATGAGGCGCACCACCTCGGGCAGCGGCGTGCGCGCCTGGCCGAGCGCCGGCTGCGCCCAGGCGTCGATGATGGAAGCGGTCTCGGCCATGCGGGCTCCTGGGTGCCGACCGCCGGATGGCGATCGGAGGCGCCGTCCCCATATGGAAGGAGTCGAGGCGGCGGGGCGATTTCGGTCCGGGTTGACACCACCGGGGGCCGTCACCATAACACCGCGCGCGGTCCCTGCCTCCAGGGTGCCGGCGCATCGCCGGCCCGCTGTGGAGCCGGTGTCTGGCCTGTGGCGCGGGGGAGTGTCCCGAGCGGCAAAGGGGGCGGACTGTAAATCCGCTGGCTTACGCCTTCGTAGGTTCGAGTCCTACCTCCCCCACCACGCCTGCGCATGTTCCGGCGAAGTCGACACCGGTTCGCCGGAAAGAACATGCGCCAAGAAGAAAAGAGGGAGCCCGGAGTCCATCGGATCCGGCCGCGCCCCACGGATGCGGGTGTAGCTCAATGGTAGAGCAACAGCCTTCCAAGCTGATGACGAGGGTTCGATTCCCTTCACCCGCTCCAGTCCTTCCCCTGACGGCACGCGGCTTCCGCAACAACGCCTTGTCCGCATTGGCGCGATTGCAGGCTGCAAGCTGATTTTCTCAAAGGGAAATCAGGCAAGACCTGATACATCCATCGATGTCTCAGGCGCCCCGCTACTCCTCCACGCAGACCCGGACCGACTGCATCGCCTCCTGGGCCTGCTCGCGGGTCTTGTAGGCGGTGCCGCTGCCGACGATCGTGAGGGTGCCGGCGGACGGCTTCTCGGCGACCACGCTGCACTTCTTGGTGGTCGAATCCCGGACGATGTAGAACGCCTCCTGGGCGAGCGCCGGCATCGCGAGTGCGGCGAGCAGCAGGGCGGCGGCGATCGGCTTCGCGGTCATGGCGCTGGTTCCTCCGGGGTCCAGGGCGTCAACGTCGGCGCGGCCGGGGTCGTTCCGGCCTGCGGCTTCACGCCCGGGGGCGGCCGTCGGTCGGTCGGGCGGCCGAAGGCCGGCCTCCGCCCGCCGCGCGCGGCCCGCTCGGGCCATCGAGGCCCTTGAATCCCGCAAAAAGCCCGCCTAAACCGTCCGCGCTTTCCCGCCGCAGCGTCAGGAACCCGCCATGGCCAAAGAGAAATTCGAGCGTACCAAGCCGCAGTGCAACATCGGGACGATCGGTCACGTGGATCACGGGAAGACGACGCTGACGGCGGCGATCACCAAGATCCTGGCGGAGACCGGGGGGGCGACCTACACGGCCTACGACCAGATCGACAAGGCGCCGGAGGAGAAGGCGCGCGGGATCACGATCTCGACCGCGCACGTGGAGTACCAGACCAAGGAGCGGCACTACGCGCACGTCGACTGCCCCGGGCACGCCGACTACGTGAAGAA
>PQAH01000080.1 GCA_003105195.1 Bradyrhizobiaceae bacterium
TGGCTTCGGTGCGCGCGGCGTAACGGAGCAGACACCGACCTGCCGAGGGTCGAGCGGCGCAGCGCGTACCCTTCGGGACGCGCTGCGCTCTCCACCGATCGCACCTCTCCACCGGAAGGATCGCATCGATGCGCCGAGAGACCGCTGCGGGCCCGGGCTTGGTTCGACTCGGACGGCCAGCGGGGCTCGGCTACGGGCGATGATCCGAGATCCTGCCATCGAAGTGCATGAGATGCGGCGCATCAGCAAGAAGGGTCGAAGATCCTCATACCCATTCGTCCGGGCCCTGGTATCGCTCGCCGCGACGATTGCGGTGGTCCAGCTGCTCGATGCCCATGTCCTGCAGAGCGCGCTTCCTCGGACGTCGCAATCGGTCAGGCTCGTCGTCGAGAATTTCGTGGGACCGCTGGTCATCGCGGGTGCCGCAGCGCTGATTGCGTGGTGCAATCTGACATCGCATTCGGTGGTCAAGCGCCGCTACGCCTTTCTTGCCGGCCTCATCATTGCCTGCGTCGTTCTTGCCTGGGACCTCGTTCTCGACCAGTCCACCGAAGTCGCGGCATCGATGCTCGGCGCGACCAACAGCCTCCTGTTCAAGACGCTGTCGCTTTGCGCCGTCACCCTGCCCCCGATCGCATGGACGCTTTGGCTCGGGTCGAATGCCGAGGTGCCGCCGGAGGAGCGCGAGCCATCTCTGGCAGCGCCTTCGTCGATATTCCAGCCCCACGTCCTGGTCCCGCGCTGCTCGCGTTCTTCGTGGTCGTCGGCTTGGCAACCACGTTCTTGTGGTCGCACGAACGGCAGAAGATCGAGGGCTATACGGAGCTCATCAATCTGTCGGGCCGTCAGCGGATGTTCACGCAGAAGATCGGCCGCTATGCCGCTCTGCTCGAACACAAGAGAGAACAGCGGTATGCCGACGGCCTTCGCGAAGTGAAGTCCCTCATGATCTCCGAGGCGCAACGCCTCGAGGACCGGATCTCGGCGCTGTCGACGATGGACGGCGGCAATCGCGAGCCCAGACTCCTCTCCCGAATGGCCGAACTGCGGAGCGCGCTCTGGCAGCAGGTCGATCGCGTTCTGCAGAGCGTCGATCCGTTGAGCGGCGCTCGTGTGGCGGAGGTTCAGAGAGCCAGCGATGCATTCGCGGACGCGATGGAAAGGGTCGTCTCGGCGTTCGGAAGAAGCGCCAACGAGCGGGTGCTGCAGACGACGGAAAGGATCACCTCGTTCGGGATCGCGCTCATATTCATCCTCGTCACCGGGACCTTGAGCATCGTCCTGCCGATCGCCTGGGTCGTACGTCACCAGCACAGGATTCTCGACCGGCACGCCCGGATGCTCGACGAAGCCCGCGCCGAAGCCCAGAAGACTCTCAATGAGCTCGCCGCTTATCAGGCGGCGCTTTCCCAGAAAGCGATCATTTCCGTGACCGATCGTGCCGGCAGGATCGAGGCCGTCAACGACCTCTTCTGCCGGATCAGCAAGTACGAGCGTGAAGAGCTGATCGGCCGCAACCACAGAATCGTCAACTCCGGCGATCACTCCCCGGAGTTCTTCGCCGACATGTGGCGAACGATCGAACGTGGCGAGCTGTGGACCAACGACATCTGCAACCGCGCCAAGGACGGCACGAAATACTGGGTCGACACGACGATCGTCCCCATACTCGACAAGGGAGGGCAGATCCGCCAGTTCCTGTCCGTGCGATACGACATCACCGCGCGGAAATACGAACGTGAAGCCTTGAAGGAGAGCGAGGCGCACCTCAATCGGGCGCAAGCGGTCGCGAAAGTGGGAAGCTGGAGCATCGACCTCGCCTCGCGGGAGCTGCGCTGGTCCAATGAAACCTACCGGATCTTCGGAATGCCCGCCGGGACGCCGTTGACATACGCGATGCTCCTGGAGACCGTCCACGAGGACGACCGCACGTTCGTCGATGCGGCATGGCGATCGGCCTTGAAAGGGAAGGACTACAGCATCGAGCATCGAATCGTGGTCGATGGTGCGATCCGGCACGTGCATGAGCGGGCGGATTTCGAGTTCGACGGCGCCGGCCGCGCCTTGCGGGCGGTGGGTACGGTGCAGGACATAACGGAGCGCAAGTCGACGGAAGCCAAGCTGATGTGGCAGGCGCAGTACGACATTCTGACCGAGCTCCCGAACCGGCGCCTGTTCCAGGATCGGCTCGAGACCGCGCTGGAGGGCCGCAGGCGCGACGGTCGGAGCGGTGCCATCCTCATGATCGATCTCGACCATTTCAAGGATGTCAACGACAGTCTCGGTCACAAGGCGGGCGACGACGTTCTCATCGCCACGGCCGAGCGGTTGAGGGCGAGCGTCCGCGAGGGAGACACGATCGCGCGGTTCGGCGGCGACGAGTTCCTGGTCTTGTTGGACATCGTCGAGTCGGCCGATGAAGCGAGCCGTATAGCGGCCCGGATCCAGGGGGCGCTGGCGCGTCCATTCGAGACCGAGCAGCGCGACCTGCATCTCGGCAGCAGCATTGGCATCTGCGTGTTCCCGTCCGATGGCGCGACCGTCGACGAGGTTCTCATATTCGCGGACGCCGCGATGTATGCAGCCAAGCATGCCGGCCGGAAGTCCGTCTGCTTCTATACTCCCTCCATCAATGAGGAGCTGCGCGACAGGATCTCCCTGGCCGAGGAGCTGCATGCCGCGCTCGAGAAGGGCCAGCTTTGCCTCGTCTTTCAGCCGATCGTCGACATCGCCTCGCGCAGGATCGAGAAGTGCGAAGCGCTCATCAGGTGGCGCCATCCCACCAAGGGCCTGCTGCTGCCTGGGCAATTCATTCCGGTCGCGGAAGCCTACGGCCTCATGCCGGAGATCGAGAGCTGGGTCATCGAGGAGGTCGTGAGGCGATACGACGAGTGGCGTCGCGATGGCCTCGACCTGCAGATCTCGGTCAACATCTCGGCCAAGTATCTCAGGTCGGAGTCGAAGGTCACCGAGCTCAGACACACCCTGGGGAGGCGCCCGGCCGACGCAAAGGGGATCATTCTCGAGATCACCGAGACCCATCTGATGCGCGACGAGGGAACCCAGCTCGACCACGTCGCGCGGCTCGTGGAGGCCGGCGCGGAGATCGCAATCGACGATTTCGGCACCGGATACTCGTCCCTCAGCTATCTGACGCGCATTCCGGCGAAGTATCTCAAGATCGATCGATCATTCGTCGCCGGCCTGCGCTCGACGCTCCAGCAGCGGCTCGTCAAGTCGGTGATCGGGATCGCCCATGACGTGGGAATGCGGGTCGTGGCCGAGGGCGTGGAATCGCACGAGCAGCTGGCGCTTCTGGCCGAGTATGAATGCGATTTCGTGCAGGGCTATCTGTTCTCGCGGCCGCTGGACGAAGGCGATTTCCGTCGATACATCAGGTCTCATATGGAACAGGCCCCGAGTTCCGAGCAGCCGTCGCATGCGCAGGTGACGCCGCCGGATCGACGGCGTGCTGGATGAAGGATCGCCTGGGCCGGGGCCTGAGCCTGAGCCGGGGGCGCCACCCTGTATTGGGTTCGTTCACGGCATCAAATGATGCCTCGGCCGTGGGCAGCTCGGAGACCAAACGCGCTTGATGGTGCTGCCGGACAGGATTGAACTGTCGACCTCTCCCTTACCAAGGGAGTGCTCTACCACTGAGCTACGGCAGCATGCGGCGGGGCAGGGGACAACGCACCCGGCCCGGGGCGCAGGGGTCTTTGCCACAGGGACACCCCCGGCGCAAGCGCGCGGGCCGGTCCGTGGCATCCGCCGCATCGTCCGGTCCGGCCTGGCTTTTTCGGAAGCCCGGGCGCGGTCCGTGAGCCGACCCGACACGGTCCGTCCCGGCCCGCGGCCCTTTCCAGCGGGCGCCGCCCGGCCTAGTTTCGCCCGCATGACCGATCGCCCGCAGAGCAGCGCGCGCAGGGAACGGCTCGAGGCCGCCCTGCGCGCGAACCTCAAGCGCCGCAAGGCCCAGGCCCGCGGGCGCGCCGAGGATGCGGGCGGCCCCGAGTCCCACGATTCCGCCGGAATTGTCGCCGACAAGCCGGACCACTCGGCCTGAGGGCCGGCCACAAGGGGGCGCTCATGGACCGCATTCGCATCGTCGGCGGGCACAAGCTTCACGGCGCGATTCCGATCTCGGGCGCCAAGAATGCGGCCCTGCCGCTGATGATCGCGAGCCTGCTCACCGAGGACACCCTCACCCTCGAGAACGTGCCGCGGCTCGCCGACGTCATCCAGCTCCAGCGCATCCTCGGCAACCACGGGGTCGACATCACGGTGCAGGGCAAGCAGCCCGGCGACGTCGCCAACCGCGGCGCGACCCTGCACATCTCGGCCGCGCGCATCGTCGACACCACGGCCCCCTACGACCTCGTCTCCCGGATGCGGGCGAGCTTCTGGGTGTTCGGCCCGCTGGTCGCCCGCATGGGCGAGGCCAAGGTCTCGATGCCGGGCGGCTGCGCCATCGGCACCCGCCCCGTGGACCTGCTGATCATGGCGCTCGAGCGCCTCGGCGCCGAGATCGAGATCGAGGGCGGCTATGTGATCGCCCGGGCGAGGAAGGGCCTGCGCGGGGCTGAGATCGTGTTCCCCAAGGTGACGGTCGGCGGCACCCATACGGCGCTGATGGCCGCGACGCTGGCCCGCGGCACCACCGTGATCGAGAACGCCGCGCGCGAGCCCGAGATCGTCGATGTCGGCGAATGTCTCGTGAAGATGGGCGCGAAGATCTCCGGGCTCGGCACCTCCCGCATCGTGGTCGAGGGCGTGTCGCGGCTCGGCGGCGCCCGCCATTCGGTGCTGCCGGACCGGATCGAGACCGGCACCTACGCGATGGCGGCCGCCATGACGGGCGGCGACGTGCTGCTGGAAGGCGCCCGGCCGGAGCTCCTCCAGGCCGCTCTCGACGTGCTCGTGCAGGCCGGGGCCGAGGTCTCCTCCACCAACGAGGGGATCCGCATCGCCCGCAACGGCGCCGGCATCGCCCCCGTCGAGGTGACGACCCAGCCCTTCCCGGGTTTCCCGACCGACCTGCAGGCGCAGCTGATGGCGCTGATGACCCGGGCCAAGGGCACCTCGCACATCACCGAGACCATCTTCGAGAACCGCTTCATGCACGTGCAGGAGCTCGCCCGGCTCGGCGCCCACATCCATCTCGACGGCGAGACCGCCACCATCGAGGGGGTGGAGCGGCTCAAGGGCGCCCCCGTGATGGCGACCGACCTGCGCGCCTCGGTCTCCCTGGTGATCGCCGCGCTCGCGGCCGAGGGCGAGACCATGGTCAACCGCGTCTACCACCTCGACCGCGGCTTCGAGCGCCTGGAGGAGAAGCTCTCCGGCTGCGGCGCCGAGATCAGCCGCATCAGCGGGTAGGGAGCCGCGGCGCCGCCGGGACGGTCAGCCCGGCCAAGCGCGCGAAAGCGCGCGCGAGCCGGGATCGATAGCCCCGGCGCTCGGGGTGCGGACAGACAGGGGCTATGGATTCCAGCTCTCGCGCTGCGCGCGCGGCCGGAATGACGCGCCGCAGCGGGCTCCCATCCGCCTCCGCATCGGGCTTTCCCCACCCTCCTCCAGGCTTGCGCCGGGCGCGGGGCGTGCCTACCTACGGGACACCATCAGCCAGTCGTTCCGGGGCGTCTCATGGACCCGCTCAAGCTCATCGCCCTCGACAAGGACGATCTCGAGGTCGTCTCCACCCATCTCCAGGATTCCACCGTCAAGGTCGCCGACATCGTCTGGCGCCCGGACGAGAAGCGCTGCGTGCTCGGCCTCAACCGCTTCGATTGGGAGGCCGCGACCGACACGGCCGGCGCCTATCATCGCCGCCGCACCGCGCTGCGCTTCGACCGCGTCACCGCCTGCAAGTGCCGCAATCTCAGCCCGGCCGACCGGGAGTCGGTGCTCAATTTGCTCGCGGTGGATTTCGCCGAGACCGACGCCCCGGGCGGGGTCGTGACCCTGATCTTCTCGGGCGGCGGGGCGCTGCGTCTCGAGGTCGAATGCCTCGAATGCGAGCTCGCCGATCTCGGCCCGGTCTGGACCACCGCCTGCTGCCCCAAGCACGCCGACGCATCCTCCGCCGAAGCTTGACGGTCCTGGCGCCGCGCGCCATTCACGGGGAGCGGGAACCCCTCCCGCGGGAACCCCTGATGCCGATCCGCCTCGACGCGCGCGCCGCCGACTTTCCCGAGCGCTTCCGTGACTTCCTCGCCGCCAAGCGCGAGGCCGCGCAGGACGTCGAGGCGGCCGTGCGCGCCATCATCGCCGAGGTGGTCGCGCGCGGCGACCGGGCGCTGGCGGAGCTCTCCCGCAAGTACGACCGGCTCGACCTCGACCGGACCGGCCTGCGCGTGAGCGCGGCCGAGCTCGACGCCGCCGCCGGTGCCTGCGCGCAGGAGGCCCTCGACGCGCTGACGCTCGCGCGCGACCGCATCGAGGCCTATCACCGCCGCCAGCTCCCGCGCGACGACCGCTTCACCGATCCCCTCGGGGTCGAGCTCGGCCATCGCTGGACCGCCATCGAGGCGGTCGGCCTCTATGTGCCGGGCGGCACCGCCGCCTATCCGTCCTCGGTGCTGATGAACGCCGTGCCCGCCAAGGTCGCGGGCGTGCCCCGCCTCGTCATGGTGGTGCCGGCGCCGGACGGCGTGCTCAACCCGCTGGTGCTCGCCGCCGCCCGCCTCGCCGGGGTCGACGAGGTCTACCGCGTCGGCGGCGCCCAGGCGGTGGCCGCGCTCGCCTACGGCACCGAGACCATCGCCCCGGTCGCCAAGATCGTCGGCCCCGGCAACGCCTATGTGGCGGCCGCCAAGCGCCTGGTCTTCGGCAAGGTCGGCATCGACATGATCGCCGGCCCCTCCGAGGTGCTGATCCTCGCCGACCGCGACGCCAACCCGGACTGGATCGCGGCCGACCTCCTGGCCCAGGCCGAGCACGATACCGCGGCCCAGGCGATCCTGATCACCGACGATGCGGGCCTCGCCGACGCGGTGGAGCGCGCGGTCGCGGGCCAGCTCACGACCCTGCCGCGCGGCTCGGTCGCCGGCGCCTCCTGGCGCGACTTCGGCGCCGTCATCCTGGTGGGGGATCTCGACGCGGCGGTGCCGCTGGTCGACGCGGTCGCGCCCGAGCATCTCGAGATCGAGACCCGGGATCCCGAGGCGCTCGCCGCCCGGATCCGCAATGCCGGCGCGATCTTTCTCGGCGCCCACACCCCCGAGGCGATCGGCGACTACGTCGCGGGCTCCAACCACGTGCTGCCGACCGCGCGCTCGGCGCGCTTCTCCTCCGGCCTGGGCGTGCTCGACTTCATGAAGCGCACCTCGCTTCTGCGCCTCGACCCGCAGGCGCTGCGCGCGCTCGGCCCCGCCGCGATCGCGCTCGGCAAGGCCGAAGGCCTCGACGCCCATGCGCGCTCGGTCGCGATCCGGCTGAATCGATAGCCGCACCGACAAGACCCGCGATGAGTGGCCCCACGCCTCCGGAGAAGAGCCCGAAACGCCTCGTCGCCGTGTCCCTCGACGACGCCTCGATCGGCCGCTCCGGGCCCGACATCGAGCACGAGCGCGCGGTCGCGATCTACGACCTGCTCGAGGACAACAGCTTCGCGCCCGTCGGGCACGCGGGCGGCCCCTATGCGCTGCATCTCTCGATCGTCGAGAACCGGCTCGTCTTCGACATCCGTCTCGCCGACGAGACGCCGGTGGTCGCGCATCTCCTCTCGCTCACGCCCCTGCGCCGGATCGTGAAGGACTACTTCATGATCTGCGACAGCTACTACAAGGCGATCCGCACCGCGACGCCGAGCCAGATCGAGGCGATCGACATGGGCCGCCGCGGCCTGCACAACGACGGCTCGACCCTGCTGCTCGAGCGGCTCAAGGACAAGATCGAGCTCGACTTCGACACCGCGCGGCGGCTCTTCACCCTCATCTGCGTGCTGCACTGGAAGGGGTGAGATGGTGCGCACGACCAGGCCCCACGCGGTGCTGTTCGCGTGCGGCATGAATTCGGTGCGCTCTCCCATGGCGGCGAGCCTGTTCAAGCAGCTCTACGGGCGCAGCGCCTATGTGGGCTCGGCCGGCGTCCGCAAGGGCGAGGCCGATCCCTTCGCGACCGCCGTGATGGAGGAGGTCGGTCTCGACATCGCCAGGCACAAGCCTCTCACCTTCGAGGAGCTGGACGACCTCGAAGGGCTCAACTTCGACCTCATCGTCACGCTCGCCCCCGAGGCGCACCACCGCGCGCTCGAGCTCACCCGCACCAGCGCGGTGGACGTCGAGTACTGGCCGACGCCGGATCCGACCGCGGTGGAGGGCAGTCGCGAGCAGCGCCTGGAGGCCTATCGCGAGGTGCGCGACCAGCTCCTGAAGCGGATCCGCGAGCGCTTCGGCGGCACGGCGGCCGGGAACGAATGAAGCGGCCCCGGCCGGCCAGTTGTCGACGGCGGCCGATTCCGCTAGGTTCCGCGCCCGATCACGGAAAGCGATCCACACGAACCCCGGCTGCGACCGGCAGCCGGCCCAAAGGCACGCTGGCTGTCGATGTCGAAGGAAGAGCTTCTGGAATTCCCGGGGGTCGTGACGGAGCTGCTTCCGAACGCGACCTTCCGCGTGAAGCTGGAAAACGACCACGAGATCATCGCCCACACGGCCGGCCGCATGCGCAAGAACCGTATCCGCGTCCTCGCCGGCGACAAGGTCCTGGTCGAGATGACCCCCTACGACCTCACCAAGGGTCGCATCACCTATCGGTTCAAGTGACCAGCTGTCCTTCGCGCGCACATCGTCGTGGCCGGGCTCGTCCCGGCCATCCACGTCTTGATGCAGGGCTCGGCCCCGATGACGTGGATGCCCGGCACAAGGCCGGGCATGACGGCAAGTATGGTCTTGTGACATGATCGGTCGGCCGAAGCTCGTTCTCGCCTCCGGGTCGCCGCGGCGGCTCGGCCTGCTCAACCAGGCCGGCATCGAGCCCGATTCGCTGCTGCCCGCCGAGATCGACGAGATCCCCGAGAAGGGCGAGTTGCCGCGCGCGCTGGCGACGCGGCTCGCCCGCGCCAAGGCGGAGGCCGCGCTCGCCACCGTCCGGCGCGACGAGGAGCTGCGCGGCGCCTATATCGTCGCGGCCGACACCGTGGTGGCGGTCGGCCGCCGCATCCTGCCCAAGGCCGAGTCCCTCGACGAGGCGGCCGCCTGCCTGCGCCTGCTCTCGGGCCGCAACCACCGGGTCTATTCCGGCGTCTGCCTGATCACCCCCAAGGAGGCCTTCCGCCAGCGCCTGGTCGAGACCCGCGTGCGCTTCAAGCGCCTCTCCGGCGAGGACCTCGAGGCCTATCTCGCCTCCGGCGAGTGGCGCGGCAAGGCCGGCGGCTACGCGATCCAGGGGCTCGCCGGCACCTTCGTGGTCAAGCTGGTCGGCTCCTATTCCAACGTGGTCGGGCTGCCGCTCTACGAGACCATGACCCTGCTCGGCGGCGAGGGCTTCCCGGTCCATTTCGGCTGGCTGAACGCGGTCTAGCGCATGATCCCGAAAGGTGGGACCCGGTTTTCGGATCAGATCATGTGCCAAGATAGTAAGCTTCTCTCATGAACATCGCCTACTGGCTTTCGCGCGCAGGCGACCCGGACCGGCCGGCGGTCGGGCAGGGGACCGCGGTGGTGCGCACCTATGGCGCTTTCGCCGAGCGGGTCGCGCGGCTCGCCGGCGCGCTGCGCACGCGCTTCCGCCTCGCCCCCGGCGACCGCGTCGCCATCGTCGCCAAGAACTCGCCCGACTATCTCGAGACGATCTTCGCGATCTGGCATGCCGGGCTCGCGGCGGTGCCCGCCAATGCCAAGCTGCACGGGCGCGAGCTCGCCTACATCCTCGAGCACTCCGGCGCCCGCGTCGCCTTCGCCTCGGACGGCCTCGACGGCGAGATCGCCGCGCATGCACCGGCGACGCTCGAGCGGCTCGTCACCATCGGCAGTGCCGAATATGCCGGCCTGTTCACGGCCGAGCCCGTGCCGGTGACGCCGGCGGGCGGCGACGACCTCGCCTGGCTGTTCTACACCTCCGGCACCACCGGCCGGCCGAAGGGCGCGATGCTCACCCATCGCGTGCTCGCCTGGGCGAGCCACGCCTACATGGCCGAGGTGGACGCCGTGAGCCCGGGCGATCCGATCCTGCACGCCGCGCCCATGAGCCACGGCTCCGGCCTCTACATGATGGCGCATGTCGCGCGCCGCGGCGTCAACGTGATCCCGGAGTCCGGCGGCTTCGAGCCCGAGGAGATCTTCCGCCTGTTCGCGGCCTGGCCGCGCACCTCCATGTTCGCGGCGCCGACCATGGTCAAGCGCCTGGTCGAGAGCGGCGCCGACTGCGACCCCGCCGACATCCGCACGATAATCTGGGGCGGCGCGCCGATGTATGTCGAGGACGCGCTCCAGGCGCTCGACCGCTTCGGCCCGCGCTTCGCGCAGATCTACGGCCAGGGCGAGAGCCCGATGACCATCACGACGCTCACCCGCGAGGAGATCGCCGACCGCGACCACCCGCGCTGGCGCGAGCGGCTCGCTTCCGCGGGCCGGCCCTATGCCTGCGTCGAGGTGATGGTGGCCGACGGCGACGACCGCGCACTGCCGGTGGGCGAGACCGGCGAGATCCTGTGCCGCGGCGACGTCGTGATGCCGGGCTATTGGCGCAACCCCGAGGCGACCGCGAGCACGCTGCGCAACGGCTGGCTCCACACCGGCGACGTCGGCGCCTTCGACGCCGAGGGCTATCTCACGCTCAAGGACCGCTCGAAGGACCTGATCATCTCGGGCGGCTCCAACATCTATCCGCGCGAGGTCGAGGAGGTGCTCTTGAAGCATCCGCGCGTGCGCGAGGTCTCGGTGATCGGCCGTCCCGACGCCGAGTGGGGCGAGGTCGTGGTCGCCTACGTGGTCGGCGAGGCCGACGCCAGGGAGCTCGACGCGCTCTGCCTCGACGCCATCGCGCGCTTCAAGCGCCCCAAGGACTACGTCTTCATCGACGCCTTGCCGAAGAACAACTACGGCAAGATCCTCAAGACCGAGCTGCGCGAGCGGGACGCCCGTGGGCGCAGTTGAGAGGAATCCTGCCGGCTCGGCGCGTCATCCCGGAAGCCGCGCAGCGGCTGTCCGGGATCCATAGCCACGGTCGTCCGATTGCGGTCACGGCGGCTATGGATCCCGGCTCTCGCTGCGCTCGGCCGGGATGACGCGCCACGCTTGCCTCGCGGTCTCGTTCATTGTCTCCTCCCGACCACAATTCATGTGAGGTTGCCCCATGCCCCACCGTCTCCAGGACAAGGTCGCGATCGTCGTCGGCGCGGGCTCGATCGGGCCGGGCTGGGGCAACGGCAAGGCGACTGCGGTCGCCTTCGCGCGCGAGGGCGCCAAGGTGCTGTGCGTCGACATCGACGCGGCCGCCGCCGCCGAGACCGTGGCGATCATCACGCAAGAGGGCGGCGAGGCGCGTGCCTTCCGCGCCGACGTCACCAAGTCGGCCGACATCCTCGCCCTGGTCGCGGCCTGCCGCGAGGCCTATGGTCGCATCGACGTGCTCGACAACAATGTCGGCATCGCCACCGTCGGCGGCGTGGTCGAGGTGAGCGAGGAGGAGTGGGACCGCGTCCAGGCCGTCAACCTGAAGAGCGCGTTCCTGACCATGAAGCACGTGATCCCGGTCATGGAGGCGCAGGGCGGCGGCTCGATCATCAACATCTCGTCGATCGCCGGCATCCGCTACACCGGCGTCCCCTACGCGACCTACTACGTCACCAAGGCGGCGATGAACCATCTCACCCGCACCACCGCGGCCCAGTATGCCCCGAAGCGGATCCGCGTGAACGCGATCCTGCCGGGCCTGATGGAGACCCCGATGGTGCTGAAATCCGCCGGCCTCGCCGCCTCCTATGGCGGCGACGAGCAGGAGGTCTGGAAGACGCGGGCGAAGCAGGTGCCGATGGGCTTCGGCGGCAGCGCCTGGGACGTCGCCTGGGCCGCCGTCTATCTGGCGAGCGACGAGAGCCGCTATGTCACCGGCATCGAGCTCGTGGTCGACGGCGGCGTGACCCTGAAATACGCCTGAACGATGAGCGAGGAGCCCCGCGACAAGCCCTGCCCGATCTGCGGCAAGCCGGCCGACCCGCGCCTGCGCCCCTTCTGCTCCAAGCGCTGCGCCAATATCGACCTGCACCGCTGGCTCTCCGGCAGCTACGCGATTCCCGCCGCGGAGGAGGACGAGCCCGACGACGAGGTGGGACCGACCAAGCCGGAGGAGTGAGGGCCCGTAGGGCGCAATAGCCGCAAAGCGGCGTATTGCGCCGTGTGATTCGCAACGACTGCATGGGCGCGAGGAGGCGCCGCCGGCGCAATGCGCTTCGCTATTCCTACTGTGTCACAAGACAATTCTCGGCGTCATCCCGGCCGAGCGAAGCGAGAGCCGGGATCCATAACCCCTGTATTTCCGCATCTCGAACACCGGGGTTATGGATCCCGGCTCGCGCTCGCTTCGCTCGCTTGGCCGGGATGACGCTCAGAGTGCAGTTTCTGACGCAGTAGGACTATTGCGCCCTACGGATCGGGGCAGGGTGGTCGCGCTCCGCATGACGCAGCCCTCGCATGACCGCCCGGGGCTTGACCCGCAGCCCCGTCTCGGGTTTCGACTGAGCCCCCGCCACCCGAGGATCCCGACCTTGCTCGAAACCATCGACTGGCCCGACCGCCTCTACGACGTGCTGAAAGCCCAGCGCATCGCCCAGGTCGGCTACGTCCCGGACGCCGGCCATGCGCGGCTGATCGCCCGCTGCAAGGCTGACCCGGAGATCCGCGACGTGGTGCTGACCACCGAGGAGGAGGGGATCGCGCTCGCGGCCGGCGCCTGGCTCGGCCACAGGCGCTCGGCGCTGCTGATGCAGTCGAGCGGCGTCGGCAACTGCATCAACATGCTCTCGCTGATCCGCGTCTGCCGCTTCCCGCTGGTGATGCTCGTCACCATGCGCGGCGAGTGGGCCGAGTTCAATCCCTGGCAGGTGCCCATGGGTGCGATCGTCCAGCCCTCGCTGAAGCTCGCCGACGTGCAGGTCTACCGCGCCGACACGCCCGACGACCTGATCGAGACCGCGGAGGCGGCCTGCGACCTCGCCTTCGCGGGCGAGCTCGCCGTGGCCGTGCTGATCTCGCAGCGCCTGATCGGCCGCAAGCAATGGGTGAAATGATGCTCGAACGCCGCGCCGCCATCGAGACGCTGCTCGCGGAGCGCCCCGACGACCTGTTCGTCGTGCCGGGCCTCGGCTCCACCACCTACGATGTCGCTTCCCTCGGCGAGAGCGACCGCGACTTCCATCTCTGGGGCGCCATGGGCGGCGCCGCCATGATCGGCCTCGGCCTCGCGCTGGCGCAGCCGCGGCTGCGCGTCGCCGTGATCACGGGCGACGGCGAGATGCTGATGGGGCTGGGCAGCCTCGCGACCATCGGCGTGCAGCAGCCGAAAAACCTCGCGGTGATCGTATTCGACAACGCCCATTACGGCGAGACCGGCATGCAGGCGAGCCACACCGGCGGCGGCGTCGACCTCATCGGCGTCGCCAAGGCCTGCGGCATCGCCGACAGCCTGGCCGTGACCGACGAGACGGGCCTGAAGCAGCTCGCCGCCCGCCTGCCGCGCTTCGACCGCCCGCTGTTCGCGACCGTCCGCATCCGCCCCGAGGAGCCGCCGCGCGTGCTGCCGACCCGCGACGGCGTCGCGATCAAGCTCCGCTTCCGCAAGGCCGTCGCGGCCTCAGCCGGCGCCACGCAGTAGCCGTCATCCCGGACGCCGCGCAGCGGCGATCCGGGATCCATAGTCCCGGTCTGCCCGCATCGCGACGGCCGGGGCTATGGATCCCGGCGCTCGCGACGCTCGGCCGGGATGACCGCGGAATCAACCACTTGCGCCCCGCGCTGCGGCCCCCTCCGCCCCACCCCGGGCTTGCCAGCCCCACCCCTTCTCTCTATAACCGCCGCTCCGCGCCCGCCCCGGCGGTGCCCGGCGCCCAGGTAGCTCAGTTGGTAGAGCACGTGACTGAAAATCACGGTGTCGGTGGTTCGATTCCGCCCCTGGGCACCATCCCGTTTCGAAGCATGTGATCTCCGCCGCGCCTGTTCGTCAATCCCGAGATACGTCATCGGGCTCAGGCAGACGGGTTGCCCAGATCCGGGTTCTTGCTCGGCTGCTCGGAAATCCGCCGAAAGCTGCTTCTCCCTTCCGAGGAATCTTCCACAGTGGACATCCCACGGATATTCAACATCACTGAAAGTGCTCACCGCATCCACAACCCGATCACACCCGAAAAGCTCGCCACTCTCGGCGCGGCGTTGCGGTTGGAATCGGGGGCCCGGGTGCTCGACCTCGGCAGCGGTTCGGGCGAGATGCTGTGCACCTGGGCCCGCGATCACGGCGTCATCGGCACCGGCATCGACATGAGCCGGTTGTTCACCGAGCAAGCGAAACTCCGTGCTGAAGAACTCGGCGTCGCCGATCAAGTCAAGTTCATCCATGGCGATGCTGCCGGCTATGTCTCTGACGAGAAGGTCAGTGTGGCAGCCTGTGTCGGTGCCACTTGGATCGCCGGGGGAGTCGCCGGCACTATCGAGCTTCTGGCGCGGAGCCTGCGCACCGGAGGGATCATCCTCATCGGCGAGCCCTACTGGCGGCAGTTGCCGCCGACGGAAGATGTTGCCAAGGGGTGTCTTGCCAAATCGATCTCCGACTTTCTCGTGCTTCCGGAATTTCTCGCGTCCTTTGGCCGCCTCGGATACGACGTTGTTGAAATGGTTCTGGCCGACCAGAACGGCTGGGACCGATACGAGGCGGCCAAATGGCTCACCATGCGCCGATGGCTCGATGCCAATCCCGGCGACGAGCTCGCGAAGGATGTGCGAGCCAGACTGACCTCGGAACCCGGGCGCCACGCGGCTTACACGCGTGAATACCTGGGCTGGGGC
The DNA here is from genome assembly GCA_003105195.1 of Bradyrhizobiaceae bacterium. GTDB lineage: Bacteria > Pseudomonadota > Alphaproteobacteria > Rhizobiales > Xanthobacteraceae > FEB-22. Next base: position 15,000 of record PQAH01000080.1, read on the forward strand.
GTGTTCGCGCTGATGAGGCGGTGACGGGTCGGGCGGCGCACTGTCGCGCTGTTCTGACAGCGCCCGGACCCATTCGAGAGATTGCCTCCGACGTCCGCTGCGGGCCCGGCTGCCGTCTCGGTCTGGTGGACATCGGACGTCAAGCCGCGGATGATAGGCTTCGCCGCGTTGCGGCGGAGGTCCGACGTGAAGTTGTTCAGCAAGCTCTTCAAGCGAGGGCCTGACGACCCGGCCGCCGAGATCATCGCGTGGCTTTCCGACAAGAGCCTCGACGATCGCCGGATCGTGGCCGGCATTCTCTACGGCGGCCTGCATTCGCTGAAGATATGGAAATGGGTTCTGTCGCAGCCCGACTGCGACGTCGGTACGGCGTCGATGTTGCTGTGGCAGATGGGGCGTCCTGACATCGTGATCAAGAATGAGTCGACGCATCGTCCGGTCGACATCGACGTCAGAAGGGAACTCGTTCGCTTCGTATCCGAGCGGTGGAAGGAGAATCTCTTCGCCGATGCTGTCTTCGAGTTCGATCCTCGCGAGGAGGCAAAGAGTTATCGGCGCGAGCTGAAGAAGAAGGGTCTGCAAGGCCAGGATCCGCTCGGGCTTCCGGACGAGGCCTGGAAGCCGATCATCGGGCGCAGGCCGGTCGGCTCCAAGGTTGCGGAGCTCGAGCCTGCCCGGTTCATGGACGGCGTTCTCGGCGCGCTCAGGCTGGCGGATCTGGCCGCAATCGATCCCCAGCAATGGGAGCCGATACGGCGGCGAAGCCTCGGCCTGGACTGACCCGCCGCGATGTCCGAAAAGCGCCTGCTCGGTGCCCGAGGGCTGCACGCTCGAGCGGCCGCCTCCGGGCCGACGTGCCCGCCCCGCGAACAAGCGACTGGCGCCGACGGTTTGTCGGGCAGGATACCAACCTCAGGGAGGCGACCATGCGCGCCAAGTCGGCTCTCGTCGCGCTGACCCTCGCGATGATGCCGGTGGGCGCCTTCGCCAGCGTCTCCCAGGAATGTGCCGCCGGCATGGCGCGGCGAGATCGGCTCGATCACCACGGATTTCATTCGCGCGCCAAGCGCTACGGCCTGCGGGCCGGAGGCACCGGCCCGGCGCATGCGCCGGGTCATGGCTCTCGCTGAGGACCGGGCCCGGCGAGCGAATCGGGCAGCGGCGCATCTGCGGTCGGCATCGGCGGGCGTCCGCCGAACACGCCGCGCATGCGAATGACGCCCCAGACGAGCGGGTTCATGCGCCACCACACCGACTCGGCTTCGCGTTGCAGCAGGCCGGCCGTGATCCCGGGGGCCGGGCCGAACATCTCGGGCATCGAGGCCGAGAGCACGGAGTCGCCGAGCACATCCCAACGCGAATGACCGCCCATCAACGGCGAACGGATCGCGAAGACCACGCGGGAGATGTTCGCCTCCCGTATCGGAAACGAGCACATCGGACAGGGCTCGACGGTCGAGTAGAGGGTGCAGCGCCCGAGCCTGCGGATGCCGACCTTGCGCTGCGCCTCCGAAATCGCCAGCAGCTCCGCATGGCGCGTCACGTCGCGGTCGCGCGCTGCCCGGTTGGTGGTTTCGGCCACCACCTCCTCGCCGTCGGCGATGACGCACGCGAACGGATATTCTCCCGCGTCCACGGCCTCGCGCGACAGCGCAATGCATCGCGCCATCATCCTGGTGTCGGTGTCGTCCGCATGCGGACGATCGGCAGCGGCCGCGAAGAGGCGTGCGATGCGCCGGGCGATGCGTGTCATCGGTCGTCCCATGCGACTGCGTTCGCGCCCGCTGCGCCATCGGCCCATTCGGCGGGTACGAGCGCCACTATCGAACCGTCAGCTCGTAGAGAAGGAACGATTCGATGAAGATCGAATCCTCCCTGGCCACTCGCGAATTGAAGCCGGCCCGCCGGATACGCTCCCCGAACAAGTCGATGTCGGAATCCGACGAGACCATGACGTAGACCTTGCCGCCGGGCTTGAGCCGCTCCCGCGCCTGGTCGAAGAGGTCGGCCACGTCGCGGTAGCCAGGCCCGGCGTGCCAGCCGCGATCGGCAAGGTCGCGCGGCTCACCCGCATGCTTCGGCGGGCTCGACAGGACGACGTCGAACATCGGCCGGGGCGCGAAGGCCGAAAGGAGATCGGAGGCAACCCCATGAACGCGGTCGCCGAGGCCATTGGCGCGCGCGTTCTCGGCGGCGCAGGTCGCAGCGTTGGGATTGATGTCCGTCGCGATCACCGTCGCGGCGCCCGCGCGCGCCGCGGCCAGCGCGATCACGCCCGATCCGGTGCCGACGTCGACGACCGTCTTGCCGCGCAGGTCGAGGCCGTCGAGGAACGAGACGAAGCGCTTGCTGGAAAGAAAGAAGCGCGGGTGAAACACTGTCGGCCGGACGTTCAGGTCGAATCCCGCGACCCGCGTGGCCTGCGCGTACCGGCGGTTCAGGATGAGATGATAGGAGAAGAAGTGAATGAAGGCCCGCAGGCAACGGCGGAGGAAACCGTGGTGGCTTGCGCGACGGTCGAGCGTTGCCGCGCGCGCTCCGTCATCCCGCATTGTCGATCCCTCTGGCACTGTCAGGATCAGCGTGCAGCGCTCGCGGCGCGGAGGTGCGCTGATCGTTCTCAACCGAGCGGTCCGAGCTTTCGCATCAGGCATTCCGGTTGGCGATGAAGCGGGCCGTGGCCTTCAGTCCGGCCGCGGCTGAGCCGAACCGTGCCAGTGCCTGCTCGGCGAGGGCGACAAGCTCGTTGAGCCGTTCCCGCGCCGCCGGGACACCGAGCAGGTCGACCAGCGTCGCCTTGTTTGCCGAAGCGTCCTTGCCGGTCGCCTTGCCGACCACGGCCGGATCGCCTTCGATGTCGAGCAGGTCGTCGGCGATCTGGAATGCTTCGCCGATCGCGAATCCATAGCGCTCGATCGAGTCCCGCGCTTCGTGGTCAGCCTGCGCAAGCAGCGCGCCGCTCAGGCATGCGAAGTGAAGCAATGCTCCGGTCTTCATCCGCTGGAGCGTTCGCACGCCGGCGATGTCGTGCAACGGCGGCGCAGCGGTCGCGAAGCGGCCTTCCGCCTCGAGATCGAGCATCTGGCCGCCGGCCATTCCGCCGATACCGGATGCGCGAGCGAGCGCAGCGATCAATGCAATGCGCACGCCTTCGGCGGGGTGGCATTCCGGGCGCGACAGGATATCGAACGCGAAGGTGAGCAGCGCGTCCCCGGCCAGGATGGCGGTGGCGTCGTCGAACGCCTTGTGCACGGTCGGTCGCCCGCGGCGCAGCGCATCATCGTCCATCGCCGGGAGGTCGTCGTGAACGAGGGAATAGCAGTGAATGCATTCGAGCGCGGCGCCGACATGGAGCGCGTGACTGCGTTCGGCACCGAGCAGTTGCGCGGTCTGCGTCACCAGAAATGGACGGATGCGCTTGCCACCACCCAACGTCGCGTAACGCATGGCCTCCAGGAGGCGTGCAGGCCTGGAAATTTCGCCAGCCTCCGGCCGAGGCGTCAGCAGGCGGCCGAGCAGCGCCTCGATCTCCTGCGCGGTATCGGCGATGGCCTGCTGGAACCGGGCCGTATCGCCGGGCGATGACCCGTGGGCCCCCGGTTCTCGCGCTGTCGCGGTTTGTGCAAACACGATCCCGTCCCCCGGTCTTTCGAAGACTGTTCGGCAATTCGGCCTGGCGGAAGAAGGTTCCCTGACCGAACCAAAGAGCTTGTCTAATGTCGCATTGGGGGGAAAATGCTCACCCATGGCTCTTTTTGTGTCAATCATCGCTGCCGCCGTGTGGGCCTATTTGCTGCTGGGCCGCGGACGCTTCTGGCTGGCCGCCGTCGAAGCCGATCCCGCGCCGGCGGGTGCCTGGCCACCTGTGGTGGCGATCGTGCCGGCGAGAAACGAGGCCGCCTGTCTGGAATCCAGCCTGAAATCCTTGCTCGATCAGCGCTATGCGGGGGACTTCTCGATCATCGTGGTCGACGACGACAGCGATGATGCAACTGCCGACCTCGCCGCCGCCGCCGGGCGCGACCCTGGCAGATCGCTGACCCTGATCTCGAGCTCGGGCCCTCCGCCGGGCTGGACCGGCAAGCTGTGGGCGCTCCATCAGGGCCTGGCGGCCGCTCCGGCCGGCGCCAGGTATGTGCTCTTCACGGATGCCGACATCGTGCACGCGCCGGACAGCCTGTCGGCGCTCGTGGCGCGCGCCGAGCAGGGCGGGTTGGTGCTCACCTCTCTCATGGCCAGGCTCCGCTGCGAAAGCTTCGCCGAGCGACTGCATGTTCCGGCATTCATCTACTTCTTCCAGATGTTGTTTCCGTTCGCCTGGGTTTGCCGCCCGGCGGCGCGCACGGCCGCAGCCGCAGGAGGCTGCATGCTGGTGTCGCGCCCGGCGCTCGAGGCCGCGGGCGGCCTCGAGGCGATCCGCAACGCGCTCATCGACGACTGCGCCCTGGCGGGGCGCTTGAAAGAGATCGGACCGATCTGGCTCGGCCTGACCGATCGGGTTGTCAGCATCCGCCCCTATCCGCGGATCGCGGATATCCGCCATATGGTCGCCCGGTCCGCTTACGCGCAGCTGCGCCATTCACCGTGGCTGCTGATCGGCACCGTCGCCGGCATGGCGGTCACCTTTCTTGCGCCACCTTTGCTGCTGATCTTCGCCAGTGGCGCCGCGCGCGTCCTGGGAGGCTTGGCATGGCTGGCGATGACGGCGAGCTTTGTGCCGATCTTGCGGCGCTACCGGCTGTCGCCGCTCTGGGCGCCGGCACTCCCGCTGATCGCGGTCCTTTACCTGCTCTACACGCTCGATTCGGCCTACCGCCATGTGCGCGGGGCTGGCGGCGCCTGGAAGGGCCGGGTTTACGTCCCGATGGCGAGAGAGCCATGACGGCCGTCGCCCACAGCGCCCGCAAAGGCCCCCGTGACGAGAATTTTCCGGTCGCGTCCTGGTTCATCGAGCGCCGGCATCGTCGCCCTATTCTCGCCTTCTACCATTTCGTGCGCGCGGCAGACGATGTCGCCGATCATCCGCAGCTGAGCCGCGCGGAGAAGCTGGCACGGCTCGACCGCCTCGAGCGCGCTCTCGACCGCGACGACAGCGTCGCCGAAGCCGGCATGCTGAGGTCCGCCTTGCAGGCGCATGGCATGACCGACGCGCATGCAAGGGACTTGCTTTCGGCGTTCCGGCAGGACGTCGTCAAGCAGCGCTATGCCGATTGGGACGAGCTGATCGATTACTGCGCACGCTCTGCCATGCCGGTCGGTCGCTTCGTGCTGGACGTTCACGGCGAGTCGCGGATCACCTGGGGGCGGTCGGATGCGCTGTGTGCCGCGCTGCAGATCATCAATCATCTGCAGGACTGCGCCCTCGATTTCCGCAACCTGGATCGCGTCTATCTGCCCGGCGACGTCATGGCGGCCCACGGGGCGACGGTCGATGATCTTGCGGCCGCGCGCGCCGGGCGCGCCCTGCGGGCCTGCCTGCGCGATCTGGCCGGCAGAACCGAGATCCTGCTGCGCCAGAGCGACGGTCTGGAGGATATCGTCACCGACGGCCGCCTTGCGGCCGAGATCGCCGCGATCCGCGCCCTGGCGCAGCGCCTCGTCGGCAGGCTGCAACGGCGAGATCCGCTGAGCGAGACGGTTCATCTCGGCAAGGTCGAGGCTCTCGCCATCGCCGCGGCAGCCGGCGCCAAGGTCTGGTTGCGCCGGATTCTGCGCGGACCGGCTGAGCGCAACCAGGATCGACCGATCTGATGCAAGCTCTCGAGCCCACCCCACAGGCCGCGAGCCATGGCAGCTCGTTCTATCTTGCGATGCGCATTCTCCAGCGGAAGCAGCGCGACGCGATGTTCGCGATCTATTCGTTCTGTCGTGACATCGACGACATCGCCGACGGCGACGCGCCGCGGCCGGTGCGGCTGGAGAGGCTGCGCCAATGGCGTGATGACATCGACGCGCTCTACCGCGGCGAAGCGAGGCCCGCGACAGCATGCCTGGTCCGCCCGGTCGAGAGCTTCGGTCTCGAGCGGCGGGACTTCTGTGCGCTTCTCGACGGCATGGAGATGGACGCACGCGCCGACATACGCGCGCCCCGGGTGAGCGAGCTCGAACTCTACTGCGACC
>PQAH01000081.1 GCA_003105195.1 Bradyrhizobiaceae bacterium
TCCTGATAGGCCGCGACCGCCACCTCCTGGGCCGGCACCGGCACCTGCGGCGCCGCGACGTTGCGCAGCTCGAGGAAGCTGGCGAGGAACGCCTTGTCGCCGGCTGCGAAGCCGACGCGCAGGCCCGGCAGGTTGGAGCGCTTGGACAGCGACTGGAACACCGTCACATTGGCGAAGTCCGGGCCGCTCACTTCCAGGATCCCGGGCGGCGCCGTGCGGGTGTAGATCTCCGAATAGCATTCGTCGGAGAACACCAGGAACCCGAAGCGGCGCGCGAGACCGACCAGACGCGTCAGATAGGCGCGGTCCGCGACCGTGCCCTGCGGGTTGGCCGGCGAGGCGAGATAGATCGCGACGGTGCGTGCGAGCAGGCTCTCCCCCAGGGCGTCGAGATCGGGGAGGAATCCGTGCGCTGCGGTGGCCGGCAGATAGACCGGCTCGCAATGGGCGCCGATCGCGCCGGCGCTGTAGGCCGCGTAGAACGGGTTCGGAATCAGGATCGCGGGGCGGCCGGCGCGGTTGCCGACATGGCGGGCCGCGGCGATCGCGCCCAGGAACAGGCCTTCGCGCGAGCCGTTGAGCACGAGCACCTCGGTTTCGGGATCCGGGGCGCGGGCGAGCGCGAAGCGCCGGGACAGCCAACTCGCCACAGCCTGGCGGAAGCGGTCGGTGCCTTTGTTCGCGGGATAGCGGCCGAATGCGTCGAGATGCGCCGCGATGACGGGGCCGACGAATGGCGGGATCGGATGCTGCGGCTCGCCGACCGACAGGTTGATCGCCGGCCGCGCCGGCGCATGCGGCGCGAGCAGCTCCGCCAGCCGCACGAAGGGCGAGCGCGCGTCCGCGGGTCGGGCGGTCGGGACAGGGATTTCGCGGTCGACAATGGTCATGGATGAAGACACGCCGGCAGGTTCGCTGCCGCATGGATGCACCATAGGAGCCACGAGGTTAAGGGGCGATTAACCATCGGCGGCCTGCCCTGGAACTCCCGGCGAATTCGCCAGCGAAACGGCGGTCTTGGGACATCCGCCAGCGAAAAAAGAGAGAGGCCCCGGATTGCTCCGAGGCCTCCCGACGGAGGGGACGGTGCCGGGTCTCCGCCCCAACCGTATCCGAACGTCAGTTGCGCATGATCTGATCCGAAAACCGGTTCCCACTTTTCGGGATCATGCGCGGGCGCCGGGCTACTGCACGGTCTCGCCGTGCAGGGCGATGTCGAGTCCTTCCTCCTCCTCGGTCTTGGTCGGCCGCAGGCCGATGACGGCGTCGATGATGAAGAGAAGGATTGCCGAGACGACCGCCGTGTAGACGATGGTGACCACGACGCCGTAGGCCTGGGTGACGAGGCTCGCCTCCTTGCCGAGCTCGTTGATGGCCTGGCTCGCGAAGATGCCGGTCAGCAGCGCGCCGATGATGCCGCCGACGGCGTGGACGCCGAACACGTCGAGGGAGTCGTCGTAGCCGAACGCCTTCTTCAGATGGACCGAGGCGAGGTAGCAGCCGATGCCGGCGAGGAGGCCGATGGCCAGCGCGCCTCCCGGAGCGACGAAGCCCGCCGCCGGGGTGACGGCGACGAGGCCGGCGACCGCGCCCGAGAGGATGCCGAGCAGGCTCGGCTTCTTGATCACGATCCACTCGCAGAACATCCAGGCGAGCGCCGCCATCGCGGTGGCGACCTGGGTGTTGAGCATCGCGGCGCCCGCGAGCGCATTGGCGGCCACGGCCGAGCCGGCGTTGAAGCCGAACCAGCCGACCCACAGCAGCGAGGCGCCGATGAGCGAGAGGGTGAGGTTGTGCGGCGCCAGATTGGCGACTCCGAAGCCGTTGCGCTTGCCGATGATCAGTGCAGCGACGAGGCCGGCCACGCCCGCATTGATGTGCACCACCGTGCCGCCCGCGAAGTCGAGCACGCCCCAGCCGCCGAGGAAGCCGCCGCCCCAGACCCAATGGGCGATCGGGCAGTAGACCACGATCAGCCACAGGCCCATGAACCACATCAGGGCCGAGAACTTCATGCGCTCCGCGAAGGCGCCGCAGATCAGCGCCGGGGTGATGATCGCGAAGGTCATCTGGAACATGATGAAGACCCACTCGGGGATCGTCGCCGCGAGCGCGTTGGTGGTGGTGTTGCTCACGCCGGCCAGGAAGAACTTGCCGAACCCGCCGAGGAAGGCGTTCATCGGGCCTTCCGTGAAGGCGAGCGAGTAGCCGACGATCATCCACAGCACGGTGACGAGGCTGGTGATGGCGAAGCTCTGCATCACGGTGGCGAGCACGTTCTTCTTGCGGACCATGCCGCCGTAGAACAGCGCGAGGCCGGGGATCGTCATCATCAGCACGAGCGCCGTGGAGGTGAGCATCCAGGCGGTGTCACCGGTGTCGAGCTTCGGCGCTTCGGCGGGGGCCGGCGCCTGGGCGAGGGCCGGCTCGAGCAGCGCGGCCGCGAGTGCGAGCGCAAGGAGCCCCGCGCCGGTGGCTTTCTTCAACGTCATGGTCGAACTCCTGTCGGGATTTGAGCGCGGGCGGTCAGAGTGCCGCGGCGTCGGTCTCGCCGGTGCGGATGCGCACCGCATGGTCGATGCCGAAAACGAAGATCTTTCCGTCGCCGATCTGGCCGGTCTTGGCGGCCGAGGTGATGGCGTCGATGACTTTGTCGGTCTGGTCGGCACTCACGGCCACCTCGATCTTGAGCTTCGGCAGGAAGCTCACGGCGTATTCGGTGCCGCGGTAGATCTCGGTGTGCCCCTTCTGTCGCCCGTATCCCTTCACTTCCGTGACGGTCAGCCCGTGCACGCCGATGGCCGTCAGCGCGTCGCGGACCTCGTCGAGCTTGAACGGCTTGATGATGGCCATGACAATCTTCATGGGTTCGTCCCCGCTTTTGCCCCCTTGGGCGCCAGACCCGGTGGGCGGCCTCAGAAGCTCCGCCGCATGAGGTGGCATCCTCCCGGGCATCGCCGGATCCCATGAATCAAGCCCCGTGCCAGATCGGCTGGGGCGCCCTAAGACCTTGAATTCATTGCCATTCCGATGCGAGCCGATGAATCGGCGCGCCCGCCTCGGTGCGGCGGGGCTTATTCGATCGTCATCATGCCTAATAAATAATCACCCCTCCGGATCCGCCGGAGGCTTGCTCAATGCCTAGGCAATCCGGGCCCTCTCGAAGGGGACGCCGGCTCGACCGCAAGACGTGGAATGACACAGGGGCCGGAGCAGGTCGCGCGAGCGGGCGGCCGCGCCGCCCGCTCGAAGCCGATCACGAGTGGATCGATTCGCCGTGCTGAGTGATGTCGAGGCCGATCTGCTCGGTCTCGCTGCTCACGCGCAGGCCGATGATCAGGTCGATCACCTTGAGCAGCACGAAGGTTGCCACCGCCACCCAGGCCACCGTCACGGCGACGCCGTAGAGCTGGGTGAGCAGCTGACCGGGATTCCCGTAGAGCAGGCCGGCCGTGCCGGCCGCCCCGGCGGTGGCCGACACGGCTGCGACCGCGAAGACGCCCGTCAGCGTCGTGCCGAGAATGCCGCCGACGCCGTGCACGCCGAACACGTCGAGGGAATCGTCGTAGCCGAGCCAGAGCTTCAGCTTGGTGCAGGCCCAGTAGCAGACCGCGCCGGCGAGGAGCCCGATGACGATGCCATGCCACGGCAGCACGAAGCCCGACGCCGGCGTGATGGTGCCGAGCCCGGCGATCGCGCCCGAGATGAAGCCGAGGACCGACGGCTTGCGACGCTCCATCCATTCCAGGAACATCCAGGTGAGGGCGCCGGCCGACGCCGCCAGATGGGTCGCGACGATCGCCATGGTGCCGCGCGAACCCGCCGCGAGCGCCGAGCCGCCGTTGAAGCCGAACCAGCCGACCCAGAGCAGGCCGGTGCCGATCACGGCCATCGAAAGGTCGTAGGGCGCGAGGTTTTCGGTGCCGTATCCGCGGCGCTTGCCCAGCATCAGCGCGGCGACCAGGCCGGCGACGCCGGCGTTGATGTGCACCACGGTGCCGCCCGCGAAATCGAGCACGCCGGCCTTCTGCAGGAAGCCGCCGCCCCAGACCCAATGCGCCAGCGGCACATAGACCACGAGCAGCCAGAGGATCGAGAACACCACCCAGGCCGAGAAGCGCATGCGATCCGCGACCGAGCCCGAGACCAGCGCGACCGTGATGATCGCGAAGGTCATCTGGTAGAGCATGAAGAGACTCTCGGGGATCGTCGGCGCCAGCGCATGGGTCGCGTTCATGTCGCTGTTGAACAGGATCGACCAGCTCAGGCTGCCGAGCACGGTGCCCTCGCCATCGAAGACGAGGCTGTAGCCGCCCAGCACCCAGACGATCGACACGATGCCGGCGGCCGCGAAGCTCTGCGCGAGGGTGCCGAGCACGTTCTTCTTGCGCACCATGCCGGCGTAGAACAGGGCCAGCCCCGGAAGCGTCATCATCAGCACCAGCGCGGTCGCGGCGATCATCCAGGCCGTGTCGGCCGGTTCGATCTTGGCGCCTTGCGCATGAGCCGGCGTCGCGAGCACGACGAGCGCCGCGAGCCACAGCCCGCACGATGCGAGAAGCCTCATCCTGTCCCTCCCCCCGATGCGGCGCGCTTACAGGGCGTCGCTGTCAGTCTCGCCGGTGCGGATGCGCACGGCGTGCTGAATCTCCGTGACGAAGATCTTGCCGTCGCCGATCTGGCCGGTCTTGGCCGCGCCCGTGATCGCGTCCACGACCTTCTGCGCCTGCCCGCTCGGGACCGCGACCTCGACCTTCACCTTGGGCAGGAAATTCACCGCGTATTCGGCGCCGCGATAGATCTCGGTGTGTCCCTTCTGGCGGCCATAGCCCTTGACCTCGGTGACCGTGAGGCCGGCGACGCCGACACTGCTGAGCGCATCGCGCACGTCTTCGAGCTTGAAGGGTTTGATGATCGCGGTGACGAGCTTCATGGACGGATCCCTGGGCCGTTGGCAGGCGGTGGCGGCCGGCGCGCAAGACCCGGCCGGTCGGCAACATTATCGGCAGCCGGATGGAATCATAAGCGCTTTGTTGCCCCAAGGGCAGGCGGCCTGCCGTGCCTGTGGGCAAGTCCCGGGTCGCCCGGGAGTCCGAAACGTGCCGCCCGTGGCGCCTTCAGGGCTCGTCGCGGCGCAGCCGGATCAGGCCTTCCTGCGCGACCGAGGCGACCAGGGTGCCGTCGCGCGCATAGATGAGGCCGCGGCCGAAGCCGCGCCCGCCGGCCAGGTTCGGGCTCTCCTGGGCATAGAGCAGCCAGTCGTCGGCGCGGAAGGGCCGGTGGAACCAGAGCGCATGGTCGAGGCTCGCGGCCATGAAGTCCTTCTCGAACAGGGTCCGGCCATGCGGCACCAGGGCGGTGTCGAGCAGCATCATGTCGGACGCGTAGGCGAGCACGCATTGGTGGATGGCGGGCTCGTCCGGCAGCCTGCCGGTGGCGCGGATCCACACGTTGAACCGGCCGTCCTCGGACTTCTTGCCGAGGTAGCGGCCGTACTCGACCGGCCTGAGTTCGATCGGCCGCTCGCGTTCGTAATAGCGGCGCACCGGCTCCGGCATCGTGGGCAGGAGATGGGCCTTGATGTCGGCCTCGCTCGGCAAGGCATCGGGCGCCGGGACCTCCGGCATGCGCGCCTGGTGGGTCATGCCGGGCTCCGCGTTGTGAAACGAGACCGACATCGAGAAGATGGCCTGGCCGTGCTGGATCGCGATCACGCGGCGGGTCGTGAAGCTCTTGCCGTCGCGGATGCGGTCGACCTCGTAGATGATCGGCACCTTAGGGTCGCCGCCGAGCAGGAAATAGGCGTGCAGCGAATGCGGCTGCCGGTTCTCCACCGTGCGGCAGGCCGCGACCAGCGCCTGCCCGATCACCTGGCCGCCGAACACCCGCTGCCAGCGGTCCTGGGGCGAGCGCCCGCGGAACAGGTTCGCCTCGAGCGGCTCGAGGTCGAGAATGGTCAGGAGATCCTGGACGGCGGAGGACATGGGGGACCGGGCGTGATGGACGCGCGGTGCCAGTGACGGCATTGCGCCGCACGATGTCAAGACGGCGCGGCGCCGAGGGCTGCGCCGGGAAGTCGACCGGTCAGGCGGCTTCGGTCACCTTGCGCGGCACCAGCCGCTCGCTCGCGAGCGCTTCCGTCACCCCGGAGCCTCCCGCCTCGTGGTACTCGGCATCCTCGTTCACGGCCCAGACATCGTAGCGGCGCTCGCCCGCCAGGATGTTCCGCGCCGTGAGCATGGCGGTCATCATGGCGTGGTCCTGGTTGTTGTACTTGTGCATGCCGTTGCGGCCGACCAGGTGCAGCGTGGGGAAGCTCAGCTCCAGCTCGCGGCGCACGGTCGCGATGTTCTCGCGATAGGCATCGTCGTAGACCGGATAGGCCTTGGGCTGACGCACCACGCAGGCATCGACCACGTCCCCGGCCGCGACCAGGCCGATCGCCGCGCATTCGCGCTTGGCGAGCGCGATGAGATCCTCGTCCGGGCTGGTCCAGAGGCCGTCTCCCTCGAAGCAGAAATACTCGAGGCCGAGGCAGCTCATGCCGGGCGGCACCATGTCGGGCGACCAGGAGCCGAAGTTCTGAACGCGGCCGACCTTCACGCTCGGATCGTGGATGTAGATCCAGTTGTCGGGAAACAATTCGTCCCTGCGCAGCATCAGCGCGACGGTGAGGAAGTCGCGATAGCGCAGCGCGCGCGCCTGGAACAGGGAGATCGGCCGAGGCTCGAGCTTCTCGACCAGCTCGCGGACCGGCGCGGAGCTGACGACGTGGCGCGCCGTGTAGCTCTCGCGGCCGCCCTCCGCCGTTGCGACCTCGATGCGCCACAGCTTGCGCTCGGCGTCGTAGGCGAGGCGTTCCATGTCGCGGCCCATCAACACCTTGCCGCCGCGCGCGACGATCTTGCGCGTCGCGGCCTCCCACATCATGCCGGGCCCCTTGCGCGGATACTGGAAGCTCTCGATCAGCGTCTTGACCACGGGCGCACCGGCTGCGGACCGCCGCGCCGGCAGGAGCGAGCGGGCCAGCGCGTCCATCACGGCGACGCGCAGGTCGAGGCCCTTGATGCGCTGTGCCGCCCAGTCCGCCGAGATCTCGTCGCAGGACATGCCCCACACCTTCTCGGTGTAGGTCTTGAAGAACATCCGGAACAGCCGCTCGCCGAACTGGTTGCGCACCCAGTCGTGGAAGCTGCGCGGATCCGGCACCGGGGAGGCCTTCGCCCAGGCATAGGAGAGCATGCAGGCGGCGCTCGCGAAGGGACCGAGATTGATCAGCGCCTCGAACGCGCGCAGCGGATAGGCGTAGTACTTGCCGCCGTAATAGATGCGCGACAGGCGCGGCCGCTCGATGAAGTCGTCGGGCAGGATCTCGCGCCACAGGTCGACCACCTCCTTCGACTTGGAGAAGAAGCGATGGCCGCCGATGTCGAAGGCATAGTCCTTGTAGTGCACGGTGCGGCTGATGCCGCCGACGTAGCGCGGGTCCTTCTCGAGCACCAGGACCGAAGGCGTCTCCCGGGTCAGGCAATAGGCCGCGGTGAGGCCGGCCGGGCCGGCGCCGATCACGCAGACATCCGCATCGACACGCATCGTGCCCGTCCCTTCGGGTTGGTCATGGAGACGGGAGCGCCCCTGTCGTCCGCGGCGCGAACGACACCAGGCGATGCCCGTTGTAGGAGATCAGCGCGCCGGCGGCGGCGCCGGCGAGCAGCGCCGCCTGCGGCAACCAGGCCAGAACCGTCAGGACCAGGACCGAGAACACCGCATAGCTCGTGCCCTGGGCAATGGTCGTGACGAGCGCGTAGCGCAGGGCCTCGTCGCCCTGGCGGCGGTGGCTGCTGTCGAAGGTGATGGCGCGGTTGAGCCGCCAGGTCACGGCCGTGGCGACGACGAGCGACAGCGCGCGCGCGGGAAGCGGGGTGATGCCGCCGAGCATCAGCAGCGTGAAGACGCACAGGTCGGTGGCGAGCCCGAACCCGCCGACGCCGAGAAAGCGCACGGGGCGCGGCAGGCGCCGGATCAGCCGCGCGACCGGACCGGTGGGCGGCATCGCGGTCCGATCGCAGCCGACGGCACTCATGGGCATCGCAACTGGCTTCCTGGACACATCCCTGGGATCCGCTCGACGAGGCGCGCGATCCCGCGCGGCATTGATGCGCTGCGCTTCCTTAAGACCGGCTTACGGAAATGCGCGACACGCGCAGCACCTGCGAAAGGTTAAGCAAATCTCAACGGGTCTGGACGAAGGCTTGGGCCGATCTCACCCGTGACGGTCCCTTCATGCCGCGTGCCCTGCGAGAGCCGAGCTTCGGCGTCCTACTCGGCCTCGCCTGGCTGGCGGTCGGGGTCCATCTGCTTCTCCAGTACTGGGGGCAGACCGCCGTGCTCCTGTTCGATACCGACGACGCCATGCGGCTGGTCTCGGTGCGTGCGCTCCTCGCGGGCCAGGGCTGGTTCGATCTGCACGAGGCGCGCGTGGCGCCGCCGCTCGGCTATCTCGGCCACTGGTCGCGCCTCATCGATGCCGGGATTGCGGGGCTGATCCTCCTGTTCCATCCGTTCGCCGGACCGGAGCTCGCCGAGCGTCTCGCACGCGCCGCCTGGCCGCTGCTCTGGCTGCTGCCCACCATGGGGGGCATCGCGGCCATCGCGTGGCGGACCGGCAGGCGCGAGGCCGCGCTGATCACCCTGCTGTTCGTCCTGATCGGCCTGCCGGCCTTCCATCAGTACACGCCCGGCCGGATCGATCATCATGGCGTGCAGATCGCGCTGACCGTGCTCACGGTCGCGGCCGTGGCCTGGTCGGACCGCCGCGCCTGGGCCGCGCCGGCGGCGGGTCTCGCGAGCGCGCTGGCGCTCGCGATCGGCTTCGAATGTGCGCCGTTCATCGTGCTGTGCGGCGCCGCCCTCGCGGCGCGTTTCGTGCTCGATCCCTCGGCCGCCGGCGCGTTGCGCCGCTATGGAATCGCCCTCGCGGCTGGCGGAACCGCGGCGTTCCTGGTCAGCGTCGGGCCGGACCGATGGACGCAGACGGCCTGCGACGCCATTGCGATCAACACCGCCCTGCCGCTCACGGTCGCGGGCGTTCTGCTGGCTGCGGCGGCGGCCGTGACGGCGGGGCGCGGCCTTCCGGCTCGGCTCGCGGCTCTCGGCATCGCGGGAGGCGCAGCTGTCCTGCTGTTCGCCGTGCTGGAGCCGCGCTGCCTGCGCGGGCCCTTCGCCATGGTGGATCCGGCCGTGTGGCCGATCTGGCTCGACCACGTGAAGGAGATGCAGCCCGCGCTGGCGCTGCTGCGCCGCGATCCCACGACGGCCGCCGTGATGCTGACATTTCCGGCGATCGGCCTCGCCGCAGGGCTTCTCCTGCTGCGCGTGCCGGAGCTGCGGCGGGACTTCGCCTACCTGGTGGCGCTGGCGGTGCTGGCGCTCGCCTGCGCGATCACGCTCGCCGCGGTGAAGACCTACAGCTACGCGATGCTGCTCGCGATGCCGCTGGTCGCGCTCGGCGTCCTGCGCGCGACAGCGCGGCCGTGGCTCGACTCGCTGGTGGTACGCGCCTTCGTGGCGATCCTGGTGACGCCGGGGGTGGTCTCGTCCGCGGCGGTGGCGGCGGTCGAGGCCGTCGGCTCCAGTCCCGCGCCTGCCGCGCAGGAGCCCGGCGCGGGACCCTGTTTCAAGAGCGACAGCTACGCGCAGCTTGCCCGGCTGCCGAAGGGCCTGGTCGCGACCGACATCGACTACGGGCCGTTCCTGCTGGCCCTGACCTCACATTCGGCGCTGGCGGCGCCCTATCATCGCCAGTCCGCCGCGATCATCGCGGCGCACGACATCTTCGCGGCTGCGCCCGACGCAGCGCGCCGCCTGGTCGTCCGGTTCGGCGTGGACTACGTCGCGGTCTGCAAGGGCAACGTGCCGGTCGGTCCGAAAGACGCGCTGCGCAAAGGAAGCCTGCGCGTTCTCCTGGAGGCCGGCCGGACGCCCGCATGGCTCGTGCCGATCACGGCGACGGACGGACCCTTCGCGGTCTATCGCGTGCGGCTCGATCCGTAGCAACCGGACCCGCGCCCGTTCGGAAGCGGGTCCGGCCCCAGCCTCCTTCCGGCGCTACTTCCTGGCGCAGACGATGCGAGCCTTGACCTCGGTGGCGTTGGGATTCTCGCCGCAACGGGCCCCGTTCTCGGCCGGGATCAGCGGATAGGACGTGAAGCTGCCGATGCACAGGGCGCTGATCATCACCTCGTCACTGTTGCAGCCCGCCGACGCATTGGGCGAGGACACGACGCGCAAGGCGGTTCCGGCCGGCCCCGGATCGCCCTTCTCGCCTTTCTCGCCCCGCGGGCCTTGAGGACCGGCCGGCCCCGCAGGTCCGCGCTCGCCCTGGGCACCGGCGACGCCCTGCGGGCCCGCCGGGCCCCGCTCGCCTTGCGGACCGGCGGGGCCTTGCGGTCCCGCGGGCCCGGCAGGTCCGGCCGAACCCTGCGCGCCCTGCTGACCTTGCGGTCCTTGCGGGCCCTCGCATCCGGCAAGCACGATCGCCGATGCCAGTACCAGTATCGTCACAAATGGTCGCAATGCTCCCTCCCTGGTTGACGGCCTCCGGCCGCCCGCCACCTATGCTGCGGACGGAACTCCACAATGCCGCCGTGCCGCGATGACACGCCCGAAACTCCTGCGATTGTCGGCCGCGGCGTCCCTCGTCAAGAACCGCGGGACTCGCCCCGCCATGCGGATCTAGGATCGCACGAATGATGCATCCACGCGGGATCACCGGCAATGGCTGAGCCGTCGCACGACCGGGACGTGGTGATCGCCGGCGGCGGCTTCGTCGGCCTCGCGCTCGCCATCGCGCTGCGCCAGGCACTGGGCGCGTCCTTTCGCGTGCTGCTCGCGGATCCGGCGCTCGCCGGCGGCGAGAATGGCGACCTGCGCGCCTCGGCCATCGCGGCGGCTGCGCGCCGGCTGTTCGAGACGCTGGGCGTCTGGACCGAGGTCGAGGCGCAGCCGATCCTCGACATGGTGATCACCGACAGCCGGCTGCAGGACGCGGTGCGTCCCGTGTTCCTGACGTTTGCGGGCGAGATCGAGCCGGGCGAGCCGTTCGCCCACATGGTCGAGAACGGCCAGCTGACGGCGGCCCTGCTGCGCAAGGCAGCAGCTTGCGGCGTGACCCTGCAGCAGGGCGCCGTTGCGGGCTTCGCGACCGCGCCGGACCGCATCGACGTGCGCCTCGGCGACGGACGCACGGTCGCGGCCCGCCTGCTGGTCGCAGCCGACGGGGCGCGCTCGCGCATCCGCGCGCAGGCCGGCATCGCGACCCATGGCTGGTCCTACGCCCAGTCCGCGATCGTCACCACGGTGCGGCACGAGCGCGAGCATCATGGGCGCGCAGAGGAGCATTTCCTCCCCTCCGGCCCGTTCGCGATCCTGCCGCTCACGGGGCGACGCTCCTCCCTGGTCTGGACCGAAGCCGCCGCGGAGGCCGAGCGCATCGTCGCGCTGCCGGACGACCTGTTCCATGCCGAGCTCGAGCGGCGCTTCGGCCTGCATCTCGGCGAGATCGAGGCGATCGGCGCGCGGCGGGCCTTTCCGCTCGGCCTGTTCGTGGCCCGATCGTTCATCGCCGACCGGCTCGCGCTGGTCGGGGACGCGGCCCACGTGATCCATCCGATCGCGGGCCAGGGCCTGAACATGGGGCTGCGTGACATCGCGGCGCTGGCGGAGGCGATCGTGGACGCGGCGCGGCTCGGGCTCGACATCGGCGGCCCCGAGGTGCTCGCGCGCTATCAGCGCTGGCGCCGCTTCGACACCATGGCGATGGGCGTCGCCACCGACGGCCTGAACCGCCTGTTCTCGAACCAGTCGGACCTACTGCGCGTCATGCGCGACGTCGGCCTCGGCATCGTCGATCGTCTGCCCGCCCTGAAGTCATTCTTCATCCGCGAGGCCGCCGGCCTCACGGGCGAGGTGCCGAAGCTGCTGAAAGGCGAAGCGCTGTAGCTCGCCAAGCATTCCCATACTCGGCGTCATCCCGGTCGAGCGCGAAGCGCGAGAGTCGGGATCCATGACAGGCGGTGTGTGCATCACACCAGCGGAATACCCGACACATGCGTGCGGAACGCCTCGCGCGTCTCCAGCGCGGCGTACCAGCGCTCGAGGTTCGGCAGGGCGGGCTTCTCGGGCACCAGGCGCATGTAGCGGAAGGTCATCACGCCCACCGGGATGTCGCCCATGGAGAAGCCGTCGCCGGCGACGAAGCGGGTCCTGCCGAGCTGCGCGTCGAGGATCCTCATCGCCTCGGTGGTCTTCGCCTTGCCGGCATCGATGGCGGCGTGATCACGCTTCTCGGGCGGCGTGCGCACCAGGCCCCAGAACACGGGACTGATCGCGGGGCCGAGCACGCTCAGCTGCCAGTCCATCCACTGGCTCGCCAGGGCGCGGGCGCGCGGGTCCGCCGGTTCGAGCGCGCCGGCGCCGTGCTTGGCCGCGAGATAGCGCGTCACGGTGTTCGATTCCCACAGCAGGAAGCCGTCCTCCTCCTCGAGGGTCGGCACCAGCCCGTTCGGGTTCATCGCGAGATAAGCCGACTCCCGGTTCTTGCCGAAGGGACCGCCGATGTCGATCCGCTCGTGCGCGAGCTTCAGCTCGCCGACCGCCCACATCACCTTCTGCACGTTCGACGAGGTGTTGCGGCCCCAAATCTTCAGCATTGGCGTCCTCCACGCGTCTCTTGTCCGGTTGATTGCGGCGAAGCGGGGGTCAGTCGAGGCGCCGCGCTTCCTCGGGCAGCATGATCGGGATGCCGTCGCGGATCGGGTAGGCGAGCTTGGCGCCGCGGGAGATCAGCTCCTGGCGCGCCGCATCGTATTCGAGCGCGCCCTTGGTCACGGGGCAGACCAGGATCTCGAGCAGCTTGGGATCGACCATGCCGGCGGGGCGTTCGGTGCTCATGGGGTGCCTTCTCGGGTTGCGTGCCACTCTACAGCCATTTCCACCCGAATTGCATCGGCTCTGACCAGTCCTTCGACCCGAAAGCGAACCGGCATGGCGCCCGCGCGTTGTGGTTCCGGTCGCCGGAGTACCCATGAGCCTTGTGTTGCAGCCGCCCCTCGCGCCGATGGAGGCCGTCTCGGTCGACGAGGTGCCGCAGGGCCGGTCCTGGCAGTACGAACCCAAATGGGACGGTTTCCGCTGCCTCGCCTTCCGCGACGGTGCGCGCGTCGAGCTGCAGTCCAAGGCCGGGCAGCCGCTCGGCCGCTATTTTCCGGAGCTGGTCGCGGCGCTCCGCGCGCTCGACGCCAAGACCTTCGTGCTCGACGGCGAGATCGTCGTCCCGGCGGACGGCGCCTTCTCGTTCGATGCCCTGCTGCAGCGGGTTCATCCCGCGGCCAGCCGGATCGCGCGGCTGGCCGCCGAGACGCCGGCGCTGCTGATCGCGTTCGATCTCCTGGCCGACGACCGCGGCCGCTCGCTCGTCGATCGGCCGCTTGCCGAGCGGCGGCAGCGCCTCGAGGCGTTCGCCCGGGCGCAGCTCGCCCCCGGCCTGCGCGTCCGGCTCTCGCCCGCGACCACGCGCCTGGCGCAGGCGCGCCGCTGGCTCGCCCAGGTCGGAGCCACCCTCGACGGCATCGTCGCCAAGCAGCGCGAGAGCCCGTATCGGACCGGCGAGCGGGCCGGCATGGTGAAGATCAAGAACTACCGCAGCGCCGACTGCGTGGTCGGCGGCTTCCGTTATGGCACGGGCAAGAACCGCAAGCTGGTCGGCTCGCTCCTGCTCGGTCTCTACGACGCGGCCGGCCTGCTGCACCATGTCGGCTTCACATCGTCGATCAAGGCGGCCGAACGCGCGGCGCTCACGCGCAAGCTCGAGGCGCTCGTCGGCCCGCCCGGCTTCACGGGCAATGCGCCGGGAGGCCCGAGCCGCTGGTCCACCGCGCGCTCGAGCGCGTGGCAGCCGCTGAAGCCGAGGCTGGTGGTGGAGGTCTGCTACGACCATTTCAGCGGCGAGCGCTTTCGCCACGGCACACGGCTGCTGCGCCGGCGTCCCGACAAGGCGCCGAAGCAATGCACGCTCGATCAGGTGAAGCAGAAGCGTGCCAACCTGATGCGGCTGCTCGATGCCGGGCTCAAGGCGTCCTAGCTCGGAGGTTATTGGAGGGGCGTCTCGCCCTGGATGTTGCTCTTGGCGAGCTCGATCTCGGTGACCGCCACCAGGATCTCGGCGCGCGTCTTGAGGTCCGGGGCCTCGAGCAGGGCCTGCTTCTCGGGCACCCCGTAGGGAGACATCATGGCGAGCGCATTGACCAGGGCCTCGTTGGGTGCGCTCTCGATGCCCTCCCAGTCGGCCTTGAGATTGTTGGCCTTGAGGAAGGCCGAGAGCGCCTCGAGCAGCGCCTTGCGGTCGACCGCCTCCTCGCCCTTACGGGCGACGAAGTCGTCCGCGAAGGGTGCGTAGCTGACGCGGCACTGGCGATAGGCGGTCGCGACGCCGAGCTCTTCCTCGACGCGGAAGCGGGCGATTCCGGTGAGCTCGAGCAGGTAGCGACCGTCGCCGCTCTCGGCGATCTGGGTGATGCGTCCGACGCAGCCGACCCGATAGAGTTGCGGCTGCGCGGCCGAGGCCGAATGCGCGACGTCCGGCTGGATCATGCCGATGAGGCGGTGGCGCGCGGCGAGCGCGTCGTCGACCATCTCGAGATAGCGCGGCTCGAAGATGTTGAGCGGCATCTGCCCGCGTGGCAGGAGCAACGCGCCCGGCAAGGGGAACACCGGAATCACGTCGGGGAGCTCATCCGGGCCGCGATAGACCGCGTTCATCGGCATGATGGCCTCCCCGCCGCTATCCTACCGGCTTCGTCCGCAGAACGGAACGGCACCGTTGATCGCACGCGGCCCCTTGCGAATCCGGTCCCTGGATCGAGCGCTACGCGAACAGGATCGAGGACAGGCGCCGGCGGCCCGCCACGCTCGCCTCGTCGGTCGGTCCCCAGGCCTCGAAGAACTGCACGAGCTGCTTGCGCGCGCCGTCGTCGTTCCATTTGCGATCGCGCCGCACGATCTCGATCAGCTGATCGGCCGCCTCCACGCGCCGGCCATTGGCATTGAGCGCGAGCGCGAGGTCGAAGCGCGCCTGATGGTCGAGCGGATTGGCCGCAACCTTCTGCTCGAGCTCGACCAGCGGACCGAGCGAGGCGGCCTGCTCGGCGAGCTCGAGCGCGGCGCGCGCGGCCGCGACCGGCGCCTCGTCGCGCTTCGCCTCCGGCACCAGCGCGAGGGTCTGCTTGGCCTGCTCCATCGCCCCGGTCTCGACATAGCAGCGGGCGAGGCCGGCGAGCGCGTGCACATTGCTCGCATCCTGCGCCAGCACCTGCGCGTAGATCTCGGCCGCGCCGGCCGGATCGCCCTCGACCAGGGCCGCGTCCGCGGCCTTCAGCAGGTCCTTCTCCTCGCCGCCGATCCGGTCGCGGGTCAGCCGCTCGATGAAGGCCGTGACCTGGCTCTCGGGCAGCGCGCCCATGAAGCCGTCGACGGGCTGCCCGTTCTGGAAGGCGATCACGGCCGGGATCGACTGGATGCCCATCTGGCCGGGAATCTGCGGATGCTCGTCGATGTTCATCTTGACGAGCCTCACCTTGCCCTTGGCGGCGCGGACCACCTTCTCGAGGATCGGCGTGAGCTGCTTGCAGGGGCCGCACCAGGGCGCCCAGAAGTCCACCAGCACGGGCTGGCGCCGGGACTCCTCGATCACGTCCTTCACGAAGGCCTGGGTGGTGGTGTCCTTGATCGCGCCGTCCTGGCTTGCCACTCCGCCGTTCTGCAGCATGTCGATCGATCCTTTCGGGCGCGATGGCCGCGCGCCCCGTGTCGGGCTGGAACTCTCGCGCCTTAAATGGGCCAGGGGCCGGGCGATTGCAATCGGCCGTCACCTTTCCGGGGGCCCGTCCGAGACCCGCTCGATGCGCGGCGGATGGCCGGTGGCGGCCAGGAACCGGACCAGGTCGTCGCGCCCGATCGAGGTCGTCATGGTGTTGACCAGCGGATGGTAGTTCAGGATCGCCTCCTCCATCATGGCGGCGTCCAGGACCACCGTGACGCGGCGTTCCGTGTCGTTGATCACCCCGAACGGCGTCACCGCGCCGGGCTCGACGCCGAGCAGCGCACGCAGCAGGTCCGCGGAGCCGAAGGAGAAGCGTCCGGCGCCCAGCCGGTGGTGCAATGTCTTGAGATCGACCCGGGCGTCCTCGCGCAGCACCACCAGGAAAACCGTGTCCTTCTTGTCCTTGAGGAACAGGTTCTTGGTGTGGCCGCCCGGAATCGTGCCGCGCAGGGCCTGGGACTGCTCGACCGTGAACAAAGGCGGGTGGGCCGCGGTCGTGTGGGGAATGTCGAGCCGGTCGAGAAAGGCGAACAGTTCGTCCGGTGTTGCGGGCATGGGAACCAAGCCTGATGGGGAGGGGAGATGTGGAAACGTGGTTTTACCGACCTCCCGGAGCGGTTGGAACGGCTCTGCCGTGCAAAACGCACCGTTTCCGGCAGGCCGGACGCGTCGGGGCGCGCCTTGCAAACCGCGGCGGCATTTGGCATAGCAACGCCTGACCGGCGGTGCCGGACCCCATGGATGCGGGTGTAGCTCAGGGGTAGAGCACAACCTTGCCAAGGTTGGGGTCGTGGGTTCGAATCCCATCGCCCGCTCCAAAATTTCGCTTTGTCCGGGCCGGTCAGCCGAGATCCCGACGTTCACGGGCAGCCGTCATGGCTTCGGGCGGCTCGGAGCACGCTTCGTATTGGGACCATGCATGGAAACACAGGAACTCCATCGTGGCCGCCTGATCGACCATATCCAGCTGGTCGTCACCGATCTGGCGGCGAGCCGCCGTTTCTACGAGGCGATCCTTCGCGTGCTCGAGATTCCGATCGGCGGCGGCGCCGAGGACTATTTCTGGGCCGATGAATTGTTCGTCTCGAGCCGGGACAGCCGGGCGGCGCAGGGCCAGCTGACCGGACGCCATCACCTTGCCTTCCAGGCCAAGGACCGCGCCATGGTCGATGCCTTCCATCGGGCGGGGCTCGCGCACGGCGGCACCGACAACGGCGCGCCGGGCGAGCGCCCCTATCATCCGGGCTACTACGCGGCCTTCCTGCTCGATCCGGACGGCAACAACATCGAGGCCGTCCATCACGGCGAAGCCGACCGGAGCGCGGCCTCGGTGAAGATCACGTTCGGGGGCTGACGGGACGCGCCGCGTTGCCGGTGCATGCGGCACGGCGCGGCCTCTGCGACGGCTCGCTTCAATGCCCCGCCGCCAACGTGCCGCGATGGCGCGGGTCGGCGGCGCCGACGAGGCCGTCGGGCGCGACCAGGATCGAGTTCGCCGATCCGGAATTCGTCCCGAGCACGACCGTGTGACCGCGCGCCTCCAGGGCCTGGACGATCTCGGGCGCAAGGCCGCGCTCGGCCGCGACCCGGTCGGGCAGCCACTGGTGATGGATGCGCGGTGCGGCGACCGCCGCGGCGAGGTCCATGCGGAAGTCGATCACATTGGTGATCACCTGCAGAACCGTCGTGATGATGCGGCTGCCGCCGGGCGAGCCCGTGACCAGGGCGACGCGCCCGTCGCGGAACAGGATCGTGGGCGTCATGGAGGAGAGCGGCCGCTTGCCGGGACCGGGCGCATTGGCCTCCCCGCCGACCAGGCCGTAGGCGTTGGGGACGCCGGGCTTGGCGGCGAAATCGTCGAGCTCGTTGTTGAGCAGGATCCCGGTGCCCTCGGCGACCAGCCCGACGCCATAGCTGAAGTTCAGCGTGGTGGTGTTGGAGACCGCGTTGCCGAAGCGGTCGACCACCGAATAGTGGGTGGTGTTCGGGCTCTCGAAGGCCTGCGGACGGCCGGGCTTGATCTCCTGCGCGGGTCGCGCGCGGTCGGGCGAGATCTCGGCGCGCAGCGCGTCCGCATAGGGCTTTGCGGTCAGGCCCGCCACGGGCACCCGCAGGAAGGCCGGATCGCCGAGGAACTCGCTGCGGTCCGCATAGGCGGGCTTCATGGCCTCGATCATCAGGTGCAGCGCGCCCGCGTCCCGGGTCTCGAGCCGGAAGCCTTCGAGGATGTTGAGGATCTGGACCAGGTGCACGCCGCCCGAGGAGGGCGGCGGCATGGACGCGATCTCGTAACCGCGATAGCTGCCGCGCACCGGCGCGCGCACCAGCGGCCGGTAGTCGCGCAGATCCTCGCGCGTCATCAGGCCGCCGGCGTCGCGCACGCTGGCGACGATCTTCTCGCCGATCCGCCCCTCGTAGAAGGCGCGTTGACCCTCGCGCGCGATCGCGGCAAGCGTGTCCGCCAGGTCGGCCTGCACCAGGCGATCGCCCTCGCCGAGCGCGACGCCGTCGGGCTTGAGGAAGATCCTCGCGGATGACGGCCAGCGCACCAGCCGCGGCTGGAAGCGGGCGAGCGAATCCGCGAGGTCGTCCTCCACCGGGATGCCCTCCCGCGCCAGGCGGATCGCGGGTGCGATCAGCTCGGCGAGCGTGAACCGGCCCGAACCGTAGCGCGCGTGGGCGAGCGCGAGGCCCGCGACCGTGCCGGGCACGCCGATCGCGAGGCCGGAGTCGCGCGACTTCTGCGGGTCGGCATCGCCGGCCGCGTCGAGAAACACGTCGCGCGTGGTGGAGGCCGGCGCGGTCTCGCGGTAGTCGATCGCGGCCGTCTCGTTGCGCCCGGCGAGATGCACCAGCATGAAGCCGCCGCCACCGAGATTGCCCGCCTGGGGATGCGTGACCGCGAGCGCGAAGCCGACCGCAACTGCGGCGTCGACCGCATTGCCGCCGCGCGCGAGGATGTCCACCCCGACCCGCGTGGCGAGCTTCTCCTGGCTCGCCACCATGCCGTTCCGCGCGAGAACCGGCTGCGGCCGCACGACCTCGGCGACCGGCGGCGCCTGGCCCGATGCGGGTGCCGACGCCAGCACCGAGAACGCCAGCGCGAGAAGCCATTGCCTGCGAGTCATGCCCATGCTCATGCGGTTCTTATCGCCGGGAAACATCATTCGCCAGCGCGAGAATACGACGCTGCACGGGACGAACCAGCATTCCGATGCTCACGAAAGAGTTATTCGGGATCGGTGGGCCGTGCAGGCGCGGTCCCGTCGTGGCGATCCAGGCGACATCGGGTAGAGTGACTTGCTCGCGCACAGCGGAGAGGAAAGCATGGTCATCACGGATGCCGACAGCAGCCGCATCGCCGAAGCGATCCGCACGGCCGAGGCGCGCACCTCGGCCGAGATCCTCTGCGTGGTCACGCCCGAGGCCAGCAGCTATCGCTTCGTGCCGTTCGGCTGGGCCTCGGTGCTCGCCTTGTTCGTGCCCTTCCCGCTGATCCAGATGACCGGCTGGTCGGCGACCACGATCTATATCTGGCAGCTCGCCGTATTCGCGGCGGTGGCGCTGGCGCTGTCCCGGCGCAGCATCCGGTTCAGCCTGGTGCCCGGGCGCACCCGGCGCGCGCGGGCGCACGCGCTCGCGTTGCGCCAGTTCCGCGCGCTCGGCCTGCACCAGACCGCGCAACGCAGCGGAGTCATGATCTTCGCGGCGCTCGCGGAGCGTGACGCGGAGATCGTCGCGGACGCGCGAGTCAACGAGAAGATCGCGCCGGACGCCTGGGCGAAGCCGGTCGAGGCGCTCACCGCCGCGCTGCGCGCCGGCCGGCCGGCGGAGGGGTACATCGCCGCCATCGAGCAGATGGCCGAAATCCTCGCGCAGCATTTCCCGCCGGGCGCCATCAGTCACGACGAGCTGCCCAACAAGCTGATCGTGATGTGAATGACACGACGGCCGGTCGCTCCGGTCGCTCGATCGGACGGCTACAGCCGCTTCTGCTGGAATGGAATCACGTCTGGCCAGTTCCTCGGCCGGTCATGGCTGTAGACTCTCGTGGGCGCATGTTCCTGTCGGCGAACCGGTATCCGCTTCGCCGGAACATGTGCTATCTCGCCTGGGCGTGGTACACGGCGTTCGGGCGCATGTCGGTCGCCGAGGCGACGCGGTTCGACATGTTGAAGAAGGCCGCGACCGCCGCGATGTCCCAGATGTCGCGGTCGCTGAAGCCGGCGCGGCGCAGGCGCTCGCGGTCGGCCTCCTCCACGCCCCAGGGCTGCGAGCTGAGCTTCACGGCGAAGTCCAGCATGGCGCGCTGGCGCTTGCTCAGCCGTGCCGCGCGATAGTTCATGACCATCAGCTCGCCCTGGACGGGGTCGCCGGAGAGCGCCCGCACCGCGGCGCCGTGGGCGGTGAGGCAGTAGTAGCAGCGGTTCTGCGAGGAGACCGCGACGGCGATCATCTCGCGCTCCAGCTTGGAAAGGCCGGAGGCGCCCAGCATGAGATCGTTGTAGAAGGCGACGAAGGCCTCCAGCTTGGCGTTGTCGAAGGCATAGGCCTGCAGCACGTTCGGCACGAAGCCGAGCTTCTCCTCACATTTCCTGAAATAGGCCGCCATGGCGGGGCTGAGGGCCGCGGCCGGCAGGTCGAGCGCCATGATCGGCGCGTCGTCCCGTTGTGCCGCGGGATTGGCGGGCTGCGCCGCCGCAGGGCGGGAAGCCGCGACCGCGCGGGTGCGCGCCAAACGCTTCGGCGTGCCGCGAGAGGCCGGGCGGGCCCGGGGCGCGGGTTCGATCTTATTGGAATGCTTGAATTTTTTGGGCATGGCCCGCTCCTTACGGCTTCTTTAGCGGAAGCTAGCCTACAGCCTTGCAGGGGCGAACGGAATCGCCGCGGACGCGCCCCGACGCGGCGCCCGCCGCATGGCCTGCCGGGGAAACCCTCGACGCGCCCGGGCGGATCGGGAAGACTCGCCGCACGGGAGACAGGCATGGACGCGGACGCCACCCACGGCACCGACGAGGAGCGCATCGCCAGGCGCCTGGTCGAGCTTGCCGGCACCATTCTCAGCGGCTTGCGCGGCGACATGCCCGAAAGCTTCGCCGAGCTCCTGTTCGCGCGCGCGGCGCCCGAGGACCTGATCCGGTTCGAGGCCCGCGAGATCGCCAGCCTCGCCGAGGACGCCTGGTCGTTCCTGAAGGAGCGCAAGCCCGGCGCGCCGAAGATCCGTTTCGAGGCACGCCAGGGGCCGATCGGCGGCGAAGGCATCAAGAGCGTCGCAATCATCGAGATCTTGAACGACGACATGCCGTTCCTGCTCGATTCGGTCCTGGCCGAGCTCGCCGAGGAGGGGGTCGACGTCCGCCTCGTGGTGCACCCGATCTTCACGGTCGAGCGCGACCACACGGGCAGCCTGGTCGGATTCCGCGGCGAGAGCCCCGCCGTGGGCGCGGCGCTGCGCGAGAGCTTCATCCACATCCATGTGGAGCGGATCGAGGACGAGCAGCGCCGCACCAACGTCCTGCACGCGCTCGGCAAGGTGCTCGCCGACGTACGCGTCTGCGTGCAGGACTGGCGGCCGATGCTCTCGCGGGTCGCCGATGCGATCGCGGACCTGCGCAACAACCCGCCGCCGCTACCGGTCGACGAGATCGCCGAGGCCGCGCAGTTCCTGGAATGGCTGGTCGCCAACAACTTCACCTTCCTCGGCGTGCGCGACTACGCGGTCGGGGAGGAGGGCGGCGACTACGAGCCGCAATTCGAGACCGGGCTCGGCATCCTGCGCGCGCCCGAAGTGCGGGTGCTGCGCCGCGGCGGCGACCTCGTCTCGATCACGCCGGAGATCATGGAGTTCCTGAAGGAGCCGAAGGCGCTGATCATCACCAAGGCGAACGTGCGTTCGCGCGTGCATCGCCGCGTCTACATGGACTATGTGGGCGTGAAGCGCTTCGACGCGGAGGGCCGCATCGCCGGCGAGTTCCGCATCGTCGGCCTGTTCACCTCGACGGCCTACACGCGCTCCACCCGCACGATTCCGTACCTGCGCCGCAAGGTGGACGCGCTGATCAAGCGCTCCGGCTTCAACATCGACAGCCACTCCGGCAAGGCGCTCGTCAACGTGCTCGAGCAGTATCCGCGCGACGAGCTGTTCCAGATCGACGAGGACACCCTCTACCAGTTCGCGATGGCGGTTCTGCACCTCGACGAGCGGCCGCGCGTGCGCGTGCTGCCGCGGCGCGACCGTTTCGACCGCTTCGTCTCGGTGATCGTCTACGTGCCGCGCGAGCGCTACGGCTCCCCGGCGCGCATCGCGATCGGCAACCATCTGGCGTCCGTCTACCAGGGGCGCGTCTCGGCCTTCTACCCGTTCTTCCCGGAAGGACCGCTGGTGCGTGTCCACTTCATCATCGGCCGCTCGGGCGGCGAGACGCCGAACCCCGATCGCGCCACCCTGGAGCACGCGGTCGCCGGCTTGGTGCGCACCTGGACCGACGGGCTCGCGGAGGCGATCACGCTGGTGCACGAGCCCGTCAAGGCGCACGCGCTGACCCGCCGCTACCGCGACGCCTTCCCGAACAGCTATCGCGACGTCTATCCGCCCGCGATCGCGGTGGCGGACATCCGCGCGATCGAGAGCCTGACGCCGGTGCGCACGCTCGGCGCCGAGTTCTACAGCCGGCGCGAACCCGGGGGGCCGGAGGCGGGACTGAAGGTGTGGAGTCGTGAACGGCCGATTCCGCTCTCCGACCGCGTCCCCGTGCTGGAGAACATGGGCTTCAAGGTGGTCGACGAGCACACCTACCGGATCGCGCCCGCGGGCGACGGCGCTCCCGAGGTGTGGCTCCACGACATGCTGCTCGACTGGAGCGAGGCCGGAAGCTTCGATCTCGACGCCCTGAAGCAGCGACTCGAGGCCTGCTTCATCGTGGTGATGCGCGGCCGCGCCGAGAACGACGGCTACAACGCGCTGGTGCTCGCGACCGGGCTGCAGTGGCGCGAGGTGGCGCTGCTGCGTGCGATCTCGCGATTCCTGCGCCAGATCCGGGTCGCCTATTCCCAGGACTACTTGTGGGCGACGCTGCGCAAGCACGCCGGCGTCGCCTCGGCCCTGGTGCGGCTGTTCCATCTCCGCTTCGACCCGCGTGTCGATCTCGCGGGGGAGGAGCGCGGCAGTCGCGAGCGCGAGGCCGCGCGGGCGATCGAAGAGGCGCTGGCCGCGGTCGAGAGCCTCGACGAGGATCGGATCCTGCGCCACTTCCTCAATGCCGTGCAGTCGGCGCTGCGCACCAATTTCTACCAGATCGACGTCGGCGGCCAGCCGAAGGCGACGATCGCAATCAAGTTCGACAGCCGCCGCATCGAGGGACTGCCGCTGCCGCGCCCCCTGTACGAGATCTTCGTCTACTCGCCGCGCGTCGAGGGCGTGCACCTGCGTTTCGGCAAGGTGGCGCGCGGCGGTATCCGCTGGTCGGACCGGCCACAGGACTTCCGCACCGAGGTGCTCGGCCTCGTCAAGGCGCAGCAAGTCAAGAACGCCGTGATCGTGCCGGTCGGCGCCAAGGGCGGCTTCGTCCCGAAGCACCTGGCGCCGGGCATGCCGCGCGACCAGGTCCAAGCCGAGGGCATCGCGGCCTATACGATGTTCGTCTCGACCCTGCTCGACATCACCGACAATCTCGGTCCGGACGGCATCGTCCCGCCCGCCAACGTGGCGCGGCACGACGGCGACGATCCCTATCTGGTGGTCGCGGCCGACAAGGGCACGGCGACCTTCTCGGACACCGCGAACGGAATCGCGCTGGAGCACGGCTTCTGGCTCGGCGACGCCTTCGCATCGGGAGGCTCCGCGGGCTACGACCATAAGGCCATGGGCATCACGGCGCGCGGCGCCTGGGAGGCGGTGCGCCGCCACTTCCGTGAAATGGACGTCGACATCACGACGACGCCGTTCACGGTCGCGGGCGTCGGCGACATGTCGGGCGACGTGTTCGGCAACGGCATGCTGCTGGAGCGAACCATCCGGCTGGTCGCGGCCTTCGATCACCGCGACATCTTCATCGATCCGGATCCGGACCCGCAGACGAGCTTCGAGGAACGCAAGCGGCTGTTCGCCATGCCGCGCTCGAGCTGGCAGGACTACGACCGCTCCCGCATCTCCGCGGGCGGCGGGGTCTATGCGCGCAACGCCAAGGAGATCCAGCTCGGCGAGCCGGCGCAGAGGCTGCTCGGCCTCGGCGCCGCCAAGGCGACGCCGCAGCAGGTCATGAACGCGATCCTGCGGCTCGAGGCGGACCTGCTCTGGTTCGGCGGCATCGGGACGTTCGTGCGCGCCTCCGCCGAATCCGACGACCAGGTCGGCGACAAGGCCAACGACCCGATCCGCGTCGCTGCCGCGCAGCTGCGTTGCCGGGTGATCGGGGAAGGCGCCAATCTCGGCGTGACCCAGCGCGGCCGCATCGAGGCGGCGACGCGCGGCATCCGGCTCAACACCGACGCGATCGACAACTCGGCGGGTGTCAACACGTCGGACGTCGAGGTCAACATCAAGATCGCGCTCAGTGCCCCGGTGCGCGCCGGTACGCTCGGCGTGAAGGAGCGCGACGGCCTGCTCGCGGGCATGACCGACGAGGTCGCGAGCCTGGTGCTGCGCAACAACTACCAGCAGACGCTCGCGCTCTCTCTGACGCAGCGGCGCGGCCTCGACGAGCTCGGCTTCCAGCAGCGCCTCATGCACGCGCTCGAGGCGCGCGGCATGCTCGACCGCGCGATCGAGTTCCTGCCCGACGACATGGAGATCGCCGAACGCCGCAAGCGGGAGCAGGGGCTCACCCGCCCCGAGCTCGCCGTCCTGCTCGCCTATGCCAAGCTGGCGCTGCACGGCGACCTGCTCGACTCCGAGGTGCCGGACGATCCCTACCTGGGACGCGAGCTCGCGCGCTATTTTCCGCGCGCGCTGGTCGAGCGCTTTCCCGAGGCCGTCGAGAGCCATCGGCTGCGCCGCGAGATCATCTCGACGCAGCTCTCCAACGCGATGATCAACCGGGGCGGGGCCTCGCTGGTGGTGCGCATCGCGGACCAGACCGGGGCGACGCCCGCCGCCATCGCGGCCGCCTTCACGGCGGTGCGCAACAGCTATGGGCTGACCGAGCTCAACGGCGAGATCGACGGGCTCGATGCGAAGGTCGCGGGCCGGCTGCAGCTCGACCTCTATGCGGCTGTGCAGGACCTGCTGCTCGACCGCATCGTCTGGTTCCTGCGCCACCACGATCTTTCGCAGGGGCTTGCCGGCGTGATCGAGCACTATCGCGCCGGCATCGCCGCGGTCGCGTCGGAACTCGACCGGGTGCTGCCGCCCGATGCGCTGGCCGCGCAGCAGGCCCGCCGTGCGGATCTCGCGGGCGCCGGCGTGCCCGAGGCGCTCGCCCGGCAGATCGCGCGGCTGCCGGCGCTCTCGGCCGCGGCCGACGTGGTGCTGGTCGCGGACCGGACGCAGCGGCCGGTGGCGGACGTCGCCGCGACCTACTTCGCGGCCGGCGCCGTCTTTCGGCTCGATCGCATCCGCGGCGCCGCGCGGGACGTCCGGGTCACGGACCACTACGACTGGCTGGTGCGGGACCGGGCGCTCGACTCGATCGCCGAATCGGAGCGGCGCATCGCGGCGCAGATGCTCGGCAGCGGCGCCGCGGGCGCGGCCGCTATCGAGGCGTGGGTCGCGCCGCGGACCGGGGAGGTCGATCGGATCCGCATGACCATGCAGGACATGACCAGCTCGGGGCTGACGCTTTCGAAGCTCGCGGTCGCGGCCGGCCTGCTCGGGGACCTCGTGCGCGATTGACCGCCGCGTGCCCGGGCGCACGACGCAACCTCTGCAACCTGTGGCTGTTGCACGTCGGCGCGCGGTTGTGTGGTAGATTTCGCGGGCGTGATTCGCCGCTGCCAAGGCACCGTCCAAGGCCGATGGCACGGCCTCTCGAGGGGGAGAGGTTCGCTGCCTCCGTCCATCACCGCGTCGTCCATGACCGCGTCGGCCGTCAGATCCGCCTCGCGCCCCGCGATCGCCGGCTGGGTGCTGTTCGACTGGGCCGCGCAGCCGTACTTCACGCTGATCATCACCTTCGTCTATGCGCCGTTCTTCGCCACCGCGATCGCCGCCGATCCGGTTCAGGGACAGGCGCTGTGGGGCTTCGCGACCGCGGCCGCGGGGATCGTCATCGCGTTCTGCTCGCCGGTGCTCGGCGCCATCGCGGATGCCGGCGGACGGCGCAAGCCCTGGATCGCGGCGTTCGGCCTCCTGGTCGTCGTCGGCGCATCGACGCTCTGGCTCGGCAAGCCGGGCGACGCGTCGACCATCGCTCTGGTGCTGTGCGCCTACGTGATCGGCACCATCGGCATCGAGTTCGCCACCGTCTTCACCAATGCCATGATGCCGTCGCTGGTGCCGCCGCACCAGGTCGGCCGCCTGTCCGGCACCGGATGGGCCACCGGCTATATCGGCGGGCTGGTGAGCCTGGTCATCGTGCTCGGCTTCCTGGCCGGCAATCCGCAGACCGGCAAGACGCTCCTCGGCATCGCGCCGCTGTTCGGCCTCGATCCGGTGCTGCGCGAGGGCGACCGTGCGGCGGGTCCGCTCACCGCGATCTGGTTCGTGGTGTTCATCCTGCCCCTGTTCCTGTTCACCCCGGACCGGCCCCCGGGCCTGCCGCTGCGCACCGCGATCCGCACCGGGCTCGCCATGGTGGCCGACACCGTGCGCCGGCTGCCGCGCCATCGCGACACCATGATGTTCCTGATCGCCAACCTGATCTACACGGACGGCATGGTCGCCCTGTTCGCGTTCGGCGGCATCTACGCGGCCGGCACCTTCGGCTGGGGCACCATCCAGATCGGCATCTTCGGCATCCTGCTCAACGTCACGGCGACCATCGGCGCCTATCTGGGCGGCAAGCTCGACGACCGCTTCGGGCCGAAGCCCGTGATCATCGGCAGCCTGATCACCTTGATGCTCTCGATCGCGGCCTTCCTGTCGATCGGGCGCGACTACGTCTTCTTCGTCGTGCCGGTCGCCCCTCCGGAACCGGGTGCCGCCATGTTCGCGGCCGCCGGCGAGCGGGTCTACATCGCGATCGGCCTGGTGATCGGCTTGGTGGTCGGGCCCGCGCAGGCGGCCTCGCGCACGCTGCTGGTGCGGCTCGCGCCCGCCGAGAAGGTCACCCAGTACTTCGGCCTGTTCGCCCTGTCGGGCAAGGTGACGTCGTTCCTCGGGCCGTTCCTGGTCGCGGTCGTGACCACGGCGGCGGCGAGCCAGAAGGCCGGAATGGCCGTGCTGATCGGCTTTTTCGCGATGGGCGCGCTGGTGCTGAGCTTCGTCAGTGTCGGAAGTGGCGCACGCCGGTGAACACCATGGCGATGCCGTGGTCGTCCGCCGCCTTGATCACCTCGTCGTCGCGCATCGACCCGCCCGGCTGAACCACCGCGGTGGCGCCGGCCTCGATCGCGACCAGGAGCCCGTCGGCGAACGGAAAGAAGGCGTCGGAGGCGACCACCGAGCCCCGGGTCGGCGGCGCCGGCAGCTTCGCCTCGCGCGCTGCGTCCTCGGCCTTGCGCGCCGCGATGCGCGCCGAATCGACGCGGCTCATCTGGCCGGCGCCGATGCCGACCGTGGCGCGGTCCTTGGCGTAGACGATGGTGTTCGATTTCACGTGCTTGGCGACCCGGAAGGCGAAGCGCAGGTCCGCGAGCTCGGCCTCGCTCGGGCTGCGCCGGGTCACGGTGCGCAGCTGCATCTCCTCGACCACCGCATTGTCGCGCGACTGCACCAGGAGCCCGCCCGCCACGGTCTTGGCGGTGAGGCCGCGCGCGCGTGGATCGGGCAGGCCGCCCGCGAGCAGGAGCCGGAGGTTCTTCTTCGCGCCCACGATGGCGATCGCCTCCGCGCTCGCGTCCGGCGCGATGATCACCTCGGTGAAGATCTCCGTGATGGCCCGCGCGGCCTCCGCGTCGAGCGGGCGGTTGAGCGCGACGATGCCGCCGAAGGCCGAGACCGGATCGCAAGCGAGCGCCTTGCGATAGGCCTCGAGCAGGCTCGCGCCCTCCGCCACGCCGCAGGGATTGGCGTGCTTGACGATGACGCAGCCGGCCGTGCGCGCGGGGTCGAGCTCGGCGACGCATTCGTAGGCCGCGTCGGTGTCGTTGATGTTGTTGTAGGAGAGCTGCTTGCCCTGTACCTGGCGCGCGGTGGCGACGCCGAAGCGCGTCTCGGCCGTACGGTAGAAGGCCGCGCTCTGGTGCGGGTTCTCGCCGTAGCGCAGCGCCTCGACGAGACGGCCGCCGAAGGCGCGGTAGGAGGGGGCCGCATCGTCGAGCTCGGCCGCGAACCAGCCCGAGATCGCGGCGTCGTAGGCGGCGGTGCGCGCATAGGCCTTGGCCGCGAGCGCCTTGCGCAACGCCAGGGTCGTGGCGCCGTCATGCGCGGAGAGCTCGGCGAGCACGCCGGCATAGTCCTCGGGCTCGACCACCACCGCGACATCGGCGTGATTCTTGGCGGCGGCGCGGATCATGGCCGGTCCGCCGATGTCGATGTTCTCGACGCAGTCGGCGAACGGCGCGCCCTTCGCGACCGTCGCCTCGAAGGGATAGAGATTGACCACCAGGAGGTCGATCGGTGCGATGCCATGGTGGCTCATCGCTGCGCGATGAGCTTCGTCGTCGCGGATCGCGAGCAGGCCGCCATGCACCTTGGGATGCAGGGTCTTCACGCGCCCGTCCATCATCTCGGGAAAGCCCGTGAGGTCGGAGACGTCGCGCACCGCGAGCCCGGCATCGGCGAGCGCCTTGCGCGTGCCGCCCGTGGAGACGAGCTCGATTCCGCGCGCCGCGAGCGCGCGGGCGAAATCGAGCAGGCCGGTCTTGTCGGAGACGGAGAGAAGTGCACGGGCGACGCAGCGGTGGCCTTGGGTCATAGCGGCAGCTCGGGTTCCCTGCGGGAGGATCGGCGCGGATGCGATTCGGCCGGATCCACATACGCGAAAGTCCACTGCACGTGCGAGGCCTGTCGGGCCTGTCCGTAGATCACGATTTGCGTCGTCCGGCGCGGACCGTCGGGACCGGCCAGAAAGACGCTTTCCTCCAGCTCGACCTGGTCCTCCCGCGCCGCGAAGGTCCAGACCTCGCGGTTCGGCAGCATCAGCATGGCGCCGCGGCCGTCGGAGAGCCGGCTCACCTTGACGAGGGGATGAAGGTGAAAGCGCACCGCGAACAGGTCGGGGCGCCCCGAGGGCAGCTTGTTGCCGCGCGCGGGCAGGAACATGTCCTCGCCTTCGAGCCGGCGACCGTCCGCCGTCAGCCACAGGCTGCGCTGGTGCACGACGCCGTAGCGGTCCGCATAGCCGTTGTGAGAGGCGCGCAGCGCCGGCCCGGCCTCGTCGTCGAGCCGCGTCACCGGCACGTCGGTCGGTCCCGAGACGATGGGCGATCCGACCAGGCGTCGCAGCGGGCCGGTGGCGAGGAATCGGGCCGAGGAGGTGTCGTTGAAGGTGACCGTGGAATGCGCGGCAGTGGCGCGCGCCACCTCGCGCCAAGTCTCGCGGCTGGTGGCCGGGAGTCCGCAATTCACCACGATCCGGTAGGTCTTGGACGAGAGCTCGAAGGAGAGGCAGCCGGCATCCGCTTCCTGGCTCATGGCGAGCGGCGGCGGACGGCCGGTGTCGACCAGCATCACGGTCTCTCCCCCCTGCAGGCGCTGATATCCCGCGTGCGGCGCGTTGGTGACCGGCGCGCCGCGCGCATCATCATAGGCGAGCACGGTCGCGAGCAGGTCCGGCGCGGTCGGCCCCATCCCGTTGAACAGGCCGAAGCTGCCGTCGCCGTGCCGGAAGAAGCGCAGCATCGGCATCATGCGGTCGATGGCATTGAGCAGCGCGGGCGGCGGCGGCACGTTGCGCGCCGCATAGGCCTGCCGCAGCGGCAGGAGATCGAGCAGAAGCTCGATCAGCACGCCGGGATTGCGGCTCACATGGCCGCCGTCGGGCAGGACCTGGCGCCCAAGCTCGGCGATCAGCCGGCCGGTCATCGTCTTGAGCAGGCGCGCCTGTCCCTGCATGCACAGGCCCGCATAGGTGAGCGCAATGATCGCCTGCAGGCGCGGGACGCCCTCGCGCGCGGCCGGCAGTGCGCGGCGCAGATACCGCACCTGCCGGGTCAGGTTGCGCAGGAAGCGGCGGTAGAAGCGCATGTCGGCTTCGTTGAGCAGCAATGGTGCCTGGCTCAACCAGGAGATGATGCGCCGCGCCACGATCTCGGGACGCCAGGCGCCGACGCCGTGCGAGGCCTGCAGGGACATCCACTCGTCCACGAGCGCGCGGGCATTGGCGCGCGTGATGCCCGATTCGGCGGCCCGCAGGTGGCGCAGCCAGCCGAAGCCCAGCAAGGTATCGGCCCATTCCTCCGAGGGCGGTTCCATCTCGAAGGGGGAGCGGCCGTCGCAGGCGACGATCTTGCCCGCAAAGGCGAAGCGCCCCGCATAGATCTCGCTCGCGCGCGTGGGATCGGCGGTGCGCAGATCCTGGGGCGCGATCAGGAGACGGTCGGAAGCCGGGGCCAACCGCCAGCGCAACAAGGGGCTGACGCGGCCCGCGGCCATGCGCAGCCCGCTACGCGCCGAAAACAGCGCAAGCTTCATTTGCTCCGCGACAGACCCGCGGGCCATGCGCGCCCCTCGCCCCCTTCACACCTGCGGGCGCCGGTCGTCCCGCAAGAGGCCACAAGATAGCGTCCGGGTGATTCGCGGCAACCGAACCTACCCGACTGGGTAAACCCGGCAGGAAAAGGGTGACTCAGGTCCGCGTCAGGCGCGCCGCATAGAAGCCGTCGAGTCCCGCCATGCGCGGCTCTTCGTCCGGCAGGTGGCACGGCAAGGTCCGCAGATCGCCTACCGGAGTGACGAATTCGCTGCAGCCCCCGACCTCGGCGGCGGTAATGGGTTGCCGGCGCAGGTCGCCGTGGCGCGCCAGCAGGGCCTCGATCTGGGCCTCCCCCTCCTCGGCCTCGAGCGAGCAGGTACAGTAGACCAGGGTGCCGCCCGGCGCCGTCAGAGCGACGGCGCGATCGAGCAGGCGCCGCTGCAGGTCGACGAGGGCGCCCATGTCCTCCTCCCGCTTGAGCCAGGGAATGTCGGGATGCCGGCGGATCGTACCGGTCGAGGAGCAGGGCGCGTCGACCAGCACGGCCTCGAACGGTTCGGCCTGCCACTCGGTGACGTCCGCGGTCACGGTCTCGGCCGCGAGACCAAGCCGTGCGAGGTTGTCGCGCAATCGGCCGAGCCGCGTCGGCGAGCGGTCGACCGCGGTCACGCGGGCGCCCGCGAGCGCCAGCTGCGCGGTCTTGCCGCCCGGCGCCGCACAGAGATCGGCGACGCGCCAGCCGGCCGGCGATCCGACGAGGCGCGCGGGGAGCGCGGCCGCCGCGTCCTGAACCCACCAGGCGCCTTCCACATAACCGGGCAGGAGCGAGACGGGGCCGTGGGCAATCGTCCTGACCGTACCGGTCGGCAGGACGCGGCCGCGCAGGCGCTGCGCCCAGCTCTCGGGGGCCGACTTCACGGTGAGATCGAGCGGCGGCTCCTGGCGCTGCGCCTGCGCGATGGCGCGCGCGGTCTCGACGCCGTAGTGGCGCTGCCAGCGGGCGAGCAGCCAGCCCGGCGTATCGAGCGAGGGGGAATCGAGTGCCGCGAGATCGCCCGCGCCTTCGCGGGTCACGCGCCGCAGCACCGCATTCACCAGCCCCGCATAGCGGGCGGCGCGACGGTCGGCCTGGGCGAGGCGCACGCCGAGATCGACAGCCGCGTGATCCGGCACGTCGAGGAAGAGCAGCTGGGCGGCGCCGAGCAGGAGAACGGACTCGACGCGCGGCGCATCCGCGGGGGGACCGCGCTCGAGATAGCGCGCGAGCACCGCGCGCAGGGTACCGAAGCGGCGCAGGGTGGTGGCGACGAGCTTGCGCATGAAGGCGCGGTCGCGCTCGGCGAGACCCGCAATGCCGGGCTGCGCCTCGGCGCCGTCGAGCAGTTCGTCGAGTGGCCGATGCCGGCGCAGCACGCCCTCGAGAACCTCGACCGCGACACGGCGCGCGGCGAGGCCGGGAACGACCGCAGGCGCTGCACGTCGGGGATTTGCCATGGAGAACGATCTGAACTGTCCGTATCGGTGCCCCGCTGGCCCACGAGCAACGGGCGCGCCGGATTATCGTTCCACCATAGCTTGGCAGAGATGTGATGGCTTGCGATTTCGTGCCACGCGGCGCGAAACCGCGCGTCTCATCCCCACGGGCCGCGCGGCCGGCTCGCGCCGCCCCACGGGCCGCGCGGCGCGCCGGCGCGCGGCGTCGGCGAGGCGCGATAGCCGGAACCGCCGATCTCGTTCGCGAAGGCGCGCAGGGCGGCGATCCGGTTCTCGGTCGCGGGATGGGTGGAAAAGAGATTGTCCATGCGCATCCCGGACAGCGGATTGATGATGAACATGTGCGCGGTCGCGGGGTTGCGCTCGGCGTCGTCGTTGGGAATCCGGTGAGCCGCGGCGTCGATCTTGGCGAGCGCGGAGGCGAGCCACATCGGCTCGCCGCAGATCTCGGCGCCGCCGCGATCGGCCGCATATTCGCGGGTTCGGCTGATCATCATCTGCACGATCATGGCGGCGATCGGCGCCAGGATCACCATCAGCAGCGTGCCGACGATGCCGAAGCCGCTATTGTTGTCACGATTGCCGCCGAAGAACATGCCGAACTGCGC
>PQAH01000082.1 GCA_003105195.1 Bradyrhizobiaceae bacterium
GGCCCCCTGGCTTCGCGCCCGGTTCTGGCGCAGCCCCGTGCCGTCTCGCCCCCGGTCCGGGCGCAGATCCTGCCCTTGCCCTGGCCGCTGCCGATTCCGCTCCCTCCGCCGGAGCCCGCCGCCAGGCCAGTCGTCCACGACCCGGAGCAACTGGCCTTCGAGCGCACCTGGAACCGCATCGCCGAGCGGGTCAACCCGGAGCGTGCCTTGGCGCCTGCCGTGGAAGCGGCCGGCCTGTTCGTGGCAAGCGCCGACGGCGCCACCCGGGCGCTGGTCGAGCGCACCGTGGTCGGGCTCGCCCGCCGCTTCCTGGTCGAGACCGCGACCATCGGCGGCACCATGCTGCGGCAGACGCCGGAAGTCGCGATCGGCCGCCTTCACCCGGTCTTTGCCCGGCGGCTCGCCGCGGCAACCCGCGAGGCCCGCGCCGCGGGCCTGCCGAACGCCGGCTGCTTCTCGGCCTATCGCGAGCCGGGCCTGCGGGTCGGCGGGTTCCGCGACAAGCATGCGAGCCTGCATGCCTACGGGCTTGCCTGCGACATGGCCGGGATCGGGCCGCCCGGTTCGGATTCGGCCCGGCTGTGGCACGAGATCGCCCGCCGGCACGGGCTCTATAACCCCTACGAGTTCAGGACCCGGAGCAAGCGCCAGCTGGTCCACATGCCGGCCTGGCGCCACCCCTGGGAGTGGAATCACTACCAGCCGACAGGGATCCGCGCGATCCTGCGCCACGACGCGCTCCGCCGCACCATCACGGCCCATGGCCCGATCGATCTCGAGGAGATGTGGGAGGTCGGCAGCCGCCTGATCGACAAGCCGGTCCGCGGCGTCGGCCGCGTGCTCGCCCTCGGCAAGTTCAAGAAGAAGGTCCGGCGTGCCGCCCTGAAGCGCGGCAAGGTCGGCAAGGCCCGCGCGGCCGTGCGCCCGGCGGCCCGGCGCCCCGAGCCGCAACGGCAGTCGCGGCAGATCGCCCGGCCGACGCGCTGGGCCGCGCTCGCGGTCCGGACCCGCCAAGCCCGGTCGCCGCCCTGACGGGGCGGCGGGGCGATCCGGATTCCCCTTGCGGGGCCTGCCGGCCGGCCGATAAAACGCGTGCGTCCGCAGCGCCGAGTCCCCGTGGCCGGGACGGTGGGGCATGGCGGGTACGGGTCGTCTCACGAAGGCAGCGCGGTCCATGGTTGCACGCATCTACAAGCCGACGAGGAACGCGATGCAGTCCGGCACCGCCAAGACCAAGCAGTGGGTGCTGGAATTCGAGCCCGAGGAGCCGCGCGCGATCGAGCCGCTCATGGGCTGGACCTCCTCGGGCGACATGAAGCAGCAGGTGAAGCTGCGCTTCACCACCCGCGAGGAGGCGATCGCCTATGCGGAGCGCCACGGCATCGCCTACCAGGTGGCCGAGCCGAAGGAGCCGGCGCGCCGCGTGATCGCCTATGCGGACAACTTCGCCTACAACCGCCGCATTCCCTGGACGCATTAGCGCCGCCCGGCGCCGGGCCCTTGCGCCGGCGGCCGAAGGGGCGCCACCATGGAATTCCCGGCCCCGTAGCTCAGGTGGATAGAGCAGCAGCCTTCTAAGCTGAAGGTCCCTGGTTCGAATCCAGGCGGGGTCGCCAATTTGCCGGCGTTCAGCTCGCGATCTTCCGCCGTCCCCACAGGTGCTCCGAAGCGATCGCCGCGCCTTTCACCAGCGCCTCGAATTTCGCCCAGACGACCGGCTCGGGGACCTCGTTCGAGCCCGCGAAGGTGGCGAAGCCGCAGTCCGCGCCGGCGATCACGCGGTCGCGGCCCGCCACCTCGGCGAACCGCAGGATCCGCTGGGCGACCAGCTCGGGATGCTCCACCAGCACGGTCGACTGGGTGATCACGCCCGGAATCAGGATCGTGTCGGCCGGCAGCTTGACGTCCTTCCACACCTGCCACTCGTGCTCGTGGCGCGGGTTCGCGGCCTCGAACGAGAAGGCGCCGGCGTTCACGCGCAGCAGGATGTCGATGATGTCCTTGAGCTCCATGTCGTGGATGCGCGGCCCCATGTTGATGCCGTAGCAGGTGTGGTGCCGCACCTTCTCGCGCGGGATCCCTTCGAGCGCGAAGTTGAGCGCCTCCACGTGCAGCGCCGCCCATGTGCGGCAGTCCGCGAGGGAGAGCCCGGGCTCGAGCGTGTAGTAGGTCACCAGCCGCGGATCGTCGATCTGCAGCAGGAAGCCCGCCGCGACGATGGCGCGATACTCCTCCCGCATCGCCTCCGCGATGGCGAACAGGTAGGCCTCGTCGCTGTCGTAGTGCTGGTTCCGGTTCCACTCCTCGACATTGGAGGGGGACACGGCGGGGACGAACACGTCGGCGACATCGTGCCCCGCGACCGCGGCCTTGAGGTTGTCGAGGTCGGTCTTCAGCGCGGCGTGCCCGCGGTACCGGATCGGACCCCGGCATACCATCCGGCGATGCTTCGCGGCCGCATGGGCGGTCTCCTTGAGATAGAAGTCGGGGAACGACCGCGCCTCGCGCGAGGTCGCCCAGGGGCTGCCCTGGGGCGCGTCCGGGTCCGGTTCGAAGCCGCCGAGCCGCTCGTTCACATAGGTCATGAAGCTCGGCTTGCCGAACTCGCCGTCGTCGACGACGTCGAGACCGAGATCCACCTGCTTGCGCACGATGTCCTTCACGGCGCCGCGCAGGCGTTCCTGGAACGCCGCCTCGTCGAGCGGCTCGCCGTTCATCCGCGAATAGATCATCGCCAGGAGGTCGGCCGGCCGCGGCAGGCTGCCGGCGTGGGTGGTCAGGATCCGGTCCGTGCTGCGCTGCATCGATGTTGCTCCCTGGACGGGCAGGGGAGGCCGCCTCGCCCTGCCCCGAGTGTGCGGCCGGTCGCCCGCGGAGATCAATCTTGCGGGCAGCGAAGTCCCGCAGGCCCCCCGGCCGGATGCTTCGTGCTGACGGCGCTGGTATACTCGGGCGAGAGGACCGAACGCCATGAACATCGTCACCAAGCACGCTTCCGAAGACATGCCCCGCCGTGCTTTCACGGTCGCCGATCTCCGCCGCATGATCGATGGCGGCGTGCTCGCCGAGGACGAGCGTGTCGAACTCGTCGAGGGGGATCTGATCGTGATGGCGTCGAAGGGCTATGCGCATGAGATCGTGAGAAAGGAACTGCTCCGAGGAATCATGCGCGCCGTGCCCGATGATGTCGATGTGGCCAGCGAAATGACGATCGAGTTTGCCGACGGAATCCTGCTGGAGCCCGACATTGTTGTGATGTCCAGGCGGCAGCTGCTCCCGTCGCAGGCAGGATTCGTGCGACTGTCCGGAGCTGACTGTGCCCTGGTCGTCGAGATCGCTGCGTCGAGCCTTGGTTATGATCAAGGCATCAAGGCTCGTCTCTACGCCCAGCTCGGGGTCCGCGAATTGTGGGTCGTGGATCCGCGCGAACGCCGAACCTGGATCCATACCGGTCCGCGCGGCGAGGGCTGGTCGTCCATTGTCGAGCATGGTCCCGACAGCGCGCTGACGACGCCGACCGTTCCGGATTTCTCGATCAGGCTGCGAGACATCCAATAGGGGAGATGTTCGATGCCGACCAAGCGCCGCCTCTCCGATGTGCTCGGCGTCGCGCTCGAGGGCATCGACCTCTCGCGGCCGCTGTCGGACGCGGAGTTCCGCGAGGTCGAGCAGGCTTTCTGGGACGGGCAGGTGCTCGCGATCAAGGGGCAGCGGCTCGCGCCCGAGC
Source organism: Bradyrhizobiaceae bacterium (assembly GCA_003105195.1). GTDB lineage: Bacteria > Pseudomonadota > Alphaproteobacteria > Rhizobiales > Xanthobacteraceae > FEB-22. The sequence goes on from PQAH01000082.1 coordinate 3,728, forward strand.
AGTACCTCGCCTTCGCGCGCCGCTTCGGCAGGCCGGAGCCGCACGTGATCGACCAGTTCCACTATCCGGGCCATCCCGACATTCTCATCCTGTCCAACGTGAAGCGGGACGGGAAGCCGACCGGCCTCGCCGATGCGGGGAGCTATTTCCACACCGACTATTCCTACCTCGCGGTGCCGGCGCGCGTGACCATGCTGTATTCGATCGAGGTGCCGAAGAAGGGCGGCAACACCCTGTTCGCCAACATGTACGCGGCCTATGACGACCTGCCCGCGGCAACGAAGCGCCGGATCGCGGATCTCGTGGTGCTGCACCACTACGGCAACCGCGACGATCTCGACGAGCGCTCGCGCACCGCGGCCTCGCCGCTCAGCGACGACCAGAAGCGAAAGGTCACCTGGGTGCGCCACCCGCTGGTGCGCACCCACTACGGCACCGGGCGCAAGGCGCTCTATGCGGTGTCCGGCTCCTCGTTCGAGATCGAGGGCATGCCGAGGGGGGAGGGGGTGGCACTGCTCGACGAGCTCAAGGCGCACGCGCTGCAGGACAAGTACCGCTTCAGCTACGCCTACGACGTCGGCGACGTCGTGCTCTGGGACGACCTCTCGACCCTGCATTCCGCCACCCTGACCGACCCGGACGACCCGCGCACGCTCTGGCGGATCACCGTCAAGGAGCCGGCCGGGTCCCCGGCCTGAGGGCGAGGTTGAACGCGTTCCGCTGCGCCGGGCGGCGACCAGCCATTCGCCGCGCGCAGGCGCAAATCCAGGGCGTGCCGCTATGATGCGGGCGCCATGACCGAAGCCCTCGCGCCTGCCGCGCGCGCCAGCGACACGCGCATCATCGCCCTCGTCAGCGGCGCCCATTTCGTCAGCCACTACTACATCCTGCTGCTGCCGCCACTGTTCCTGTTCATCAAGGCCGACTACGGCGTGAGCTTCACCGAGCTCGGGCTGGCGCTCACCGCCTTCAACGTCGCCTCCGCGGCGTTCCAGACGCCGGCCGGGTTCCTGGTGGACCGGATCGGGGCGCGGACCGTGCTCGCGGGCGGGCTGGCGATCGGCGCCGCGGCGGCGGCGCTCGCCGGCCTGGTCCCCTCGTTCTGGGTCCTGGTCGCGATGTTCGGCTTCGCGGGCGTCGCCAACGCGGTCTATCACCCGGCCGACTATGCGCTGCTCTCGCAGTTCGTCTCGCCCGAGCGCATGAGCCAGGCCTTTTCGATCCACAGCTTCTCGGGCTTCCTCGGTTCCGCGGTCGCGCCCGGCACGCTGTTCCTGCTCGAGAGCCTGGTCGGCTGGCGCGGCGCCTTCCTCGCGGCCGCCATCCTGGCGCTCGCCATGGCGGCGCTGCTGCTGGCGCAGCCGGCCGCGGCGCTGGAGGGCCCGCGGCCCGTGAAGCCGCAGGGCGCCGCGAAATCCGGCGCGGCCGGCTGGCGCCTGCTGCTCTCGGGTCCGATCCTGCTCAACCTCGTCTTCTTCATGCTGTTCGCCATCGCCAATTCGGGGCTGCAGAACTATTCCGTGGTGGCGCTCGGCGCCCTGTTCGCGACGCCGCTGCCGATCGCCAACGGCGCGCTCACGGCCTACCTGGCGCTCAGCGCCGCCGGCGTGCTGGTCGGCGGCTACGTGGCCGGCCGCCTCGGCCGCCACCGCCTGATCGCGATGCTGGGCCTCGGCCTGCTCGTCGTCCTGGCGCTGCTGATCGGGCGCGTGGACCTCCCGGTGCTGCTGCTGATGGCCGCCATGGGCGGCGCCGGCTTCTGCTTCGGGTTCATCACGCCGTCCCGCGACATGATCGTGCGCGCAATCACGCCGCCGGGCTCCTTCGGCAAGGTGTTCGGCTTCGTCACCACGGGCTTCAACCTCGGCGGCGTCGTGTCGCCGCTCGTGTTCGGCTGGCTGATGGATACGGGCCGGCCCGAGGGCATCTTCTACGTCACGGGGGCGGCCGCGCTGCTTGCGGTCGCGACCGTCGTGCCGCGCCTGCGCCGCTGAGCCTTGCTTGCGCCCGCGGCGGCCATTGACTAGGTTCCGGCCCGCGAAGGGTGCGCCATGCGTCTGACCGAGCAGAGCCGATATGCCTTGCGCGTGCTCGCCTATTGCGCCGAGCACCATCCCAAGCTCGCCAAGGTCGCGGCCATCGCCGAGGCGACCCACATCACGGAACAGAACATCTTCAAGCTGATCAAGGCGCTGACCCGGGCGGGCTTCGTCGCGACGATCCGCGGGCCGCACGGGGGCGTGCGCCTCGCCATGACGCCGGCCTCGATCAAGGTCGGCCAGGTGATCCGCGCCATCGAGCCCCGCTTCCAGGAATGCGGGCCGCTCGAGCTGATCATGTCGGGCGGCCCGATCTCGCCGGTCGAGCGCGAGCTCGACCGCGCCATCGGGCGCGGCATCGCGGCCTTCATGGAGGCGCTCGACCGCACCTCGATCGCGGCGCTGATCCGGCCGGGCTCCGCCGCCGACGCGGCCTGACGCAGGAGCCTACGCGGTCGCCGCGACGGCGCCGCGCGCGCCGCGCGCGATCACCCGCGACAGCGCATCGGTCACGGCCGCGCGGAAGCGCGGGTCCGCCGCGAGATCGTCCCCGAACACCTCGCGCACCTCGAGCAGCATCGGCGCGAGCCGCGCCGCGTTGAGGCCCGCATTGCCCGCGATCGTGCGCAGCCTCGCGGCGAGCGGATCGCGCACGTCGATCGCCTGGCCGCGCTCGTCCGTGCCCGTCACGTAGCGCATCCACCCCGCGACGCCGAGGGCGAGCCGGTCGATCGGCGCGCCGGCCGCGCGCCGGTCGCGCACCGTGCCGAGCAGGCGCTGCGGCAGCTTCTGCGATCCGTCCATGGCGATCTGCCAGGTCCGATGCTTGAGCGCCGGATTGGCGAAGCGCTCGATCAGCGCGCGCTTGTAGGCCGCGACATCGGTGCCGGGCGGCAGCTTCAGGGTCGGCGTGACCTCGTGGTCCATCAGCCCTTCGACCAGGTGCCGGAACGGTGGATCCGCGATCGTGTCCGCGATCGTCTCGTGGCCCGCCAGGTAGCCGAGATAGGCCATCACCGAATGGCTGGCATTGAGCAGCCGCAGCTTCATCGCCTCGTAGGGCGCGATGTCGGCGACGAAGGCGACGCCGGGCCAGTCGGGCCGGCCGGCCGGGAAGCGGTCCTCGATCGCCCAGTAATTGTAGGGCTCGGTCACGATCGGCCAGGCATCCTCGACGCCGAGGCGCTGCGCGATCGCGGCGCGGTCCGCATCCGTGGTGGCCGGAACGATGCGGTCGACCATGGTGCACGGGAAGGCGACGTCGCCTGCGACGAAGCGGGCGAGATCCCCGTCATGCATCGCGGCGAGGTCGCGCACGATGCCGGCCACCGTGGTGCCGTTGCGCGGGAGGTTGTCGCAGCACAGCACCGTGAAGGGCGGCGTTCCGGCCGCGCGGCGCCGGCGCAGCGCCTCGATCAGGTAGCCGGGCGCCGAGCGCGGTCGTTGCGGGTCGGCGAGATCGTGCACGATGTCGGGATGGGCCTCGTTGAGCCGCCCGGTCGCGGGATCGTGGCAATAGCCCTTCTCGGTCACCGTGAGGCTGACGATGCGCACGCGCGGATCCGTCATGGCCGTGACCAGCGCCGCGGGGTCCTCCGCGCCCACCAGCACCTCGCGCACGGCGCCGATCACCTGGAGATCCTCGCCCGCCGGCCCGCGCACCGCCACCGTGTAGAGCCCGTCCTGCGGCGCGAGCGCGTCGCGCGTGTCGGGCGAGCGCAGGCTCGCGCCCAGGATGCCCCATGAGAGGTCGCCGGCCGCGAGCGCGGCCTCGGTGAACACCGCCTCCTGGGCGCGGTGGAAGGCGCCGATGCCGAGATGCACGATGCCGGTCGCGAGCGCGCCGCGCTCGTAGCCGGGCCGCGCCACATCGGGCGGGAGCCGGTCGAGCGTCGCGTTCGAGAGACGGGTCATTCACTTGCCCAGCAGCAGGTTCGGCAGCCACATGGTGAGCGCCGGCACGTAGGTGACCAGCGCCAGCACGATCAGCATCGGGATGTAGAACGGCAGGATGCTGCGCGAGACCGCCTCCATGCTGACCTTGCCGATGGCGCAGCCGACCACCAGCGTCGGTCCCACCGGCGGCGTGAGCAGCCCGATCCCGAGGTTGAGGATCATGATGATGCCGAAATGCACCGGATCGATGCCGAACATCTTGATCACGGGCAGGAAGATCGGCGTGCAGATCAGCAGCATGGGTGCGAGGTCCATGAACGTGCCGAGCACCAGCAGCAGGATGTTGATCAGGAACAGCAGCGTGTACTTGTCGTCCGCGATCGTCAGGAAGAAGGCGGTCGCCTTCGCGGGCACCTGCATCAGCGCCATCATGTAGCCGAAGGCGACCGAGAAGCCGATCATGATCATGACCATGCCGACCGTGCGCACGACGCGGCCGATCATCAGCGGCAGCTCGCTCCACTTGTAGTCGCGGTAGACGAACATCGTGACCAGGAAGGCGTAGATGCAGGCGACCGCCGCCGATTCGGTCGGCGTGAAGATGCCGCCCAGGATCCCGCCCAGGATGATGAACACGGTCAGCATGCCCCAGAAGGCCTCGACCACGATCTTGAGCGCGCGGCGCAGCGGGATCGGCTCGCCCTTGGGGAAGTTCTGGCGGCGGGCGATGATCAGCACCAGGCTCATCAGCGAGAGGCCGAGCAGGAAGCCCGGTATCGCCCCGGCGATGAACAGGTGGCTGATCGAGATCGATCCGCCGGCGGCGAGCGAGTAGATCACCGCATTGTGCGACGGCGGGATCAGCAGCGGCTGGATCGAGCCTGCGACCGTCACGTTCACGGCGAACAGGCGCGGGTAGCCGTTCTTGATCATCTGCGGGATCATCACCGAGCCGATCGAGGCCGTATCGGCGACCGAGGAGCCCGAGATGCAGCCGAAGAAGGTCGAGGCGAGGATGTTGACCAGCGCGAGCCCGCCGCGGATGAAGCCGACGAACACCTTGGCGAGGTTCACGAGCCGCTCGGCCATGCCGCCCTCGGCCATGATGGCGCCCGCCAGGATGAAGAACGGGATCGCCAGCAGGGCGAAGTCGTCGGTGCCGTCCGAGACCTTCAGCATGACGGCCTCGAGCGGCAGCTCCATCCACATCGCGGTCAGGATCGCGGCGAGCCCGAGCGCATAGGCGACCGGCATGCCGAGCAGGCAGAGCACCGCGAAGCCGCCGATCAGGATGAGGATGTCCATGGGCCCGGGTCGCGTCTATTCGGTGCTGACGTGACTGATGGTTTCGCTCGAGGGCTCCTGGAACAGGGTTCCCTTCATGAGCCGCTCGATCACGAACAGCATCGTGATCGCGCCGCCGAGCGGCACCGGCAGATAGGAGACCCCGACCGAGATGATCTGGAAGTCCGCGATCACCTGGTACCAGGTGGTCTGCACGAGCTTGATGCCGTACCAGAGCATGAACAGGTTGGTGCCGAGCATGGACAGCTCGACCAGCCAGCCGACCGCGGTGCGGGTCCGTCCCTGCAGCAGGTTGGGGATGACCTGCACCCCGATGTGCAGGTACTCGCGGTAGCAGACGCAGGCCGCCATGAAGGAGAACCAGATCATCAGCAGGATCGCCATCGGCTCCGGCCAGGACGAGCCGAAGCCGAGCACGTAGCGCGTGAACACGCCCCACGGGATGATCAGCGTGATCACGACGAGGCAGCCCGCCGCGATCAGCATGCAGAGACGGTGCAGGCCGTCCATCAGGCGGAAGTACTGCGTCGTCATGTCCCCTCGACCCCCCAAAGGAAGGGCCGGCCCATTCTGTGGAATCGGCCGGCCCGGATTCGCTCGGGCGTGGACTACTTCACGTTCTGGATGCGATCGATGAGTGACTTGTGCGCGGCGCCGTACTTGTCCCAGACCGGCTTCACCGCCGCCTGGAAGGGCTTCTTGTCGGTGATCCGGATGATCTCGACGCCGGCGTCCTTCATCTGCTTGAGGGACTTCTCCTCCATCTCGTACCAGAGCTTGCGCTGCTCCTGCTGCGCTTCCTTGGCGAGCTTCATGATCAGGTCCTGGTCCGCCTTGGAGAGCGTCTGCCAGATCTTCTTGGAGAACACGAGGATCTCGGGGATCATCAGGTGCTCGGTCGTCGAGTAGTGCTTGGCGTAGCGGTAGTGCTGGCCGTTCGCATAGCTCGGATAGTTGTTCTCGGCCCCGTCCACGACGCCGGTCTGCAGCGCGTTGATGAGCTGGTCGTAGCCCATGGCGACGCCGTTGCCGCCGAGCGCGTTCATGGTGTCGACGAACACCGGGTTGCCCATCATGCGGATCTTCAGGCCCTTCAGGTCGTCGATGGTCCGGACCGGCTTCTTGCTGTTGTAGACGCTGCGGGTGCCGGCATTCATCCAGCACAGGCCGATCAGGTTGGCGGTGGGGTGGTCCGAGAGCTTCTTGAGCATCTCGTCGCCGATCGGACCGTCGATCACCTTCTCCATGTGCGCCGTGTCGCGGAACATGAAGGGTAGGTTGAACACGTTGAGCTCCGGCACGATCGGGCCCATCGGGCCGACGCTGATGCGCGCCATGGCGAGCGCGCCGACCTGCGCCTGCTCGATCATCTCCTTCTCGCCGCCGAGCTGCATCGACGGGAACATCTGCACGCTGAGCCGGCCGTTGGTCGCCTGCTCGAGCTTCTTGCCCATGCGCACGACCGCCTCGACGGTCGGATAGCCGAGCGCGTGGACGTCGGTCGCCTTGAGCACGAGCTTCTGCTGGGCGAGGGCGCTCGAGCCGGCGAAGCAGGTCAAGGCCACCGCGGTCGCGGCGCCGAGCCAGAAGAAATTGCGTCTGTTCATCTCACTCTCCTCGTTGCGTTTTCGTCGCCGTCCCGTCGCGGGTTCGCGGTTCTTGTGACGTCGACCGTTTCCTGCCCAGTTGCTGCCGGACTCCCGCCGGCTAGAGTCGGTACGTCCGCTTGGCGAGCCCGTAGGCGAGGTCGCGTGCGACCTCGCGCGCCTCGTCCTCGTCGAGCAGCTGCCGGGTGACGAGCTCGGCGAGGTAGCCGCAGTCGACCCGCCGCGCCACGTCGTGCCGCGCCGGAATCGACGGGAAGGCGCGCGTGTCGTCGTTGAAGCCGACCGTGTTGTAGAAGCCGCAGGTCTCGGTGGTGAGCTCGCGGAAGCGCCGCATGCCCTCCGGCGCGTCGAAGAACCACCACGGCGGCCCGAGCCGCAGGATCGGATAGTGGCCCGCGAGCGGTGCGAGCTCGCGCGAATAGGTGGTCTCGTCGAGCGTGAACAGGATCACGGTCAGGTCGCGCTCGTTGCCGAACCGGTCGAGCAGCGGCTTGAGCGCGCGCACGTAGTCGGTGCGCGTCGGGATGTCGGCGCCCATGTCGCGGCCGAACGCGGCGTGCAGCGCCGGATTGTGGTTGCGCAGCGAGCCCGGATGGATCTGCATCACCAGCCCGTCGTCGAGGCTCATGCGCGCCATCTCGGTGAGCATCTGGGCGCGGAACAGCTCGGCCTCCTCGGGCGCGACGTCCTCCGCGATCGCCCGCTGGAACAGCCGCTCGGCGTCCGCCGGCGAGAGGTCCGCGGTGCGGGCCGTCGGATGGCCGTGGTCGGTCGAGGTCGCGCCGTGCCGCTTGAAGAAGGCGCGCCGCTGCCGGTGCGCCTCGAGATAGCCGTGCCAGCCGAGGGTGTCGCAGCCGGTGAGCGCACCGAAGCGCTCGAGATTGGCGCGGAAGCCCTCGAAGTCGGGGTCCACCACCGGGTCCGGGCGATAGGCCGTGACCACGCGGCCCTTCCAGCCCGATGCGGCGATCGCCTTGTGCGCCGCGAGCTCGTCCAGCGGGCTCTCGGTGGTGGCGATCACCTCGATCTTGAAGCGCTCGAACAGGGCGCGCGGCCGGTATTCGGGCCTGGCGAGGCATTCCGAGATGCGGTCGAAATAGTGGTCCGCGGTCTCGGCCGAAAGACGCACGTCGAAGCCGAACAGGGTCGCGAAGGCGTGGTCGAGCCAGAGCCGGGTCGGGGTCCCTCGGAACAGGTAGTAGCGCTCGGCGAAACGGCGCCAGATCGTGCGTGCGTCGCGCTCGACCGGCCCGCCGTCCTTGCGCGCGATGCCGAGCTCCTCGAGCCGGACGCCCTGGCTGTAGAGCATGCGGAAGATGTAGTGGTCCGGGATCACGAACAGGCTCGCCGGATCCGGGAACGGCGCGTCCTCGGCGTACCAGCGCGGGTCCGTGTGGCCGTGCGGCGAGATGATCGGCAGGTCCCTGACCTCGGCATAGAGCCGCCGCGCGATGGTGCGCGTCGTGATGTCGCTCGGGAACAGCCGGTCCGCATGGATCAGCGGCGAGACCAGCCTGGCCGCGCGCGACGGTCTCATGGCTTGCCTCCGGCGGCCACCCGGGGCTCCTGGACGTCGCTCGCCTCGCCTTCGGCCAGGATCTGCTCGACGCCGGCCAGGTGCCGGTCCATCGCGGAACGCGCAAGCTCGGGGATCCCCGCCTGCAGCGCGCGGTAGACCGCCTGGTGCTCGGTCAGCGTGGCGTCGCGCTGGCGCGGGCTGCAGCGCGCCGCGATCAGGCCCGTGAGCGCCCCCATACGCTCGAACATGGGGCTGAACATCTCGCCCCAGAACTCGTCGGCGATCGCGGCCAGGACTCCGTTGCGGCTCGCCGCGGCGACCCGCACGTGGAACAGCCGGTCGGCCGCGCGATGCGACGCCGTATCGGTCGCGGCGGCCGTCATCGCCAGGGTCTCCTCGATCGCGGCGAGGTCCTGCGGCGTGGCTTGGCGTGCCGCCAGCGCCGCGATTTCCGGCTCGATCAGCCGCCTCGCCCCGATCAGCTCCAGCGGCGAGGCGCCGGCCCCTTCGAATTGCCGGTCGTGCGCGCCATGGGTGCTCTTGTCGGTGACGAAGGTGCCGGCGCCGACGCGCACCTCCACGAGGCCCGCGATCTCGAGCGCGATCATGGCCTCGCGCACGGTCGGCCGGCTCACGCCCAAGGCCTTGGCGAGGTCGCGCTCGGGCGGCAGCCGGTCGCCGGGCTTGAACTCGCCGCGCGCGATCAGCGCCGTGACCTGCTCGGCCACCTGCTCGTACAGCCGCTGGCTGGCGACCGCCTGGAACGGCAATATGTCCTCCCCCTGGCGCATCGTCCGGGGTCGCGGGATCCACTTCCCGCATCGGCGATGCGCGCGCCATGCAGCGTTGGTCACTGTCTTGGCGTGGCGAACCCTATGGGCTTGGTCCATTTTGTTCAAGCCATAAGGTGGCCTGACCAATATGTGAAACGCGGCTGGGGCAATCGACACGTGCGCCCGCATCGCCTCGGTGCGGCAACGGGCCGTCGGGGCCTCGGGCGCCCTGCGCCGCGGTCCGGCGCCGGACCCTGGTGCACGACCTCGCGATCCTCTACGGCTTCCGACCCCGCAAGGAACGACGGAGCGGTTCATGGCCCGGCATCGGCTCGGCATCATCGGCCTCGGCATGGCGGTCGCGCCGCACGCCCGCAGCCTCGTGGACCTGAAGGAGCGGGTGGAGGTCGCCCATGTCTTCAGCCCGAGCGAGGCGCGCCGCGCCGCCTTCGCGAAAAGCTTCCCGTTTCCCTCCTGCGACCGGCTGGACGCGATCCTGGCCGACGCCAGTGTCGATGCGGTCGCGGTGCTCACCCCGCCCAACACGCACCTCGACCTGGTGCGCCGCTGCGCGGAGGCCGGCAAGCACGTGCTCCTGGAGAAGCCGCTCGAGATCACGACCGAGCGCGCCGTCGCGCTGGTGGAGGCCTGCGAGCGGGCGGGGGTGACGCTCGGCGTCATGCTGCAGCACCGCTTCCGGCCCGCCGGCATGCGCCTGCGCGAGATGCTGCGCGCCGGCGCCCTCGGCGGCATCGTCGGCTGCTCGACGACCATCCGCCTCTGGCGTCCGCAGAGCTATTACGACGTGGAGGGCCGCGGCACGCGCGCACGCGACGGCGGCGGCGTGCTGATCACCCAGGGCATCCACACGCTCGACCTGATGCTGAGCCTCGCGGGACCGGTCTCCGAGGTCTCCGCCTATGCGACCACCTCGCGCGTGCACCGCATGGAGACCGAGGACATGGTGGCGGCCGCGGTGCGCTTCGCCAGCGGCGCGCTCGGCGTCATCGATGCGACCACCGCGGCCTATCCGGGCTTCCCGGAGCGGATCGACGTCATCGGCGAGACCGCGACCGCCGCGCTCGCCGGCACCGCGCTCACGGTCGCGCACCACGACGGACGCCTCACCGAGGTCGCGCCGGACGACTCCGCGGGCGGCACCGGCGCCGATCCGATGGCCTTCCCGCACGACTATCACCGCGCGCTCTGGGCCGACTTCCTCGACGCCGTCGAGGAGAAGCGCGCTCCCGCCGTGAGCGGCCGCGAGGCCCTCAAGGTCCACCGCCTGATCGACGCCCTGCTCGAGAGCGGCGCGAACGGCGAGCGCGTGAAGGTCGCGGGCTAGATCTTCGGAGGACGCAATAGCCCCACTGTGTGAAGGATCGATCCTCGGCGTCATCCCGGCCGAGCACGCAGGTCGGCTGTTGCCGACCTGGGCATTTATCAATGCCGATCTCGCGCAAGCGCGAGATCGGTGCTCGCTTGGCCGGGATGACGCTCAGAGTGCAGTTTCTGACGCCTATTGCGCCCTACGCTTCTGCGGCGCGCCTCACACCTTGAAGCGCGGATCCAGGAAGTCGCGCAGGCTGTCGCCGAACAGGTTGAAGGCGA